>JACIXQ010000004.1 GCA_014360465.1 bacterium
TTGACAAATCATATCAAATAAAGGTAAGGAGGTATAACAATGAATAAACAGAACAAGCTTTCAAAGCAATTTATTTTTGAGGAAAGACGGCATTTTATTTTTAAAAAATTCTAAATAAATAAGAAAATAGTCAATAGATTTTAATACTTCCAGATAAAGATTTGGATGATAGAGATCTGACTTTTATGGATATAACCCGTGCATTATCACAGGATAGAGCAATAAAAGCTGATAAAGTGTTATCCTACATTTGACCTCCTCTCTTTATTATTCAGTATGCATAGGTTGATAAGGCGGTTGAACGCTCCATTCAGAGGCCCAAAGACAAAAAGCAGAGGGAATTCCTAAGTAGAAGGAAAGAAGCACGACTACAAAGCATTCAAAGAGGAATTTCCCTTTAAGTAAGCGAACTAACTCTATTTAATCTCGGGGATTGACTTGCTGGAAGCGAAGGAAAGGGAGAAAACGACTGCTTAAAAGTTATTTCGCACTAAATCTTATGTAGATTTTTGGGGATTTATATGGCTTTAATGGCACACTAATTAAAGATTTCCTTTTCCCGCCTTTTTACGCCACCGCACTTTTCCTAAAGGAAGTTATAACTGAAAAAGAACTACCTTTTGTAGATGTCAGGGAAAAGGGCGAATATATCTTTTTCTTTCTCGTTTGAACAAGGTCCCAGGAAACATCAAGCGGAGAGTAAGAACTGGTCTCCGGCTGGGTGTCATAAGAGTCGGCGTAAAGAGGGTGCAGAACATATCGCTGGGTCAAAGCTTCTATTTTACAGACCATCAAGTTTATAGCACTGCTGTCGGATAATCTCCGCTTGTAAAAGCATTACAAATTAGCCCACTTCTCCGCTAAGTCTCCCAACCAAGGAAGCTTGTTTCTCTTGCCTTTTAAGGCTCCAAAGGCAAGCCAAGCCCAAATGAGAAATATGATACCACCTACAAGGGTATTCAACACATAGAGAACAATTGAGCTCGAGGAAGCTCCGCGCAGGGCTTGAAATAGATTTAGGATTATCCCAAGTGGTAGACGCAATATATATAGAACGGCGGATAATAGAAGAGATTGAATGGCGTGGAATCTGGCAAACTTGCTTTCTTTCTCCAATAGAAGAACGAGTATGGGGAATATGGCGGGAAGCAGATAACAAAGAAAGCCTTCTATGTTCTCAGCAATTCCTATAGAGGTTCTTCCAATTGTATAACCATCTCCAGGCTGTTGCATCTCCTTTAAAAGTTCATCGGCTTCTTTCAGGTTCCTTTCTACCTTTTCCAGCTTCCTTTTTATCTCTCTACGAGAGGGCTCAAGTTTGAGAGCTCTCTCATAGCAATCCCTCGCTTCTTTCCACCTTGCCAGCTCCATTTTTATATCGCCCATCAGTTCAAGAGCGTCTATGTCATCGGGATAGTTTAAGAGACATTTTTCGCAAGACGATAAAGCAGAATAGTAGTCGCCCTTCTTGAAATAAATATAAGCAAAGCGCAAGAGTTTCTCTCTTTCCTCTTGCATACCTTCTTAATTATTCACCTCTCAGCAGAAATGTCAAGGTATATCTATCCCACAAAGAGCGGGGATGCCTACACATAATGTTTTACCCTTTATAACAGGGTGTCCAAGTTGGGCGCCCTTTCCAAACTCCATTTCCCATTTAATCTTTCCTTCTGGCTCTACAGCAAGCAATTTCCTTCCAGCAGATATATAAAGAGTGTTATCCTCGGCTAAAGTAAGGAAGCTATTTCCAACTTCTCCAATCTGAAGTTTCCACTTTTGCTCCCCATTTGGTCCAAATGCATAAATAAACCCTACTATGGTAGAGACAAAGATATCACCCGCCTTACTTATTGCGAGAGAGGCACCACCTCCCTTGAGTTTTATCTTCCACATAAGCTTTCCTTGCTGATTAACTGCACAAAGATAGCCATCCCAAGTAGCGATGTATATTGTTCCCCCTTGCCCTATGATGGGAGATGAAGGAATAGGGGAACCTATTTTTAGCTTCCATTTTATTTCACCATCTTGAGATATGGCGTAAAGATAACCTCCCAAAGAACTTACATAAATCGTTCTATGTGAATCGAGCACAAGAGACGCCAAAACTGTTCTATCCACACTTACCTGCCATTTAAGGACCCCTTGATGGGTCAGGGCAAATACATATCCTATGTAATTTTCGCCCTCCCCGCCTCCCACATAGATTGTTCCATCGCCGCCTATCGTGGGTTGAGAATAGATTCCTTTCCTACCTATTTTTACTTTCCATATCAACTCACCTGTAGAGTTCACAGCGCAGATATAACCATCCCAGCTAGCAACATAAACTTCTCCTGCATCTCCCAAAGTTGGAGGAGAAATAGAAAGACATTTCGCATCAAATCTCCATAAAATCCTGCCCATAGTGTCAACCGCGTAAAGATACCCTTTCCTGTGATGAAGCATAAATTACTCCGTTATTACCTATAGAAGGTGGACCCTTGACCTTCAAGCTTGGCAATTCCCATCTTACTTTGGGAATTTGCGAATTTTGGGTAAGGGATTCCCCAAGCTGAGAAGCATATAAGGGGATTAGCATCATTAGAAAAAAAACTATTAATGATAAGTAACACGAACAAAATGATTTTTTGGTAAAGAGCGACATTTTATCCAATGACTCTAAGGGGTTGAATTTTCCAATAGCGTCAACCAAAAACTCGCTGTTGCTGAGGCAAAGCTCCCACATTTGGCATTGCGAGCCTTTTGGAAACTTTCCTTCGCTCTGTCTTTTTTTCCACTATAGCAGAAACATTTCCCTTCCTCAATTAATGCCACAACACTATCTTCACTTTCAGGATACTGTTTAACAATTCCTTGGAGCACATCAATCGTTCCTTGCATGTCTCCCATTTCGCCAAAGAAAGATGATAGCCACAAGAGGGTGGAGGAGGTGAGTATATCCTTAAGTTTGGTATATTCATTCATTACTTTTTCTTTCCCTCCTATAGAATATAGATATGGAGTAATGACCTCCAGCGCAGCCGTCACTATTTCTGGTGAAGTATTTTTATAATTTGATACTAATTTTTCATACTCTTCATATCCTAACTGTTCAAGACCGGTTAAAAAGTAAATGTCTATTATCGCTAATGAAGCATCCGCTCCTTTTGGGGTGTGAGGATATTTTTCTGCTCTTTCTTTCAACAGGGAAACAGTAATAGATCTATCCTTTTCTTCATCATAGTTAAGAGCAAGATAGCTTAGAGCTTGAAAATCCAATAGCTCGGCTACCGCCATTGGTTCTATATCAAGGTAATCTGTGATGGCATATTTTACCGCTTGGAGTACTATCTCATAATCTTTCGCGAAATAAGCACACACCGCTGTTCCTATAAGTGAGAGGAAGCGATAATCTCCATTATAATTGAGCACTTTGCTGTAGGCATCAAGCGCTTCCTTATACTGCTCGCCGTCTTCATAGTAAAGTGCGAGGGTATACCATTTAAGCTCACTATCTGGAAGGCTTTCATTTAGTCTTTTCAATATCTCCCTCTCTTTTGGGAGATTTCGTCCCGCTCTATACCGCCAGGCAATGTTCATAAGTGCAGAGTTGGCCTTTTCATCAGAGGGGTACCTGAGAATAAAATCCTCGTATACCTTTATTGCCTCTTCGTTCCTTCCCAAAAGCGAATACATATCACCTAAGCTAAAGAGAGCTTCCTTGCTTTCTTTTGTGAACGGATATTCATCCACAACTTTTTTGAACCACTCCGCTGCTTCCGTGTAATGCCTTTGAGCGAAATGCAACCAAGCGATATTAATCATTACAGCGGGAACTTTTTCATCATCGGGAAAAAGCTTTATAAATCTCTCATAGAATTTCATAGCTTCCTCGTTTTTTCCCAATGAAGATAACATATCACCGGCTCTTATTAAAGCCTCTGGAGCGCACTCAGCTTGGGGGAAGTTCTCAGCCGTTTTCTTGAAGAACAAAGCCGCTTTATCGTAATCTTTCAACTCCGCATAGCGCCAAGCAATGCTCATCAAAGCGTAGGGGCACTTTGGGTTATTTGGATATTTTTGCAAGAATTCTTGATATATTTTGATTGCTTCTTCGGTTTTGCCAAGTCGAGCAAGCATATCTCCCGCATACAATAGGGCCTCTGTTCCCTCTATGCTATCAGGAAACTCAGCGTTGATTTTAAAGAATAATTGTGCTGCTTTCTCACAATCCCCTTTCTCCGAGTAGCGCCAAGCGATATTAGCTAAGGCGGATGGGACCCGTGTATCCCCGGGAAACTTTTCTATAAACTCCTGATAAGCAGCTATTGCCTCGTCTAATTTTTTAGCATAGGAATACATATCACCAGCCCGGAGAAGCGCCTCGGTTGTAAATTGGCTTTGGGGATAGTCGTTTGCTACTTTCTTAAAGGCATCCGCCGCTTTATCATAATTTCGAATTAAAAAGTAACGCCAAGCGATATTCATCCAAGCACCAGCATTGTAGTTTGGGTCAGTGGAGTAATTTAAGCTCCTCATTTCACAGTCTATCGCCTTTTCAACCTCTCCAATCTCTGCGTATTTCCTCGCCATTTCGTGATACAAATCCCTTGCTAAATCAGGTGTTGATACTTCTTTAATCTTCAGTGAAAAAACTTGTTCTTCTTTTTTGAATTGTTCATAGATTGACTGCACGGTTAAAAGACGAGCTTTGGCGGAAGATAAAAGCGCTTCATCTTTGCTTCCTAAGGTTAGCGCCTCCTGGTAATCCTGCAAAGCTTTTATTAACCATCCTTTCTTCTCAAAGGCGATGCCCCGATTGTAATAAGCGTAGGCGAGTATATCTCTGGGGGGCTTTTGCCCTATAAGGGATGTAAGAGACTCTATAGCCGAGTCATATTTTCCTTCTTCAATATCGCACATTGCCAAGCCAAGGAACCCGCTCGTCCCGATTTCGCCCTTCCAACGGGAAGCTCTTGAAAAATATTTGCGCGCTTGCTTGGGGTTTCCCAAAGCAAAATAACATTGCCCCATCCGAAGATTAGCTTTTGCAATATTTTCATTCCAGCCGGTTCTTTTTAATACCTCCGAAAAATTGTTTATTGCCTCTTGATATCGTTTAGCTTGGAAGTTAATTTCTCCTTCTTGCAAGATTTCTTTCTGGGCAAGTGATAAGGCAAGAGCGTTCAGGAGGAAAAAATAAAATTGCCATTTAATTGGTGTTTTTTTCATAATATTCTCCTCCATTCTACCTACTTCCCATTTATCCCTTGGAGTTTTAGATAAGCTAAAAGGGAAGCTTCCGTATCCGGATACAGCTCTATGCATCTCTTGTAAGCAACTTTTGCCCGTTCTTTATCGTCGAATTTTTCCAAATAAAGGTCCCCGAGACAAAATAGTAAACCCGCGCTAGCCGACTTTAGCATTTTCACGATATAACCGATGCCTCTCTATTATCAAAGGCCAACGCAGTTCGTCGACATTTGAAATAAGTTCCTTTAGCCTTCCGTCTGCCTCACTTATGGCTGATTCAATTTGAATAAGAAGCGCTTCCTTAAGCACTTGGTAGGCTTCTGGGCGGATTTTAGGAGCAGGAAAAATATGTTTAGATTTTTCAACTTGAATGGAGTTATTGGGAAACCCTAAAAGAATTTGTAGTTTTGCTTCTGCTTCTCTTCCGAGAGCGCGTATTGTTTCATTTTCGGGATATTTTGGGAGCAACTCCCACCATATCTTAAGGGCTCTCGCAGGATTCATAGACGCCCGCTTATAATATACTGCCTCCCAGATAAGGCGCCTTATAAGGGTTCCTTGAACATTTAGCAAGCATTTTTCAAGCGCCACTTGGGCATCTACCCACTTGCCATTTTTCATCGCATCTTGATAAGCCTTAAACTCTTCCCCCGCCTTTTTAAGGGAAGTGTAGATGAAAAAGGATGTCCCTTGCCCCCTTGCTACTCCAATATATGTCAGCGATAGGCAAACAACCAGGAGTAAAACTCTCTGTGCTCTAATCATTTCCTTCCCCAAGAATATGTGCATAAACTGGTATATTTAAAATTTCTTCCCCTGGGACATCGGTGAGGACTTCCAATACACCTTCTATAACCCCCTTTTTGTCTGCATTCAAGTAGACAGTTATGCGCCACTTTTCGTTAGATATCTTGCAGACATCTAAAGAAACATTTGAGAGGGAACATCTAACTCCCTTTAACCGGAAGGAAGTCCCATTAATTGAGTGAACATATAAATCCCGCGACGAAGTTTGCATAACTTTTAGAAAACCGAAAAATACGAAGGAAGGACATATCTCTAAATCCCCCTGCACCCAGATATCCACTGGTATAGTAATGAGAGGCTGATTCCGAGATGTCGTAAGGATGAACAAATCATCATGATACTTGCCTGGAAAGTTGTTACCCCGATAAGAGAGCCTCAATTGCCAAAGTTGAACATCATCTATGCTATTTTTTTGAAGCTTGTTATCCTTTTCGCTTTCCTCTCCCCTGTTTGTTTCTCGTCGCAAATTAATCAGATTTATAAGAAAAAGACCCTTTTCGCTTCTCACTTCTTTTATTTCAACATCCGATGGAAGAGTAATTCTGACATTACCGCTAATAGGGTGCCTTTTTCCACCATGGAGCTCCAAGCTTTTTGGCAAGACCTCAACCTCATAGGGAACTTTTCCGCTTATGGTCAAAAAAACGACCGGCTGAGAAGGGTCATTGGTAAGCAGCTTAGCGGATAGCTCTATTCTCCCTGGGAACAAGGGGATATATTTTACCGTTACTTGTGTCGTTTCCCCTGGAGGCACGACCTTTTTCTCCACTAATATATAAGGGACACCACAAGACTCTGATTGAGGCGAAATAAGGAGGTCGCTCTTCCCTTTGTTGGAGATAAGGAAAGTATGTTGTATTTGCTTTCCCCTCTCTACTTCTCCAACATCAAAGTGGAATTCCTCTAAATGCAAATATGGACCACCCTCATTGGTATATGATTTAGGCTCTAAAATCAACGCATATCCAGTATAGCGTGAGGAAATCTCAACTCGGGGAACGCTATAAACCTTCCATCTCCCAATCACTTGGACCCACATCGGAGAAAAGCGTGAAACAGTTATAAAATGTTCCGGGTCTTTCAGATGCAGAATTTTTGGCCCAGGGATTTGTTCCAATTCCTCCAAAGTAGCTTGCACACCTATCAGTTTAATTCCTAATTTGGAAGCCGCTTTCTTTATATCTAACATACTACATTCAGCCTGTGGATAAGCTCTCACTATTCTTTCCTTTTCATCTTCGCTTAGATTCCTCCCCATTATATCACAGAGCCTAAACAAGCTTCTTATCCCACAGCTTTTAGGGGTTACCTCTGCGGGATAGATTATTTCGCCTAAAAGGAAAAACAATAATAAAAATTTTACTTCCTCGTTTAAGAGCTTACTCGCGAATAACTTCTCCAGTATCCTCATTTACAATCATTCCTACCCCTGTTCGTGGAATGGTAAAAACTTTCTCATCTACCGACTTGTTAATTTTCAAACTTTTGGTGTCAATTTTAAAAATAGTTTTCCCGATTAGTTCCCCATTTTTGTCCTTTGAAATTCTCTCAATTTTCAGAGGAAAAACAGTACTCTCAATGGATTTTACCTCTGTTACTTTGAGCTCTTCTGATATCTCTGTGGGCGCCCATTGGCTTTCCCCAATCGGTGAAACTTGTATTCTTCTGTAGATGTATAAAGGGAAATAAGTAAACTCAGAGGCGAAAAATACTTCGTATGTTTCTCCTTGGTAATACGCTGCATCTCCTTCACCAATCTTCACTTTCGGTTTTTGCAAAGTTAATTTCACACCTTTGTGTCCGAACATTTCCGCTTCGGAATAAGCTGCGACTCCATCAACAAGCCTTTCCCAAGTTGTTTTTTCCTTCAGTGTAGCGAAACGGGGAATTTCGTTTGGAGCATAAACGAAAGAGTAAAGCTCCAGCAGAACATCATAAGAAGCTGTATCATCCCTAAGCGGATTGGAAGAAAAGATTAGAATTCCCTTCTGCTCAATCCCCATCTTATAAAGATATTGATACGATTCACCATTAAAACTATTTATCATTAACCCTTTCTCTTCACCCTTGGTTCCTTTCATCACCACCTTGCGATAATATTTATCTCCTTTCAGAACAAAGAATACATCGCTGTAGGGTATATCTGCAAGTTCAGCATCTTGCATCGTTAGAGTGGAGGTATATTCTAAGCTGTCAAGCTTCTGAAAATAGGAAAGTTGATAAAGAAAGACCGTCTTCGCTTGTTCTTTTATATCTTTCCCCAAAGATAAATCCCATTCCCCAATTATTAGCCCTATAAAAATCAACCACACTATCTTCTTCCTTTTTATATTTTCGATAAACATTATAAACCTACCTCCCTCCATAGGTTTTAAATATTTCTTACAAAAAGATTTTAAAATTTACCTATCTAAGGGTCAACACTATTTACTATATAACCTCCACAACCTTGTGTTGATACATCTTTACAATCCTTAGCCCATATTACTCCGCATTGATAACCCTTTTCGTTCGCCATATTATCATTAGGATTTGATTGTAACCCGGGTAAGCTTGTCGGAAGTTTTACGCATCCACCTATACCAGGTATACAAGTTGGATAGGCTGCGCACAGCGCTTCCGTTCCGCAGTAGGGTGGCCCCGAAGCACCACGGATGCTCGCCATCACCTCGTCGCTTAGTAGCGCCATGCATTGCGTTGGGATAGCACTACCCAGCAACAGAATACATATTAGGACGAGAAAGCAATATACCGTATACCGCACTTCACATTCCTCCTTTACTTTTTACTTAGTGTTTATATATATATGTGCCAATTTTTACGAATTTCGTTGGCGCTTTTATTCTAAATTTCCATTACACAAGATTTTTAGTAGCTTTAAAGCCTTGGAAAACCTCCACCTTACAGTGCTACTGGGGCAGCCAAGCAACTTCGCCATCCCTTCATAGGAATAACCCTCCAAATAATAAACTACCACTACCCTATATATTGGAGGAAGACAAGGAATAGCCATTCTCAGATCTTCTATCTCCTCTTCTAATTCTAAACCACTGCTCGCCTCTTCCTCGGTGTATTTGCTCATATCGCCAGAGAGCTCTGTTTTTCGCCACTTTTTCAAATTCTTCAAACATCTCTTTATCACACGTTCGCTTATCCGCCAGATGAAGCTATCAAAATTTCCCTTGCCACCGAACTTCTCTATGCTCTTATATATCTCCAACCTTATTTCGCAATAAACATCTTCCCCATCCACTTTCTTTAAGCCTTTTCTCCCCTTGAAATAGAAACCTATAGCTTTTCTGACCGTCTCCTCGCATCGCCACCAAATATACTCCCAAGCTTCATCCTTACCAAATGCTTTAAGAAGCCATTTTATGCAATGATAATCCCATTCCTTCTCATCCTTCCCCTCCAACCTCTTCGCCAGTGCCTTTGCCAGCTCCTCCTCCATCTTGTACCTTACCTTGAGAAACTCCTCCGCCCTCATAGTAAGCTCACCACCGTCTTGTGAAGAAAATAGATGAACATTGAAAGGAAAAATAAAAGCAAAAACCTCCTCTCCCATACAAGCGCCCTTACACCCAATAGCTCCCACCTCTTCCCCCACCAGAGAAATCGATTGCCTCATCCTGTTGAGGATGGGGAAAACATAGCCCTCCCCCTTGCACACCGCCGGCTGACGAAGCGTTATGAGGAAAAAGATGAACATCAAAAGACACATAAGTGGCGGGAAAATCCTGGAGAAAAGTGAAACAGCATATATCCCCTTCACTATCTGCAATAGCCCCACCCCCAAAAGTCCATAGGCGATGAATGAGCCAAGAATATAAAAGAAGCCAAGATAGAGGATTCTTCTGCGAGAAAGACCCGTTAAGAGCGTGAATAAGAGGGCGATTATTGAGAAGGCACAGGGGTCAATTCCATCAAGCAAACCAGCGGAGAGAATGGCAAATATGGAAAGTGAAGGAAGAGATGGCTTGAACGAAAGCTTGGGAGGAGCTCTTTCCCGCTCTTTCAATACAATTGGGAGGTTTTTCTTTATATCCTCATAGGTTGTGAAGCAATGGGAGGAGACGAAGAGAGCGAGTGTCCCTCCCCATTTCTCCTCGGGAATCTTGTACGATTTATAGTATTGGAGTAAAAGTCCGATATTCTGGGGATTGGATAGGTCGTGTTTGATTATCTTTATCTTCTCCTTTTTCTCCAATTCAGCAAGGAATTTCAGCGTCCTCTGACAATCACCACAGGTTGGACTGTAGAATATGTGAACCGTCAAAGCATAGCAGGGGAAGGAGAAAAGGAAAGTGAGCTTCCTCATTTGAGCCTCGCCCCCAGGATTATGAGGTTAGTGTAGTTCCCCTCGTAGCTTTTCGCCAGGAGGGACTTGCCATCGTAGAGAAGAAGGAATATGTTTTCCTTTCCCTCCAAGGGAAGGGAGAGATAGCCCACTCCGACATAGGAATCAGCCTCCCTTCGCTCCTTAGCCCTATCTGGCTCTCTCCCTTCCCTATCATAGATGAAGCTGACGATTGCCGCTCTTCCCCAGGAAATCTCCCTTTTATAGAAATCAAGGGGATTTTCCCCACTTTTGAGCTTGTATATCTCCCTTACCTCCAAATCCTTGCCCTTATATTTTGCGAAATCCCGCAAGCCCTTCCCTATGTCGTATATCAGTGGTTTGCCAGGGAGATTGCAGAGGCATTTCTCTATGAAGACATTCAGGGAAGCTATGAATACTTTCTCCGGTTCCTTTCCACCCAAGCCGAGCTGGGCTAAAAGGATGGCTGAGGCGGTTGCGTGGCTATTGAGGAAGAAGGTAAAGCGAGGGAAATCCTTTATTCTCACAAACTTCTCCAAAGAAGGGAGATTGAATTCAGCCAACCTACCCTTATCATCAAGGAGAAGATAGCCGATTTCCTTGTTATCGCAGATGATGGGATACTTACGGAAAAGAAGGGAATGGATTTTTAAGTTCTCCAACTTACCAAGCTGGGAGTTTTTAGGAGCGAGGTTAAGGGATTTCAGCTTTTGGAGGTAATCAAGGGAGCCTCCCCCAAGGAGCAATACTCCTCCGAGAGAGAGAGAGAGAGAGAGAATGAGATTAATCAGATAGCGCCTCACTTCTCTCACCCTTTAACCTAACACTTAAATGATACTACCTTTTAAAAATTGTGCAATAAAAATTTTCTTTGCAAGCCAATCTGACCTTTAAAATCCCTTTACCCAAATGAGTAAGTTGCCCTATGGAAATCCTTAAATTGTCAACTTTGATAGGGAAGAGAAGGAAGTTAACTTACCGATTACCTTTCGGAGTTCATAGCTTTATTCATAGAACAATACAAATGTCCACAAGCTCCATATCTTCGCTCCTTTGAATTAACCCTCTCGCTGGAATGGATTATGCACAAAATTTGAAAATCGGGTAAAATGAAGATTAAGGGAGGAAAAGAAAATGAGGTTCCGTTTCTCTAAAAATTTGTCAATTTATTTTCTGTTTCTTCTTTTGGCTCCTTGCTTCGGGCAGATGATTTCTCCCAAGAAGGGGATAATAAACCTCCTTGAGTACCCACCTCGCTGGGGATTTCAGGTAAGGGGGGAGAAACCGAGATATATGCCTCCCTATTGGTATGGAAGATACGAGGAGACGGGGGCGGATTGCTACCCCCAGATGAGGGAGGGAGATCTCACTCCCTGGTTCTTGCACCCGCCCTGGCGGGGCGTTACGGGAGAGACCTTCGCCGAGTGGGAACTGAACCTGCCCAACCTGAAGCCAATAAAGCTCCATCTTCGTGTTGCTTTGGCGAGGGGAGCTCTGCCAGCAAGCGATGGTGTCATATTCAAAATTTTGTTTAAAAATAGGGGACAAGAGTCCTTGGTTTCCCAGATTTTTGTTAGAAGCGAGGAATGGATTAGGAAAGAGATCGATATCTCCCAATTTGCCGGTAAGAAAATCGTTCTCAAGGTTGTCGTTAATCCTGGCGAGAAATGGAATACGACCAACGATTGGGCGAGGTTGGGGGAGCTCAAATTAATTGTTGGTAATGAGGAGGAAGCGAGGAAAATTGAGGAAATGGAACGGTTAGCGAAGCGAAAGGCGATTATTGAAAGGTATGGAGAAAAGACCGCTGATATGAGCAAATTTTGGGGAATAAACGCCAATAGTCCGAGACCCTCCTCTGGTTTCAGCTACAGCAACAAAATCTCCAAAAATCACGATGGCTCCTACAGCTTCATCTATGAAGGAAAGGATTGCAAGTTGGCATATATATTCAAGCCACCCTTTTCCTCCCTGGAAAATTTACATATCATCTTCAACGGGAAGGAAATACCCCAGCCTACCTTCGGTGGTGGCGTTAGCCTATTTCTAAAAGGGGAGGTCGTCGATTGGAGCAGGAAAGGTCTGAAGAGGGAAGTCGCGATTGAAGAGAAAGGGGGCACTGTGAGAGAAAAGGAGAGATGGGAGTTCAAGGGCGAAGAGGGCTTGATAGATGTTGAGGTGAAAATTGAGGGTAAATCGCTCATCCTGACCTTTTCCTCAGCAGAACCAAAAGTTAGCTCAATAAATATCGCGGTCTCTCCCCAGAGGCATCTTTTCATCCCTTTTCTTTATGAAGGCTTAGCACAGGTGGCATATGTAGAGCCCGTCTTCCTATCCTCCTTCTGCGATTGGTGGAAAACGAAAGCTTCCTCTATAGGGGGTGATGGTTCTTCGCCAACATACATTCCCAAGACAAATGGGGAGCGTAATCCTGCTTTTGAAATATTTTACCTTACCGTCTCCCCTTATCTTGAAGAAGTGCTTCCCAATATCCCCAATCCACCTTCCCCTTATTTGAAGGAGCTCTCGGGACGCCTGGTTTTGGATGTTTGGTCGGGCAAATTCGCCGATGATAGAGAGTATCTGAAAGAGCTTGAGAAATATGGGGTTAACAGCCTGCTGGTGATAAAACACGACTGGCAGAGAGAAGGATACGACAACGCTTATCCCACAACTATGCCCGCCAACAAGGCGCTTGGAGGGGACGAGGAACTGAGAAAACTATGCGAGGAAGCGAAGAGAATCGGACACAGGTTCTGCGTCCACGAGAATTACTACGATTACTACCCTAACTCTGAAGCTTTCAGAAAAGAGGATGTGGCACTTGACCCAGCGGGAAACCTCCAAAAAGGCTGGTTCAATGCGAGTGTACCGATCCAAGCACTGATTCTCAAACCTTCTAAATTCCTCCATTATGAGAAAATCTTCTCTCCCGAGATAAAGAGACGCTACGATGTCAATGCTGGCTATTTTGACATAATGCCGAGCTGGAATGTTGATTATGATGCTAATGCGGAAGGGGCGGCGATGATAAGTTATACACACACAGTTAACACGAAGGCTTATGCCTTACTAAGGGATACCTATGGTGGTCCGGTCGTCTGTGAAGGGAGCGATTTCACGGAGGCTGGCTATTATGACGGTGGCTCAAATTATGGCTTGAATAGACGCCAAATACCGATGCTTCCCATTTTTGAATTGTTAAAGGTTCACCCTCTTATGCTCAACCACGGTATGGGCTACTATGAGCGATGGCTGATAGATGGCTACAGCGACCCTGGTTGGTATCAGAGAGTGATGACGGAGGAGGAAAGGGATGAATACAGGATGATGACCCTCGCCTTCGGGCGAATTGGCTTCCTTGGACACCAATTGATGTACACCGTTCCGGGTCTCTTAAAGGAATATTTCCTCACTCTACCGATTCAGAGAAGCTATGGTGCCTATATGCCGAAAAGAATCCTTTACGAAATAGATGGGAAATGGGTCAGCTCCTCGGGCGCAGCATTGCTGAACGAGATGAATAGAATGCTCGTTGAATATGAAAATGGGACAAAACTTTATCTTAACAGGGGTAAAGCCGATTGGAAAGTTGGTGATTTCATAATCCCCCAATATGGTTTTTTAGCTAAAGGTGTAAACCTGCTCGCTTATACAGCGAAAAGAGACAATGTAATAGCTGACTACGCCGAGGACGAATGGGGAATCTTTTGCGATGCGAGAACCGAGACCTATATTCCTACCCATAAGAGAATATTCCCTTCCGTTTCCTCATTCAAGGATTTGGGAAAGGGAAGATTTCAAATCAGCTATCGCTGGGTGGTTGAGGATGAACCAAGAGGGGAATTCGTCTCTTTCGTCCACTTCATCGCTCCAGGAGCAAATAAGATAGCATTCCAGCAGGACCACTCCCTCCCCACCCCAACTTCACAGTGGAAAAAAGGGATGAAGGTAGAGGATGGACCTTATACGATTCAGGTGCCCGAGAACGCTGAGGGCGTTTACCTCGTCTACCTGGGTCTTTACAACGAAAATGGAAGGGTCTTGTTGGGGAACGGCAAGGACAGCTTTCTTGTGGGAAAGCTGGAGGTAAAAAGGGATGAGGGTAAAATTTCCTTGAAATTCCACCCTGAACTGCCGGAGGACATAACGGCGAAATATACCTCTCGTTTGAATAAAGAAAGAAAAATCGTTGATTTCGGAAAGGTTCTTACCGATGGCTGTTTGAGGATAGAGAAAAGGGAGGAAGGGCTACTTATAATACCCATCCCTATGGGGAGAGAATGTTTCATCAGTTTGAGGTTGAACGAATTAGCGAAAGGTTGGGAAAAGGAAAAGCTTTCTTTAATCGCTTATGGAAGCGATGGGAAAGAATTAGGAGAGGTAAAATATGAACTGACAAGAGACTTGCTTTCCTTCAGAACGAATAAGGAAGCGGGTTTCTACTTCTTGCGATATTGAACAACTTTACTCCTGTTTCTCCTCCTTCTTTTCGGCTTCCTTTTCCTCTTCTTCCGTAGGATTAGTTACTGCTTTCTTGAATTCCCGTAGCCCCTGCCCGATGGCTTTGCCCAATTCTGGCAAGCGCTTGGAACCAAAAAGCAGTATAATGAGGAGGAATATAAGTAGTAGTTCGGGAAGTCCCAATCTTCCAAACTCCATTTCTTATTTTACCTCCTTTTCTTCAGAATCAAGATTTTCAGGCTTCGTAGCAGGCGGTAGCTCCTTGTGCTCCTCAAAATCCTCGTTCATAAACTTCTCATAGGCATCCTTGAATTCCCGCACCGCTCTACCTATTGCTCTCCCTATCTGGGGGAGCTTATGCGGTCCGAAGAATAGCAGGGCAAGTATAAAGATGAAAAGAAGCTCGCTTATCCCAATGTCCATCGTTTGCCCTCAAGAAGAATTTTACTCCCTATCATTTAAAAGTCAAGAAGTCGAGACGACCCTCCGGTGCGTCTGAGGAAGGAAAAAGCAACGAGTAAATGAAAAACTTTCAAAGCACTTTTTCGGATTATTTATAAAAAAGAAAATTATTTCCGACTGTGAAATTTTCTTCATTCTATCTATTCATTTCTCGCTGGTCTCCAGCGGTAGACAATCACTTTGTTTTTCCAATCCTCTTCAACGGACACAAGGTATTCTCCATCTTTTCTCTTGTAGGCGCGAATGGCATCGGGGAAATCAACCCAGCCGCTTTCCGAAGCAACCTCGGGACCTGGGGACATCTCGCCTATCTTTTCCCCTGTTTTCAAACTGTAGATATGCACTTTGGCGCTTCTACATTCAACGGCAAATAGGTAATCTCCCGCCGTGCAGAAAGCTTTAATGAAGGTTTCTTCAGGTTCATAGATTAATTTCGCCCGCCAGCGAGCCTGCCTGTTGCCCTTCATCCAATCATCAAACCTAAGTATCTCCGTTCCCACTATTCCCCATTCACCGCCCCGCTTGGGATTTTCCTCGGTGTAGCCGCTGAGGAACATAACATCATTTTGGGGATGGTATTCAATGCGGAGAAGATGGTTGAGGGGAGGTGGCATTTGAAACTCCAATGCCTTTTCCCTGCTGTAGATGGGATTTCCGTATTGGTCTATTCCCAAAAGGGGGAAATAGTAGATTTTTCCATCTTGAAGCCCATACCAGACGCCCCCTTCCTCATCAACCCACCACGCCCAGAACTCTGGTTCCTCCACTCCGTCCGCATCGTAGAATTCATCCGCCTGAAATTCTCCATCGCCATTTTTATCCCTCCATATCCAGCGCCCCTTCCCTGGTTGGGGAACATTTTTCCACAGCTCGCTTTTCCAATGCTCCCTTGAGAATATTACGGATGGAACCGCTATTTCCCCATCAAATCTGTAGATTAGAAGCGCGTGTTCATACATCCCTCTCACGATAAGGTATTTTCTCCCTTTGATGTAGCGTATGAGGGGAGCTTCAAGATTATCAAGACGAGGGTCGTGAGGATAGCGGAAGGGATTGATTGTAAGGGCGAACCATCGCCACTCGCTTCCCGGCTTTGTCTTGTTCCAGTCCATCTTGTAATGTTTGGTTGGTGTATAGAGATCCTGGGCATCTGTCGCCGGGTCAGCATCAGCGGTGTGGACGAACTCCAGCCCCAAAAGCTCCCAAAGAAGCTTTCCCTGAGAAGAAAAAGCTCTTATGACCGTCCCGCAAGAAGGAAGACTACAACCGATATAGATATTCCCCCTATCATCCACCCCAACTCCCTTCAAGCCAGCAAATCTCAAAGGTCCAACAACTCCTGGATTTTTTCCTCCATAAATTCCCCCCTTTTCTCCGAATTTCCCTATGAGCTTGGGTTGTTTCTCAAGGTCACCATAAATGAGTATCTGTTGTGATTCTCCGTTATCAGTGACCAACAATCGTCCCTTTGCGTTATCTATACATAACGCCGTAGGCAGAACCGCGGGAGGGAAAGATATCAGCTGGGGTAATTGCTTTCCATCTGTAGTGAAACGGGTTATTCTGTATATCTTTCCAACTTTCTGGATGAGCCAAATAGTTCCCTGTTTGTCAAGAGCGAGTTGACGAGGTCCCTCAACTTTCCACTGACGCAAAAGCTCCATCTTCTCAACATCATAAACCTTTATCGTATTTGCGAACTGGTCGCTGACATAAAGGCGCTTCTCATCAGCAGCTAAACCGTGAACCTGGGCATTTTCCAAATCTTCTGCTCTTGCTGGCTCGGGAAGGGTATGGAGTATTAGCATAGCTCCGAATCTCCCACCGCCATTTGGGAACGGAGCGAGAGTTCCATCCTTATTGTAGCGAGATATTCCAGCCCAAATCATACCTTTTGGAGGGTATTCCTTACCCTGCAGATGTCCACCCTCATTCCCCTGAAGATGAGCGATGAAGATGTATTTTGAATTGGCTGTAATGGCGTAGCCACCAAGAGTGCCCCAACCATGAGTTTCCTTGCAATAGCCAACTACATCCCCATTTTTATAAAACCCGAACTCTCTGCCCGCCTCATCCCAAACACTTGCTGTATAGACGGTTCCATCAGGGGATACAAACATCCCTTCAAGGAAATCCTGCACCCATTTTTCCCCACCGCCGAAGCTGTTGCCTATCCAGGTCGTCTTATAGGAAACAGTTTGCCCATAAAGACAGATATAAAATAGAAATATGAACAGCAAAAGCGAGGTCTTCTTCATAGGGCATCTATTGAAATTATAAATTAATGAACTGTATGGTAAAAAAAAGAATGTTATCTGCCAAGCTTTTTTGCTTTGCATAGATACTATGGCTTTGTAGTTTTTAATCTCCTAAGGATTTACCTGCTCTTTATCCATTGGATATACTCTCCGAAAAGTTCTTTTCCATCTGGAGCGAGTGCATTTGGGGATAAATAATGGGGGATATCAAATGTCAGCAATCTGTCAGCATAGGGTAAGGCTATAGCTATTTGTCTTTTGAACCTCTCAATATCGCAGGAGCGATATCTCGTATCAAATGCCTCAACCTCAATCCAAAGTTCCTTCTTCGCCATCCTGCACTCCTCCGCCAGCCATCTTTGGCAATCCTCTGAGCTCTGGAAATCGCTCAAAGCCGTTCCGATTCCATCTATCAAAAGGAATACATCGGCTTTGCTTTCCCTTATAGCAGGGAGCCAAAAGGGAGCGAGTACATCTGGGAGAGCGCGCCTCCAGTGAGAATCTACCTTTTTCAGGTATAGCCCTACTGGAACGATTACTTTCATATTCGGCGAAAAGGAATGAACCGCTTCGGCTAACCTGTCTATTACCTTTTTCCATTCCTCTGGCTTTATGGGAGAAACATAGTGAAGCTCAGGTGGTAAATAAAATCCCTTAAGGGATGGATGTTGTTTGTAGCGTTCCCACAGTTCCTTCAAAAGAGTTAAGGAATCACTCTCCCACTTTTGCAACTGTTCCTCGCTTGGCTCGGCTGTCAAAAGGGGAGCCAATCCAAGGTAAACTTCTCCCTTCAACTCGTCCGCGGAGCGAAGGATTGCTTCTATTGGGTCCCTGTTCTTCCATTCCTCAAGCTGGCGATAAATCTTTGAAGGATAAAGCGTTTGAAGCTTTCCCTCAACCTCCCAACCCGCAAACTGGATTATGTGAACTTTCATCCCCACCCTATCAAGCTCCCTTACAAGTTTTTCAATATCCTTATCCCGAGCAAATTGCCCTGCCTGAGAGGTAGTAATCTGCCAGAAACCGCCATCCAAGGGTGGCTTTATCCTCCAATCCCTACCGATGAATGCGCCATTACCGCCTGTCCCAAGGTAGAGGCGTGATGGCTCAAAAGGGTCAATGGCAAAGCAGGATATATTAAGATGGCTCAATCCGCTGTTCACCTTCCGCCAACTCTTTCCTCCATCCGAGCTCTTTAAGATTCCCTCAGCGACGCAATTGTCATGATAGGGATGGTCTGTAGTGGTGGCATAGATTATGCGTCCATCAACGGGGCTGGGCGTGATAGAGGAGACGAAATGATAATTTAGAATTCTCTCCCAGCTTCTTCCTCCGTCTTTGCTTTTGAACGCCCCTCCAGGATACATCCTTTGCTCATCTTGGTCATAATATTCCCTGACAGCGAGATAGAGCTTAGAGAAATCCCTCGGGTCGCTGGAGAGATATTGGATATCAACGAAAAGGTTTTCCTGGTTCAACCTCTTCCAGTTTTTTCCACCATCCAATGTCTCATAAACGCCCGCAACTTTGGGAGAACCTCCACAAGCAACAATCAAATGCTTTGAATCTTTCTGGTCCAAGAGTAACCCCCTGGGTTGCTTTGTCGCCTCCGCTGGCAGATTGCCATTTATGGAATGCCAGCTTTCCCCTCCGTCCGTTGATTCAAAGAAGCCATACCCATTTACAGTAGCGAGAAGCCTCCTTTTACCCACCGTGCTCTTTAAATCTATAATGATTTTTCGCACCTGCCCCTTGGGCAACCCCGTTTTCTCATCGCCGACAACCCTCCAGCTCTTCCCTCCATCCTCACTTTTGCAAATGTACCCCTCGTTCCATGCCCACTGACCCGTTCCAGCCCAGATAGTATTGGGGGATTTAGGGTCAATTGCCACTGCAAAACAATTTCCTTCCCCTTTCATACCCTCAAAGCTCCTCCTGAATGTTAAGCCACCGTCATCGCTAATGAGAAGCCCGATATCGGCGTAGCAGAAATAGATGCGGTTTCTCTTGGTAGGGTCAGGCACAATTGAATTCAGGCAGGTCACCTCCAGCCCATTCCCCCTAAACCTTCCATCTGGCAGGACAGAGCAGTAAGCGTTTCGCCAGGTTTTACCCCCGTCATCGCTGAGAAAGAGATGACCGCTCGTGCCGAAGGCAAGACGGTTGGGGTCGGCTGGGGAAATCGCTAAGCACTCAACGGCAGGACCCCAGAAATTTATCCAACCGTAATCCATATTGGAGTCAGGAGGGGAAGGGCGGGAGACCCACGCCCAGCTTTTACCTCCATCCACGGTTTTAAAAACGCCGGGTTCCCACCAGGACCTCCCGCCCAGGTAGACGATATCCGCGTTTAGCGGGTGGACGACTATCTCATTGTAATTATCCTGTTCATAAAGCGATTTGCCAACTCGCTGGCTTAATCCATCACTACAGGGCACCCAGCTTTTGCCGCAGTCATCGCTTCTGTAGATACCACCATTCCAACTCTGCTCTCCCCTTGCCGTGGTAAGGAGGGTTAGATAGACTCTGTTCGGCTGAGAGGGAGCAAATGCGACTTCCTGAACGAATAGGTGAGGAAGCCCCTGATTTGAGGGTTTCCAGTTTTTGCCTCCGTCATCGCTTCGGAAAACTCCCTTATTTGTGGCAACGAGGATTACTGAACTATCCCCGGGCTTGACCTCTATATCGCTCACCACCGCATCGGGTGGCAATTGATTATTGTCAACACGATACCAACCGAGTCCCCCATCATCGCTTCTGTAAATTGCACCCTGCCCCTGTCCATCCCCTCCCTCCCTTGCCTGACGAGGACGCCCTACTCCCGCATAAACGATGTCAGGATTGTTGGGATCAAAGCAAATAGCCCCGATAGGAGAAGAGTAAGAATACCGTTGTGGCGGTGGAAAACCCTGATTTATTCTCTTCCAGGATTTACCACCGTCCGTGGTGCGGTAAATTCCACCTTGGGTTCCCAGAAGGATGATGTCTGGATTCCGAGGATTGACCGCAATGCATTCCACAAAGTAATCGGTCAACCCATTGTTGAGGATTTGGAAATGTCTGCCAAAATCGGATGATACATAGAATCCACCAACATCACAGCCGAGATAAATCTTGTTGGGGTCTTTGGGATCAAAAGCAAGTGATTGAATCCACCCACCGCCCCCAGGACCGATATTTCGCCAGAAAACTTCCTCGCTCTGAGGAGCGGAAGAAGCCTCCATACCCATAACGGGCACTAGGCTGAGAATACAAAGAAGGTATTTCACCAATCCAGACATTTCTTGATAATAATAGCAACTTGGTGGATTTTAACAAAGTAAAAAGATAGCGGGGAAAGGAAATCTGCTAATTACATCTATATTCTTCTTCCAAGGCATCCGACCTTTAATAAAAAGTGCTTTTAGCGACACCGCAGGCTTCTCTTGTGGCTTGGCTACATACTCATCATAAATCCAATATCTTTTAGAAAATTTTAAGGGCGAGACTCGCTTTTAATAACTCATCGTGCTTTCTTTCTCTATTTGATAATCCTTTCTGAAATTGCCGAAGCTTTCCGAAGTTACAAGGAATCGCGATTACGATATGAGAGGATATCTTCTTTCCGCATTCCATTGATATTATTAGAAAACAATGCGAATTCAAATCCGTTTCTAAAATCGCCAATATTAAGCCTCGCTTGTGGAGCGCTCATGGCAATATCGCGGTTTAAATAAAATTTCAAAAACGAATTTTTCAAATTTTTTCTGCATTCGCTTTTAAAAGATTATAATGTTTATGGAGGTGCTACAACAATGAATGAAGAGATGTACGATGTAATCATCATCGGCGGAGGTCCCGCTGGTTTAACATCAGCTATATACACTTCGCGTGAGAGGCTGAAGACCCTCGTTCTTGAGAAAGCTATCTGTGGCGGATTGCCGGCCACGACAGAGCTTGTAGAGAACTACCCTGGCTTCCCTGAAGGAATTAGTGGAGTCGAGCTGATGAAAAGGTTCAAAGAACAAGCGATGAGATTCGGAACAGAGATAAGGGAATTCAACGAGGTAAAAAAAATTGAACACGAGGATAAGATTTTCAAGGTTGAAACAAATTATGAGACATACAGAGGTTCTACGGTTATTGTAGCGTCCGGGAGCGTTCCCAAGAAATTGAATGTGCCGGGCGAGGAAGAATTTATTGGGAGAGGCGTTTCCTATTGCGCAATTTGCGATGGTCCATTTTATCAGAATAAGGATATAGCGATAATCGGGTGCGGTAACTCAGGTCTTCAGGAAGGGGAAACCCTCCTGAAATATGTTAAAAGCATAACATTTGTGGAATTCCTCCCCTACATTCCCGCCGAGAAGATTCTCCAGGAGAGGGTGAGCAAGGACCCCAGAGTGAGATTCTTCCTTAACCATATTGTTACCGCTATAAATGGCGATACCGCCGTGCAGTCCATAACTATAAAGAATAGGGAAACGGGAGAGGAGAAAGAGATAAAGGTTGACGGTGTTTTCGTCTATGTGGGCTTCCTACCCAACACGAAATTCCTTGAGGGTCTCGTGGAACTTGATAAGCAGGGATACATAATAACCGATGAGGATATGAGAACCTCACATCCGGGAATCTATGCTGTTGGAGATGTCCGTTCAAAGAAGATTCGGCAGATAGCTGTGGCATGCGGTGAGGGAACGATAGCCGCCATCGCCGTAAGGGATTATCTGAAGGAACTTGAGAGGTAAAGGAGAAATCATTGAATGAGATTAGGAGGACCTGTTTTCGGAACCTACAAGGAGCCAGAGGAATGGCTTTCCCTGTTGGAAAAATATGGATATAGCGCAGCCTACTGCCCGATTGATAGCTCAGCTGGTGAGGAGATTATAAAGGCATACGAAGAAGCAGGAAGGAAAAGGGACATCGTTATAGCCGAGGTGGGAGCTTGGAGCAACCCATTAAGCCCAGATGAGGAGACCCGCCGCTCCGCCATAGAGCTTTGCAAGAGGCAGTTATATCTCGCAGATAAAATCGGCGCCCAATGTTGTGTCAACATCGCTGGCTCAAGAGGGGAGAAGTGGGATGGTCCTTGTGAGAAAGACCTCACGGAAGAGACATTTGAGATGATTGTTGAGACGGTGAGGGCAATAATAGACGATGTGAAACCGACACGCACATTTTACACCCTTGAGACTATGCCCTGGATGTTCCCCGATTCCCCTGATAGCTATCTCCGCCTCCTCAAGGCGATAGATAGAAAGCAATTCGCCGTCCATCTGGATATAGTCAATATGATAAACAGCCCCAGACGATATTTCCATAACGCAGAATTTATAAAAGAGTGTGTGGAGAAGCTCGGACCTTATATCAAGAGCTGCCACGCAAAGGATGTTTTGATGTCTGAAGAATTCATCGTCCACATAAAGGAGGTTAGACCGGGTCTGGGAAAGCTTGATTATAAAACCCTCCTCCGGGAATTGGAGCGAGTTTCTCCCGATATACCGCTGATGATGGAGCATCTGACCAGTGAGGAAGAGTACCTCCTTGCCGGCGCTTACATTCGCCAAATAGCCAAGGAAGCAGGCGTGCTTATAAAGTAGCTGGGTGACAATATCGCATTCCTGCGAGCTGTGTGAGCTAAAAAGATACAAATCGCGCAACACCATTGCAGGGATTAGATTAGTCCGCCAGCTTCCTAATAGAAATTTTCGCTTTATTTACTCAGCAAAATTTCTATCCCCAGATAAGCCATTGTGCAAGACTACAATTGCGAAAGGTATACAATATTTAGCTTAACATCTCTAAAAGGGAAAGATTATAATTTAAGTCGGAGGTGAAATAGGTGTCCATCGTAATTGGAGTTCTTGCCTTTCTGATTTTCATCGCCTGGCCGATAATGATTTACAATCGGTTAGTGAGCAAAAGATTGCGGGTTGACAACGCTTGGCGTCAGATAGATGTTCAATTGAAGAGACGACATGACCTCATTCCCAATCTTGTTGAAGCGACCAAAGGTTATATGCAGTATGAGAGGGAGACCTTGGAGAGGGTTATGGAAGCGAGGAGCAGGGCAATAGCCGCAAGAGGACCAGAAGAGGCTGCTCAAGCAGAGGGTGAATTGACCAGGTTTCTCCGCCAGTTCTTCGCACTAGTGGAGAACTATCCTGAGCTGAAAGCAAATGAAAATGTGGCAAGGTTAATGGAAGAACTCACCCATACGGAAAACAACATCGCCTTCGCCCGTCAATTCTATAACGATATGGTTATGGACTACAATACTTCCATCCAGATATTCCCCAATTCCATCATCGCCAGCCTTTTCAACTTTCAACCGAGACCATTCTTCCAAGTGCCAGAGGAAGAAACACAACCGCCCAGCGTTGATTTAAGGATATAATCCCTTTTTCTATTGAAAACAATGGGCGTCACCTTTTACAGCATAGCAGAATCTAACACGAGAAAGACTTTCCTACTTATTTTCCTCTTTTTCATCCTCCTTGGGACCATCGGATTCCTGATAGATTCTTTCTATCTTCGTTTCCCTGAACACTTTCCTTTTCCTTTATTCACCTGCATTGCAGTTTTTATCTCCACCATTCAGACCATCGTTTCTTATTATCGGGGCGATAGCCTTATCCTTCACTCGCTTGGAGCTCGTCCATTGAATCTGGAGAGCGTGAAGGAGCATATGCTCCTCAATGTTGTGGAGGAAATGGCGATAGCAGCGGGAATTCCCCGCCCAAGAGTCTATGTGATTGACAGCGATAACCCTAACGCCTGCGCTGTGGGAAGAGACCCTCAGCATGCCTCCATCTGCGTTACGAGCGCTCTTCTTGATATCCTTAACAGGGAGGAATTACAAGGGGTTATTGGGCATGAGATGGCTCATATCAGAAACAGGGACATATTAACGATGACGATAACAGCCGCTCTTCTCGGAGCGATAATAATCCTTTGCGAGATAGGTTGGCGACTACAGTATTATACCAGATATGATAGGGACAGAGAGGAGGGATTAGGAGGAAGGGGAGGATGTATCTTCTTTATACTTTATCTCCTTCTGCTTATAATTGCGCCCATCCTTGCAAAGCTTGTATTTCTCGCCGTTTCACGGAGCAGAGAATATGTTGCAGATGCTCACGGGGCTATGTTCACGCGCAACCCACTGGCATTGGCAAGCGCTTTGGAGAAGATATCCAAGGCGCCCGGTGGGAAATTGGGTAGCCCAGCTACCGCTCATCTTTTCATCGCTGACCCTTTGAAAAGAAGCATTGGCGATTATGAGGGATTCTGGGCTGACCTTTGGAGCACTCATCCTCCAATCCAGAAAAGAATAGAATTATTAAAACAGATGGCAATTTAGTTTATGGTAAAGAGGAAAAGCTCTTCCACTTCCAGAAAAATACGAATTGCCCTCTAATAGGAGCTTTTTAGTTGTAAGGTCGTTAACAGCTTTATTTTTGGGGCGAGCCCCGGAAGGGGCTCGCCCCAGGGTCTCCTCGCCTAATAAATAGATGCAGCACACGCTCTAATCGTTCCGCCCCTACTGTACTCTCTAATCTGCTTCCAGTGATACCATTTTGCGTGTCCATCTGCGAAGATAAGCACCGCTCCATCCGTGTGTCTGGTATATTTCTTCGCAGCTCCTTCCATATCAACGACGCTTGGCGGGCATCCACAGGTGAACTCTGGCGAGGAACCTCCCCACATATTTGCCAGGATGACATTAGTAAGGAGTCCCCATATCTCAGAGACCGTCTGGTGAGGTTGGATGAAGTTCTGCAGACAATCGGAGATGACCAGCGTCTCAGAAGGAGCTTGCATAGCGGATAAGCTCCCTATCGGCTTATCCCTGATAGGGCATCCTGGCGAGGCGACTGAACCTGGTGGATACATAACCGAGACATTATAGCCATAGTTGTTCCTGAAACCTGGTTCAGGCTGCCTCGGCCAGCAATTGGAGTTCCACTCGGTGTTGCCTCCGGCGCTCGGGCATTCGTATACCTTCCAATTCTTAACATATGGACCTATTTGCTCCCACCAGGTCAAAGCACTTGGGGAACCTCCGTGACAGGGCGTCAACCAGCTCGGCAGTTTCTCGTCCCAGTCTTGGCTGTACATCTGGATAGCTAAGCCTATCTGCTTGGCGTTGGAGAGGCATGCCGATTTTCGAGCCTGTTCTCGGGCGCGGCTGAAAACGGGGAAGAGAATGGCTGCGAGGATAGCGATTATCGCTATCACGACGAGGAGCTCGATTAAGGTAAAGCCCTTCTTACTCATTATTTTTCACCTCCTTTCTTGCCATTTTTTCCTTTGGCTTGCCCGTGGAAGAGCCTTGTATCAGCCTAACCGGTAGGCGCCTTTCCACGGGTGCCTTTAGTTCACCATTGAGAAGTCGGAGCAGAACAGCGGTGCTGAGCAATCCCAATTTGTAGAAGGACCAGTCAACAGTTGTTATTTGTATGTCTTTCGGGAAATTCTCCATAAACCTGTCAAAAGCTATGAAGGAGATGTCTTTCGGTACATCCAGCCCCGCTCCTTTTATCGCTTCCAATGCTCCCCGCGCACATACACCCACGCTAACGAATATGGCGCTTGGAGGCTCCTGTAGAGAAAGTAGCTTCTTCGCTGCTTTGTATCCACCCTCATCGCCGATTTCCGTTATCTGCACCCATTCCTCCTTCGGCTGGAGTCCTCTTTCCTTTAAAGCCCGTAGATAGCCATTATATCTTTCCCTCGCATAGCTTGGTTCAAGGGAAATCGTTATAAGACCAATCCTTCTGTGCCCAAGAGCGAGCAGATGTTTAGTCGCCAGATATCCCCCTAATTCGTTATCCACATCAACAACACTACCTTTGAATTTGGGATGATTCCCTACGAGAACGATTGGTATCTTTAAATCGTTCCAGCGAGGGACCTCCTCATCATCCTCCCGCACCGGACCGATAGCAAGCAATCCATCAACCTTACCGATAAGGTCGTCAATAGGAGGGAAATAACCCAATTTTTTACCTCTTGCGGATTTAAGGAAGATACTGTAGCCAGCTTTATTCACTTTATCCCAGACGGCAGCAACGATTTGGGAGGAAGACAAATCACGGAGGAAGATATGAGGTGGATATGAAAAAACTATCCCTATGTTGTAAGTTTTGCCTTTAGCAAGGGCTCGGGCAAGTTGATGGGGACGATAGCCCATCTCTTTAGCAGTTTCAAGTATCTTCTGCTTCAAAGAATCGCTCACCCTCGCATTGGTCCTACTGTTGTTGAGGACCTTGGAGGCTACCGAGACGGAAACTCCAACTTTTTGTGCTATCTCCTTTAAGGTCGCCATATGATTAACCGATTAATCATCTAACATTTTAAAAATGATGGCTAAATTAGTCAATATATTTTGGGTGCTTTTTAAAATGAAAGAATTCATCTGACCTTTTTCTCATTTGATAAGCTTTCGGAAATCGTTGAAATGGTCAAAGTTGATACTTTGGGAAGGAATTATGATTAGAAAATATTACAGGATTACTAGGGTTCCTTTTTATATGGTAGCTTCTCTTTGATAAATTAGATGCTCGCCTTTTTGGGTTTAGATTCGAAAATCATTTATATAAGAGAAGAACTCGGTGTCGCTAAAAGCACTGTATATTAGATTTGTCGCGAAATAACTTTTAAGCAGTCGTTCTATCCCTTTTCCTTGCCTCCAGCAAGTCAATCCCGAGAGCAAATAGAGTTAGTTCGCTTTACTTAAATGGTAGTTCCATAAACCGCAGGCAATTTCCATTACTTTATCTCCGAAACCCTCCTTTCTATTTCTCAACACCCCCCAAAATATGAATATTCTTTCTCAATCCCCAAATACCCTAAATCAGCATAGACCGAGAAAACTCCCAATAGCTTGGCTGATAGAGTTGAGGAGGGAAATTCTTCTTTGAATGCTTTGTAGTCGTGCTTCTTCCCTTCTACTGTTGAGGCAAGATAAAGTATCCTTTTTCTCTTGTTCGTGATAATTGTGTTCTTTTGAGTGTGTCTTTTCTTTTTCCCTGATAGAATTCCCTTTGCTTCTTTTGTCTTTTGGCCTCTGAATGGAGCGTTCAACCACCTTATCACCCTATGCATACCGAATAATATAGCGAGGAGGTCAAATGTAGGATAACACTTTATCAGCTTTTATTGCTCTATCCTGTGATAATGCACGGGGTTATATCCATAAAAGTCACCTCTCTATCATCCAAATCTTTATCTTAATGCTTGCCTTAGTTTGAGCATTTTGTATAATTGCTTTGAGAAATTTTAACATATGATGTTAACAATGTATAGAAAGGCGTTTATAATTATAACAAAATTGGCTTGCTGGAAGGAAAACCTTATGGTAAGCTTATTAAGCGACAAGTCTATAGAAGGTCCAGTAGGAGAGGAAAATCCCCAAGGAGTGGTTCGTCAGGAAAAGTAAAATTGGCGAGGTGAGAAAGGAGGTTCACTATGTCTGAGAGAGCATTAGTTTGTGAGAGACATAGGAAGGTGGAAAGGTGTGTTGTGTGTAATAGATATGGCACGAATCCCGCTCAACTTTGTTCTGATTGCAGTAGTAGACAGAGCCTATGCTGTATATGCGACAGCGAATATGCTCGCTATCCAGCAACAGTCTGTGATTCCCATAGGGGTATTTGCGTCAGGTGTGGTCGTAACATAAACGAAGGTTGTGTTATCACATCTGCTTGTATGGAAGCCATGGGATTAAGAGATGACTGCCAAGAATTGAACATCTTTAGGACTTTCAGAGACGAGTATGTAAGAAATCTTCCCAATGGAGAACAAATCATCGAGGAGTATTATCGGGTTGCACCCTCGATAGTTGCAGAAATAAACAAGGCTGAGAATTTTAAGGAAATTTATTCTGCTCTATACGAACGATTGGTATCCCGAACAGTGGAGCTAATTAACCAGGGCAAAAAAGAGGAGGCATTTAACAACTGCCTAGCTATATTTAACGAGCTGAAGAGGGTTTATTTAAAAGGCTGATACTTCTAACTTTTCTAAAACAAGGTTCTGTTGAATGAATTGATGCACCTGCCCAGAGTATAACTTTCCCTCTACTTATTTTTCTGTTATAATTTAAAATAAGATGAAGGTAGGCATTCCGAGAGGATTGTTGTTTTACCACTATTATCCTATGTGGAAGGTCTTCCTTGAGGGAGTAGGGGCGGAGGTTGTGACTTCTCCCCCAACTTCTAAGGAGATTTTAGACCTCGGAACAAAGAGCTCCCACGATGATGTTTGCCTCCCCGTAAAGATTTTCTTCGGACACACGGTTCACCTCGCTGAAAAGAATGTGGACTTTCTCTTCATCCCCCGCATCGTAGCTGTAGAAAGGGAAGCATATACCTGCCCGAAATTCCTCGGTTTACCCGATGTTGTCCGCAATACCCTTGAGGACTTACCGCCAATCATAGATGCCACGGTAAATGTCAAAAAGAGGGACAAAAGTCCCCTTAAAGCTGCCATAGAGGTTGGCAAATTGCTTGGCGCGCCCATGGGAAAAATAAAATCTGCTTACAAAGATGCTTGCGAAACGCTCTGGACTTACAGAGGTTTAATGCTCAAGGGATTGACCCCTGACGAGGCTATAGAGGTCATCTTCAATGGCAAAAAGTTGGAGAAGAAGCAGGTTAATACGGACATAAAAATCGGGGTCATCGGTCATCCTTACAATGTCTACGACCGATTTTCCACCCTTGATATGCTTGGCAAGTTGAAGGAACTCGGTGCGGAGGTAATAACCGAGGAAATGATAAGGCAGGAAGACATTGAGCATCACGCCCAATTCCTTCCTAAACGCCTTTTCTGGTCCTATGAGCGAGACATCGTCGGCGCAGCATTCTATCTCATCCATAAGAAAAAAGTGGACGGAATAATAAATGTTGTTTCCTTTGAATGCGGTCCCGATTCTTTGATTAGTGAGTTGATTCAGAGCGAAGCAAGAAGGAATGGAGATTTCCCTCTGATGGTAATCACATTGGATGAACATACCGGCGAGGCTGGGCTTCAGACAAGGCTGGAGGCTTTCGTGGATATGCTTAAGAGAAGGAAATGAAGGTAACTTTTCCTCATATGGGAAATCTGTGGCTCGGCTTAAAAACCGCCCTGCAGGAGCTCGGTCACGATGTTATCGTGCCTCCCAAGCCCTCAAAACGCACTCTTACACTTGGCTCCCAGTATTCCCCCGAATTCGCCTGTCTTCCCCTGAAGATTAACCTCGGCTGCTTTCTTGAAGCCATAGAGCAGGGTGCTGATACGATTATTATGGCTGGAGGAGTAGGTCCCTGCAGGTTCGGCTACTATGGAGCCGTCCAGCGAAGGATTCTTGAGGACCTCGGCTATAAGGTCAACTTCATCATCTTCGACCCTCCCCAGGGCAGATGGGGGGAGTTCCTCAACGACCTCAAGAAGGTAGGCAATGGCAAACCACTTTATAGAATTTTCTCCGCCCTTCTCTTCGGGATTCGCAAGCTCCAGGTTATGGATTACCTGGAAAAATTGGGACATAAGACGAAAGCACTGGAGATAAAGAAGGGAGAGACAACCCATATCCTTGAGAAAACCCTTCGGCGTTTGGATGAAGCATCTTCCTATAAAGAAGTCAAGAGAATACGAGAAGAAGCGATTGAAGAACTTCTATCCATTCCCAAGAAGGACATAGACCCAATAAAGGTGGCTGTGACTGGAGAGATATTTGTCGTTCTTGAGCCTTTCGTCAATATGGAGGTTGAGAACGAGCTGGGGAAGATGGATGTTGAGGTTGAGCGAACGCTATATATAACCGATTGGGTCAAAGAGCACCTCATACCTTCCCTCCAGGGAATCAGGAAACATCACCTCTTGGAACAAATGTCCAAACCATATCTGGGGCATTTTGTGGGAGGAGATGGTCAACTCTCCGTCGCTTCCGCAGTAATTTACGCAAAGAAGGGATTCCATGGAATGGTACACCTTATGCCCTTCACCTGTATGCCTGAAATCATCGCTCAGAGTATCCTCCCACGAGTCAGCAAGGATTTATCCTTCCCCGTTCTCACCCTCGTTTTTGATGAACATACGGGAAAGGCTGGGGTTCTGACAAGGTTGGAGGCTTTTGTTGACTTGCTCCGCCGTAAAAGGATGGTGAGCGTCAATTGAAGGGATATGTCGGCGTTGATGTGGGTTCTGTCACGACTAAGGTGGTCGTAATAGACGAAGAGGGCAATCCCTTAGGGACGCCAGTTTACATCCGTACCCAGGGACAACCGATAAAGGCTATCCAGAAAGGGATAGCAATGGTGCGGGAAGATTTACCCAGGAATTTAGAGATTAAAGGGGCAGGGACAACGGGTTCGGCGAGATATCTCGCTGGTGTTCTGATTGGAGCAGATGTGATTCGCAACGAGATAACAGCCCATGCCGTCGCTGCCCTCCGCTTCCACCCTCAAGCAAATACCATAATTGAAATAGGTGGGCAGGATTCCAAAATAATAATTCTGAGAAATGGATTGGTCGTGGATTTCGCAATGAATACGGTCTGCGCTGCAGGGACGGGTTCTTTCCTTGACAGACAGGCAGAACGCTTGGGAATACCTATCGAGCGCTTTGGTGAGCTTGCCCTAAAGGCTAAAACTCCCGTGCGGATAGCGGGTAGATGCACCGTATTCGCTGAGTCCGATATGATACATAAACAACAGATGGGCTTTTCCGTGGAAGATATTGTAGCTGGTCTCTGCGAAGCCCTTGTTAGGAATTACCTTAGCAATGTAGCCAAAGGCAAGAAAATCTATCCACCAGTGATATTCCAGGGAGGAGTAGCGGCCAACATCGGGATAAAGTTCGCCTTTCAAAGGGCACTCGGCTGCGAGGTCCTCGTGCCTCCCTATCACAATGTTATGGGTGCAATTGGTGCGGCGCTCCTCGCAGCGGAGGAAATGAGGGATGGTAAAAAGAGCCACTTCAGGGGATTTGATGTTGCAGAGATGAATTTTGAAACCTCTTCTTTTGAATGCAGCGGTTGTTCCAATAGGTGCGAGATAGTGGAGATAAAAAGCGATGGGAAGCTTCTTGCCCGCTGGGGAGATAGGTGCGGGAAGTGGGAAGTGATTGAAAGATAAAATACAAGGAGGCGATATAATTGGCAGACAAGTTGGGCTACTTCGCCCTTGTTCTGCATACCCATATTCCCTATGTGTTGGCTCACGGTAGATGGCCTCATGGTACGGATTGGCTATCAGAAGCTGTCGTTGAGTCCTATATCCCATTAATAGATGTTTTCAAGGAACTCGCTGATAAGGGCGTTGCTCCAAAAGTAACATTCAGCATTACACCCATCACCTGTGAGCAGCTTTCCGACCCCTCGTTCCCTAACGAGCTGAAAGATTATCTTCAGAATAAGATAAAGTTAAGCCACGAGGCAGAGAAGGAATGGCATAGTCAAGGAGAAGAGCAAATGGCGAAGCTCGCCAGTTTCTGGGAGAAATTCTATTCTAAAATATATGAGAAATTCGAAAACGAATTCCAAGAGGATTTAATTAAGGTATTGCGAGGATTGCAAGATGCAGGGCAGATAGAAATAATGACGAGCTGCGCCACTCACGGCTATCTCCCCTTGCTTCTCCTCGATGAGAGTGTTCAATCTCAGGTGAGATTGGGAGTTACCGCTTATCATCATCATTTTGGAAAACAACCGAGAGGAATATGGCTTCCCGAATGTGCTTACCGTCCACGCTATGTATGGCAAGCTCCCCTCATTGATTGCAAATATCTTCGGAAAGGCGTTGATGAGTTCATCAGCGAGGAGGGATTGCAGTATTTTATCGTTGATACGCATCTTTTGAAGGGGGGTAAGGTAACAGGTGTATATCTGGAAAGGTTTGAGGCGCTCAAAGCGCTCTGGGAGAGAGTGGAAAAAGTAGAACGCCCCGAGGAGATAGAGAAATATCCCTATCGCCCATATCTTGTGAATTCCTCAGGTGAACCTAAACGCCCTGTCGCAATCTTCGTTCGTGACCCCGAAACAGGCTTGCAAGTGTGGAGCGGACAGGTTGGCTATCCAGGAGACGGATTCTATCTCGATTTCCATAAGAAACACTTTCCCAGTGGACTTCGTTTTTGGAGAGTGACCGACCCTAAAGCGGACCTTGGCGCAAAATTGCCCTACGAACGGGAAAAAGCAGAGGAAAGGGTGGAGGAGCATTCCCGCCATTTCCTTACATTGCTCAAACGAGTCCTTGCCCAGTTTAAAAAAGAGACGGGCAAGATGGGAATAATCGTTGCCCCCTATGATACGGAGCTCTTCGGGCATTGGTGGTTTGAGGGTCCAAAATTCCTCAAGCGTGTTATCGAGCGCATAGCAGAAGACGAAGAGATAGAGATGATTACCTGCGGTGATTATCTTGAAAGATATCCCGCCGATACGCTCGTTTCCCTCCCTGAGGGTTCCTGGGGAGAAGGAGGTTTTCATTGGATATGGCTGAACGAGTGGACGGAATGGACCTGGCGATACATCTATCAGGCGGAAAAGGAGATGAAAGAGCTAACGAGGAAGGCACTGGGCAAAGGGGAAAGTGTTGAAAGGGTTCTCAAACAGATGGCGAGGGAGCTTCTCCTTCTTCAATCTTCCGACTGGCAATTCCTTATATCAACTTGGACAGCAAGGGATTATGCGGAGATTCGTGTTGCTGAACACTATAATTCCTTCCTTCGCCTTTCCCAGATGTTGAAGGAATTGTTGGAAGGGAAAAAACCCGACCCCTCCGCCTGGCAATTTCTGGAATACTGCGAGGCGAGGGACCGCCCATTCCCTTACATTGACCCTTCATCCTTCGCGGAATTAACCTATCCGCCGAATCCATAGGGAGGTGATTCTTTTATGAAAGCAATAATAATGGCTGGCGGGGAAGGAACGAGGCTGAGACCGCTTACAGTCCATCGCCCCAAACCGCTTGTGCCAGTTGCGGGCAAGCCCATAATGCAACACATCATTGAATTGCTGAGAAAACACGGTTTTAAGGAGGCTGTTGCTACAGTCCATTACCTCGCCGACGAAATAGAGGGTTATTTCGGCGATGGTGAAGAGTTCGGCATTTCCCTTAAATACTCTGTTGAGGATGTTCCCTTGGGTACGGCAGGAAGCGTCAAGAGGGCGGCGGATACATTCAATTTAAACGAAACCCTCCTTATACTTAGCGGCGATGCACTTACCGATATAGACCTGAGCGAGGCTATCGCTTTTCACAAAGATAGAGGAGCTTTAGTGACGATTGTGCTATCAAGGGTATCAAATCCCTTGGAATATGGCGTGGTGATTGTAGATGAAGAAGGGAGAATAAGAAGGTTCCTTGAAAAACCCTCCGGGGATGAAGCGTTCTCAGACACCGTTAACACGGGGATATACATTATTGAACCAGAAGTCCTCTCATACATAGGTGATCAGCAATTCGTGGATTTCTCCCAAAACCTCTTCCCCAAACTGCTTTATGAAGGTAAGCCACTTTACGGTTTCATCAGCAAGGGATACTGGTGTGATGTTGGAAATCACACATCATATCTTGAAGCCAATTTCGATGTTCTATACGGAAAGGTGAAAGTCCAAATAGATGGTGAAGAAATTGCTCCAGGTATATTCGTAGGAGAAGGAGCCGATATAGGGGAAGCGGAGATACATCCGCCGGTATACATAGGGAGCCACAGCCGGATTGAGGGAAAAGCAAGAATAACTGGTCCAGCTATAATAGGTGCGGAGTGTGTACTACAAGAGGGTGTTAAAGTAGAGAGGAGCGTTGTCTGGGAAAAGGTATTCTTGGGTAGAGGAGCTGACCTTTTCGGTTGCATAGTTGGAGACAGGACGATATGTGGTGAAAGAGTTAAGGTAGGAGAAGGAGCAATAATCGGGAACCACTGCACGCTGGAAGGGGATGTTATTGTCCAACCATTTATTAAGATATGGCCAAATAAAATAGTGGAACGGAACTCCAGGGTGACTATGAGCCTTGTATGGGGTGGAAAATGGTATGGAAGTCTCTTCCGCAGGTACGGCATAGCGGGAATAGGTAATCTTGAGATAACGCCCGAGTATGCAACAAAACTGGGAGCAGCCTTTGGTTCACTCTTTCCAAAAGGAAGTTGGGTAGCGGTCAGCAGGGATTCCTCTCAAACTGCAAGGATGATAAAGAGGGGTTTCATCGCTGGTTTGCTATCAGCTGGCATCAATGTCCTTAATCTTCAGGCAATGGTATTGCCGATAACACGCTTCACAATAAGGAGCAGGAGCTTGGTAGGAGGAGCACATATAAGAATGGTGCCCTATCATAGTTCTCTTTTGACAATAGAGCTTTTTGACGAACGTGGAATAGAGCTTCCACCATCCAGCCAGCGCAAGTTGGAAAGCTACTTCTTCCGAGAGGATTTTAGAAGGGTGAGGGACAACGAGGTGGGAACGATAGAGTACTCCACAAGGGTAATCGAGAATTACAGAGAGGCTCTCCTCTCCCAGATTGATGAGAAACTAATTTCCTCAAGAAAATTCAAACTTGTTATAGATTACGCTTTCGGAAGGACATCACTTGTCTTGCCAGCCATTTTAGGGATATTAGGGTTGGATGTTGTAGCTCTAAACCCCTTCGTTGACCCTCAAAGAGCTCCCCATTCACCCCAACAACGGGACGAGATGTTAAAGGAATTGAGAAATGTAGTCACGGCTTTGAGGGCTGATTTTGGTGTCTTCTTTGAACACAGCGGAGGGGAAACCTTGTCCATTGTCGCTCCCAATGGAGAAATCGTGGATGGATACAAACTCCTGTTATTATTCGCTCTTCTTCTTTATAAGACTGGAAGAAAAGGGGATATTGTATCCTATCTACACGCCCCTTCTGCCTTGGATGAGCTCGCTACGAGATTCGGCGGCAAAGTCATTAGGACACGTCCTTTACCGAGATTCCTGCTGGAGCGCTCCCAAAATGTCCTTTTAGGAGGCAATGATTCTGGGGGGCTCGTTTTTCCTCAATTTCAACCTGCTTTCGACTCCATCTTCGCTTTAGCAATGCTTCTACAATGCCTTGCCCAGCTCGAGGAGGATATAACCGATTTGCTGAGTGAGCTTCCATCTTTCCACCTCCGTTATGCTGTTGTTCCTTGCCCCTGGGAGGAAAAGGCGCGGGTTATGCGGATTTTACACAGGGCTGAAGTGGTTACCCACGAGTATGGAGCGATGGAGAAAATGAGCCCAAATCAATGGGTTCTCGTTCTACCGGATATTTCCGAACCATATCTGCATATCTGGGCTGAGGGTGAGACACCAGAGGAAGCTGAGGAACTTCTGAGAAAAAAGGAAATAGAAGTAAGGGACTTGGTTAAACGAGAAGCCGAGCTCATCTGATACACATCAATTATACTTCCCTGGCTTCCCTTTCTTTCCCCCTATATACTCTCTTAATCCCTTTCTGATATTTGACCTAATAGAATAGACCATATATAATAACTAAAGAAAGGAGGTTATATGGCAAAGATAGAAGTCAGAGAAGGAGAATCTATAGAGAGCGCCTTGCGCCGTTTTCGCAAGAGATTACAAAGGTCGGGTGTTTTACAGGAAGCAAGGCGCCACGAGCACTACCTCAAGCCAAGCGAGAGAAAAAGAAAACGAGGGAAAAAACAAAGATAAGAAGCTTTAGATGAAGCTTCCGAGTTTCAGAAGGCGAAAGGGTAAAACCTTTCTTCCAAGGCTTGATAAGGAGAAAGGGCTAAGAATAATCCTGTGTTTTTTTTCTGTAGTTGTTAGCACCTTAGTCCTTACCTTCCCCCTTTCCTATTACTCTTTTTCTCTCCGAGTGGGCAAACCAGCCCCGTTTGATATAAGAGCCCAGAGAACCGTTCAATATGTGGACGAGGAGAAGAGTGAGGCTTTGCGTAGGGAAGCAGCTTCCCGGGTTACTCCCACATATACGCTCGCTCCCTTTGCAAATGCGGAAGCCGAAGATGCGATAAGACGAACATTCCAGTTAATTAGGGAAGCGAGAAAAGAGGGAAAACTTATACACTCGCAAGTGGAGTCCTTGAATTCCCGTTTGCCCTTTCCCCTTTCCCCCCAAGCAATAACAACTCTCCTACAAACTAAAGAGGATTTGAATCGCCTGCAGGAAAGAGCACTGCAGATTGTCAAACTGATAATGGAAGGAGGTATCAAGGATACCAAGGAGGAGCTTGAAGCCGCAAGGAAAAAAGCAAGGAACTTAGTGTTGAGAAGCTTTCCGCCTAACGCGGAGAGTTTCGCCCTTGCTGAGATAACGGCAAGCGCTATCAGACCGAATCTGATTGAGAATGTAGAAGCGACCAGAAAACTCAGGGAGAAAGCAAGAAGTTCTGTGAAACCGGTTTACGAGAAAATTATGTTCGGAGAACTTATCGTCCGAAAAGGAGAAACAATAACTCCCCAAATTTGGCGGAAACTAACCGTTTTAGGAATTGTTGGGAAGCTTCCTCTTCTCAAAGAAGTTCTCGCTATGTTAGCTCTCGTTGCTATTTCCTATTCAGTAATGCTTCTCTTCCTTACAAAACACAGCCCCGAGGTCTATTTCAATTTAAAGCTTCAATCCCTTCTATGGCTCTTGCTCTTCCTTGGTTTCCTCGGTTTCCGCTTTGGGCTATCCTTCCAATTCACGCCTGCGATAGTTTCCGCTTTCGTGGCTATATCCCTCGCTTCTCTCTTGGGAGGCGAAGTCGCCGCCATCACCCTCCCATTTCTTGCCCTCCTTATGAGCGTATCCGCTGGTGGGGAGATGCAAATAGCAAGTATGAGCATACTCTCCGGTGGCGTGGGAATTGTGTCAACCCTCCGTTTGAGGGACAGGTTTGATCTTGTTAAAGCTTCCCTCGCTCTTGCGGGAACGATAAGCCTTTTAACCTTACTCTGCCGAGTATGGAGATTCATAGGTCCTGAGGAACTTCCCCTCGCCCTTTTCTGGGGTGCAGTCAGTGGAATAATTGGAATTGCTATAGCGTGGCTGGGAGTATCCATCCTTGAACGACTTTTCGGCATAACCACTACTTTTCAGCTATTAGAATTAGCCAATCCTGACAAACCGCTTCTGCGGGAGCTTCTCCTTAATGCCCCCGGTTCATATCAACACAGCATAATTACGGCGAATCTTGCCGAGGCAGCAGCAAATGCAATAGGTGCTGATGCCCTACTTTGCAGAGTGAGCGCTCTATATCACGATATCGGGAAGATGAAACGCCCACTTTATTTCATTGAGAACCAATTCGGAGAAAATATCCATGAAACCCTTTCCCCTACCCTCAGCAGCATCGTAATAACCTCCCATGTAAGGGATGGGGTGGAGATGGCGAAGCGAGCGAAGCTACCTCCAAAAGTTATAGATATTATTGCCCAGCATCACGGCACTTCACTCGTTAGTTATTTTTACCACAGAGCTTTGGGGGAAAGCGACGGGGAAGTGGAAGAAAGCAGATTCCGCTATGAGGGACCGAAACCACAAAGCAAAGAGGCTGCTATAGTTATGCTTGCGGATTCTGTTGAAGCGGCGGTTCGTTCCCTTGAGGATAAATCCCCCCAGAATGTGGAAATGGTGGTGGAAAAGATAATAAGGCAAAAGCTAAACGATGGACAGCTTGACGAATCGGGACTCAGTTATAAAGATTTAAATAAAATCAAGGAAGCCTTCTTATCCATACTGCGTGGATTTCTTCACAAACGACTTGAATATCCTTCTGAGGAGGTAAGGGTTGCCAATCAGGATAATCTCCCTCCACAAAATGCCGGTAAAAAAGAAGCTTCTCAGGGAAATCGTTAAAAAAACTTTTGAGGAAACAGGTAACGAGGAGGGTAGTGTAAATATAGTTTTGGCTGATGATGCACTTCTCAAAGAACTGAATGCGCGCTATCGGGGCATTGATGCCCCGACAGATGTGCTTTCATTTTATTATGGCGAAAAGGACCTCCTCGGTGAGATAATAATCTCGCTTGATACCTGTAAAAGTCAAGCAGAGGAAAAGGGACACAGCTTTGAGAGAGAGTTGGCATTCCTCGTGGCTCACGGTCTGCTCCACCTTCTGGGTTGGGACGATGAGGAAGAAGAAGGTTGGAAAGCTATGATTGATTTGCAGGAGAAAATAATAAATAAGATAGAGGGATTGCAATGAGGAGGAGAAAGAGTCTCAAAAATTCTTTTAAAAACGCTTATAAAGGGCTTATGCAGGCTGTTTTTAAACAAAGCCATATGTTCTATCTCACTTTGATCGTGATTTTCCTCATAATTCTTTTCCTCCATCTTCGCATAACATATATTGAATGGTTGATTCTCTTCGTTGCTCTCAGTCTCCCTATAATTGCCGAGCTGTTCAACACGGCTTTTGAGATAATAGTTGACCATCTTTCCCCTTATTACAATCCCTCCGTCAAATTGGCTAAAGACATATCCGCTGGAGCGGTCCTCACTGCCTTGACTGTATGTGCTCTGGTTAGCGGTGTCATTTTGCTCCATCGCTTGACCCGCCCTGCCCCCCACCTTACACCGATGGAAGATTACTTGGTCAAGCTCGTAAGCGGCTTGTTCCTCCTTTTCGCCGCCCTCGGTGTTTCAAAGGCATCCTTCCTAAAGGGAGGGGTTAGCGATGGATTGATAGATGGCAAAACAGCCTTCATCTCATTCCTCGTTGTCTCTCTCCTATTCTTAACCAATAATCTCCCCATCCTACTTTTCATCTTTTTCGTTGGGATAATCTTCACCCTTTTAGAGCTTGGGCACCCCAATCGCTTATTAAAGGCCTCAATCGGTGCCCTTTTAGGAGTATTGATTTCTCTCTTTCTCTTCCTCGTGGTATAATATAATTCAGGCTATGATACAACTTCACAATGTATCCTTCACCTATCCGAATGGCACGGAAGCGCTACGAAATATAAATTTGCGCATAGAGAAAGGAGAATTCGTTTTCTTGGTAGGTCCCACAGGCACGGGTAAATCTACCCTGCTTAAATTGCTCTATTGCGCAGAATACCCTACAGAGGGTAGAGTGATAGTTGCTGGGAGGGATGTTTCTCGTCTATCACCGAAAGAGGTTCCCCTTTTGCGCCGCAGACTTGGTATCATCTTCCAGGATTTCCGCCTCATACCTACAAGGACAGTATGGGAAAACATCGCCTTTGCCCTCAAGGCTATAGGAATGGGAAGAAAGGAAATATGCCGTAAGTTACCCGAGGTTCTGGAAATAGTTGGCTTGTCCGATAAAGCCCATGCCTACCCTGCCCAGCTTTCTGGAGGCGAACAACAACGAGTTGCCATAGCAAGGGCGATTGTCAATAACCCTATAATTCTCCTCGCTGACGAGCCAACCGGCAATCTCGACCCTGAAACTTCCCTTGAGATAGTAGACTTATTAGCGAGGATAAATCTTATGGGTACCACCGTCTTAACTGCCACTCACGATAAATATATCGTGGATAAAATGAGGAAGAGAGTGGTGACACTCCAGAATGGGAGAATTGTTAGCGATAGAGAAAGGGGAACCTATGAGCATTATGCGTCTGAGTAGCCTGGAGTTCCTAATAGAAGAAGCCTTCAAAAATCTCACTCGCAATGTAGTGATAAGCTTCGCATCAATCACTACCGTCACACTTACCCTTCTGGTCGTAGGAGTGGTTGGGTTGGCAATGGTTAACATAGAATATTCCTCTCAGCATTTGCCAGGCAAACTTGAAGTCGCTGTTTTCCTAAAAAGGAATGTACCCCTCCAAGAAGCTATCGGTCTTGCCAATAAGGTGAAAAGTTGGGAGGGGGTTAAGGAGGTGAAAGTGGTAAGCAAAGAAGAGGCGTGGCAAGACCTCAAGAAGGAGCTCAAGCGGGAGGTTGATTTATCAGACATTCCCAATCCCTTACCTCACGCTTTAAGGATAAAAACCGTTGCCCCTCAATACATAATCTCGGTAGCCGAGACATTGAGAAAAGAACAGATAGTGGATGAGGTTCGCGAGGGAAGAGAGGTGGCAGAAAAGTTGCAATCACTAAATAACCTTATAAAATGGACTGGAATAAGTCTTGGACTCTTTTTGCTTTTAGCTTCTTCGCTTATAATTGGTAATGCTGTGCGATTGGCAATTTATGCTCGCCGAGAAGAGATAAGGATAATGCAGTTAGTCGGAGCGACAAATTTCTTCATTATGGGTCCATTTGTCTTGGAAGGCACCGCCTACAGTATATTCGGCGGACTATTAGCTTTTCTGATACTCCTATTAGCCTATATTTACATTTATAATCATTTTCCCCTTTCCTTCTTTCTTTTGCTACCTTATCAGGATGTTGCCCTCCCCTTATTTGCGGCTATATTCCTCTTAGCTCTCCTCATTGGCGTTGTAAGCAGTTTTCTTTCCACCCGTTATTTTCTCTATAAGAGAGGCGAAGAATTTGAATAAGAAAATTCTTGCCCTATCTCTCTTATCCCTTTTCCTGCTACCTGCAGAAGCAGGAACTATTGATTTGTTAAAACAGAAACTCGCCGAGATAAATAAGAAGATATTCCATATTAGGTCCAATCTCAGTAAGACGAAAAAACAGGAGAAATATGCATATCAAAAATTGATTGAGACGAGTAGGAAGCTAAACAGAACAGAGAAACTTATAAAAGAAAACCAAATTAAAATAAAAAATTTGGAAAACAATATAAACCTTCTCTCCAAAGATATAGCGGAAAAGCAAATGAAATTGCGTAAACACCAGCAAAAATTGGAGAACAGATTATGTGAGTTCTACAAACAAGGAGGAAGAGGTGGGTTCCTTGCCGTTTTCCTCGGTGTGAGCGACACATTCTCCATCCTCTCCCGCTCATATTATATGAAGAAGGTGCTTGAGGAGGATAAAGCCTTGTTTGATGAAATAAAGAGAGAAAAAGCTCTGCTTGAACAGCAAAAGGCTTTGCTCGAAAAAGAAAGGCAGAAAGCTCTCCTCCTAAAAAGACAACAAGAGGCAAACAAAATGATGCTTCAGCAGGAGAAAGGAAAGCGAACAGCCCTACTAAAAGAAATAGAGAGCAAGCGTATAGAATACGAGCGAGCACTTGAGGAATTGGAAAGGAACTCCCGTGAGATAGAACAGATGCTTCTCAATTTGGAAAAGACACCCGAGGGGCAAAAAAGATTAGCTCATCCCTGGAAAGGAGGGTTTATCTATCCTGTCAGAGGGCAGATTACCTCAGGATTTGGAATGAGAACCCATCCAATATACAAAATTAGAAAAATGCATACAGGAATAGACCTCTCAGCTCCTTCAGGGACTCCAATAAAAGCTTCTGCGGGAGGGGTGGTTGTCTTCGCTGGCTGGTGGGGTGGCTATGGTAATGTGGTAATAATAGACCACGGGGGTGGAATTTCCACCTTATACGGTCATTGCTCGGCAATTTATGTTAATAAAGGACAAAATGTTAACCAAGGCGAGACAATCGCAGCGGTCGGCTCGACAGGTCTGGCCACCGGACCGCATCTTCACTTCGAAGTGAGGAAAAACGGTAAACCAGTCGACCCAATGAACTATCTATGAAAAAAAGAGGTGAGATAATATGAATAGAAAGCTTACCTACGCTCTAATAGTAACATTTTTGCTCCTTCTGATGTTTTCCTCATTCCTAATGGGCTTCATCGTTCGGGGAGCACTCACTGGTTCTCCCATCAGGTTGGCGCAGGAGCCTTCAGCGGATTTGGGCATAAGCCTCCAACCTGTTGAGACGATATGGCGGGTTTTGCGACTCATCAAGGAGAATTATGTTGAGAAGATAACCGATGACACCCCCTTGGTATATGGTGCTATCCGAGGAATGCTTGGGTCACTTAATGACCCCTATAGTCGGTTCCTTGACCCAAAGCAGAATAAGATGTTGCAGGAGGAGAGCTCCGGCGAGTTCTACGGCATTGGTGCCCAACTCGGGCTCAAAAGAATAGAAGTGAATGGCAAATGGGAAGATAGAGTGGCGATAATTGCTCCTCTGCCGGGAAGCCCCGCGGAAAGAGCGGGCTTGAAAGCGGGGGATTATATAGTTGCGGTTGACGATAAGGATGTCAAAGGGCTCTCGGTAGACGAGGTAGCTTCTAAGATAAGGGGAAAGAAAGGAACCTCCGTGAAAATCACTGTGGAGAGAAGAGGAGTAAAAGGAACACTAACATTCACTATTCAAAGAGAGCTGATAAGGGTTGAACCCGTGGAAAGCAAACTTTTGCCAGGAGGCATCGGTTACATAAAACTGCAGTCTTTCAGCGAGAACGCCGGAGAGGTGTTGAAGGAAACCGTTGAAAAGCTGGAAAAACAGGGTGCGAGAGGGCTTATAGTTGATGTGCGAAACAATCCCGGCGGACTGTTTGACGAGGCTGTGAAGACAGCCAGCGTGTTCGTTCAGGAAAGTCCGATAGTGATAATCCAGGAAAGAGGAGGCAAGAGAACTCCCATTGACCCCGATAGAAAATTGGGGACAAATGAGAACATCCCCCTCGTCGTTCTGATAAACGAAGGTAGCGCGAGCGCCTCGGAAATATTCGCAGGAGCGATAAAGGACCACGAAAGAGGCAAATTAGTAGGAAGAAGGACATTCGGTAAAGGATTGGTCCAGACGGTCATACCACTGGGAGACGGTTCAGCTATAGCCCTGACAACGGCTAAGTATCTAACCCCAAGCGGTAAGGACATCAACAAGGAAGGGATTCAACCCGATATAACATTTGGACCTGACGAAAGTAAATACGAATTCATCTGGAATGGAGCAATACTGCGCTGGGAGAATAAACATCTCCGCATTCTATATCTCTCCTCTGATTCACCCCTCGCGAAAGCAGGCTTTCAGGAGAACGATTTGATCGTCCAGATAGATGACAAGGTCGTGAGCGTGAATTCCCTCGTCAATATAACAAACCTCCTTTTCGACGATACCCGTACTACTGCAACTCTAAAGGTCTCCCGAAATGGCAAGGTTTTGAGTAAATCCGTTTCAAAACAGGATATAGATATCCAGTTAGAGAAGGCAACAGAGGTGGTTAAAAAACTCATCAAATGAGTAAACGACGGAGGAGAAGAGCTTCCCCACTGACCTCCTTACTCAGAGGGAGCATCTTTTTTCTCATCCTTCTTGGTTTTGGGCTTTTCATCTTTATAACCCAGAAAGCAGGGGACTCCTCTTCCATTTTCCCTGCCTTCCGACAACCTCTGGGAAACACGAGACGCCCTTCTCCTCCCCGTCCATCTCCCCATACCACTCCGGTAAATACGCCACCCTCGCTAAACTTCCCCCAAATAAATGAACCTTCTGAAAATGAGGTTCCTTTACGAGCTCAGCATCGTAAATATAAATACAGAATTGCAATTGTCATAGATGATGTGGGCTACGATTTGCCCCTGCTTGAGGAGTTTCTCAAGCTGAACATACCCCTCACATTCTCCATCCTTCCAAATCTCAACAATTCCTCCGTTTCTGCACAGCTGGCAAGGCGATACGGTAGAACAATTATCCTCCATATGCCGATGCAGGCTGAGATGAATCTCCCTATGGACGAAAATTTCATAACGGTTGACCTAACAAGTCCCGAAGTATCAAGCAGGATAGAAAGGGCACTTCAAAGTGTTCCCGGTGTTGTGGGAATGTCCAATCATATGGGGTCGCTTGCTACCCAAAACGAGAAGATTATGGATGCTGTGATGTCAACCCTTGCTAAACATAACCTCTTTTTTCTTGATAGCCTCACCACGCCTCACTCGGTTGGGCAAAAGTGCGCACGCAACTGGGGAGTTCCTTATTTGAAAAGGGATGTGTTCCTTGATAACGAGGATGACCCAGAATATATTCTGGGACAGCTCAAGGAACTTGTCTCTATCGCCTTGAGAAAAGGAAAGGCTATCGGGATAGGGCATTTGAAGGCAAAAACACTTGAAGCCCTCAAGCTTGCCCTTCCCTACTTTGAGGAGAAGAATGTGAAAGTTGTTCCATTGAATGAATTGTTATGATAAAATTGTGAAGAAAGAAAAGAAGGTGTTGACATATGGCAGAACTTACAAAGGAAGAGAAGGAGCAACTCCTATGGATTGCGAGAAAATCTATAGAAACATATCTCTCAACGGGTAGGATTCCCGATTTTTCCGTGGAATCACCCGCTCTGAAAGAGAAAAGGGGAGCCTTCGTAACCCTTAAAAAGAACGGTATGCTGAGAGGTTGCATTGGGCTGATTTATCCTTTAAAACCTTTGTACCAGGCTGTGGCGGAAATGGCTATTGCAGCTGCAGTTGATGACCCTCGTTTTCCTCCTTTATCCCTTGATGAACTCCCCTATGTGGAAATTGAAATCTCCGTTCTTTCCCCTTTGGAAAGGGTGAAGGATATCGAAGAAATAGAGGTTGGTAAACACGGGCTTTATATTAGAAAGGGACCTTTCAGCGGTCTTTTGCTCCCGCAAGTAGCAACCGAATACAATTGGGATAGGGAAACCTTCCTTCAGCATACTTGTTTGAAGGCAGGACTTCCGACATACGCCTGGCAGGAGGATGACACCGAGATATACAAGTTCACTGCTGAGGTTTTCAGCGAGGAAAAATGAAGAGAGTCCTATTCATCTGCCTTCATAATTCGGCTCGCTCCCAAATGGCGGAAGCCATTTTGAATCATATGTATCCCCAGCATTATATAGCTTACAGCGCTGGAGTTGAGCCAGCCAAGGAGGTAAATCCCTATGTCGTGTGTGCCCTCCGAGAAATCGGTCTTGATATCTCCCAGAATCGCCCCAAAAGCCTTGAGGTTTTCGCTGGTTGGGAATTCGACTATGTGGTTACCGTGTGCGAAGAAGGAGAAACACGCTGTCCATTTTTCCCCGGCGGTAAGCATTACCTACACAAGAGCTTCCCTGACCCTTCTATCCTTACCGGCTCGGATGAAGAGATAATGCAAAAGGTGCGAAACATCAGAGATGAGATAAGACAGTGGATATTAAACACTTTTTCTCCGAATGGGGATGGTGATTGAAATATCCCTATGCGCTCATATACCTTCCCAAGGATAAATACCCCCCTTCCCCAGGAAGGATGGGTGGCTATCATCCTCGCAGGTGGGAAAGGCACAAGGATGAAAAGCGAGAAGAACAAGGTTTGCCATACTGTAGGCGGTATCCCAGTCATCAACAGGACCATAGCCACGCTCAAAAATTGCGGTTTTCCCCATATCCTTGTAGTTGCCGGGCATAGGTATTGGGAACTCATAGAGACTGTCGAGGAGGAGTTTCCCGATGTGAATTTCGTCCTGCAGGAGGAGGCGAAAGGAACCGGTGACGCTGTAAGATGCGCCTGTAAATTGCTTCAGGATGTCGGCTTTAATGGTAACCTATTGATAATCGCAGGCGATAAGATTGTTGATGCCAAAAACTTGCTATATATGAAAGAAGCTTTCCAAAGGGGTAATTATGACCTACTACTCGCATCTTCCTGGAGGGAAGGCAGAAGCTTCGGCAGGATAATCAGAGATGAAAATGGGCAGATCAAAGCGATAATTGAAAGCAAAGGGCGGGAAAATGATTTCCCTCCTTATGGGGAGACAAATCAATCTATCTACCTCGTTAAAGCATTACCGCTCTATGAGGTCATCTATGACTTAAGTCCAGACCCCTACAGCGCTGAAGAGCATTTCACCGATATAGTGGAGATGTTCTACCAAAGGGGTAAAAGGATGGAAACTTTCAATGTGGACGAGGAGAAGATTATGACATTCAACACAATTGAAGAACTTGGTTTGATAGAGGAAAAGGTTGGTAAGGTTCATTTTCTTACAGAGAAAAAGAACTTGCTTGGAGAAAGCAATTTTAAGCCTGTAAGTCAATGGTTAAATCTTTTTGATAGTGGCGAAAGTGGACTTCTAAAAGCCCTAAAGGATATATATGGTGATGAAAAGCTCGTCCGAAAAAGGATGGACAATTTCAGACACCTTTTAAAAAGTTTTGGCGAAAGGCTCGGCTACGATAAGGAAGTCTTTCTTGTCAGGGCTCCTGGCAAGCTTAATATCCTCGGACGCCACATAGACCACAGGGGTGGAAGGGTAAACAGTATTGCCATTGACAAGGAAATACTTATGGTCGTATCCCCTCGGAAGGATGACAGCATAGAGCTCTATAATCTGGAGGATAGATTTCCCTACCGCTCTTTCAGCATAGGCAAGGAATTGGAGAAATTCAATTGGAGCCATTGGGAGGATATCTACCCAAATGAGGAGAGAGATGATAGGAAAAATATGAAGGGTGATTGGGTTCTTTATGCCAAAGCATCTGCCCTGAGACTGCAAGAACGCTTCAGGGATAGAAAATTCAAAGGATTAACAGCCTTTATCTGGGGAGATATTCCCCAGGGTTCCGGACTAAGCTCCTCCTCCGCCCTTGTTGTAGCTTTCTCCGAAGCCCTCTGCCTGATAAATGGTCTTGACATTTCCCCTGAGGAGTTCATCCATCTATGTGGGGAGGGCGAATGGTTCGTGGGCACGAGAGGCGGTATGGGTGACCACGCCGGGATAAAGATGGGAAAGCTTTTCTCCATCAATCAGTTTAGCTTCCATCCGTTTTCCCATATAGGTAGTGCACCCTTTCCTAAAGGATACGCAATCCTGTTCGCTTATTCCTATGAGGAGGCTCATAAAGCGGGAAAGGCCGAAGGAACATTTAACCAAAGGGTTGCTTGCTATGAAATCGGAACACGCTTGCTTAGGAAACTTCTCCCCAAGCTGGAGCATCTACGCGACATCCTTCCCGAGGAAAGTGGATTGGATGAGGTAAAAATCTATCAGCTTATCAAGAGCCTTCCCATAAAAATGAATAAAAAAGAGGTGCTCGACAGTTTGAAAGAAGATGGTGAATGGATTTTGACACAATACAAGTGTAAACACGAAGAATACCCCGTGAGAGGAGTTTGTCTTTTTGGCATAGCCGAATGTGCGAGAAGCAAAAGGTGTCTACAGTTAATAGCAGAGGGAGACATAGATTCGCTTGCCGAGCTGATAAACATCTCACATAACGGGGACAGGGTCTCGGTTTGGGAAAAAGATGGTCTGATGGTCAGCTATAGCAACGATGTTTCCGATAAATATCTTGATTATCTCATAGAAAATCTCGAAAAACATCCTGAAAAGAAGGAATTCACCTTGCCCTATCAGACTGGCGACTATGCCTGTAGCACTTACAACATAGACTTTATGGTGGATTTGGTCAAAAAAATCGAAGGAGTGCTGGGAGCCCAAATTCTTGGCGCCGGATTAGGGGGGTCAATAATGATATTAGCCAGGGAAGACGCGGTGGAGAAAGTCCAGAAAACCCTTGAGAAACTCTATTATCAACCAAGAAATCTTGAGCCCCGAATGGGCGTTTGTTTGCCGATTGAAGGGGCAGGACATATAAACTTACCCTGAATGCCCCAATTAATAGGCTCGCGTCTTTTCTCAAAAATAAATTGCTTTTAAAGCTCGTTTGTTTTATTCGCTTTCCTAAATCCCAATCCATTTGGGAGCATCATTTCTCCAATTTGCTGGATGAATTATAATTATTATTAGAGATGTTAGAGGAAAAGCTAAAACAAATACCAACCTCGCCCGGGGTTTATATCTTCAAAGGGAAAAGGGGCAATGTGCTATATGTAGGGAAAGCTGCTTCCCTACGCGATAGAGTTCGTTCTTACTTCGGGCAATATGATGGTTCGTTGAAGGTCTCCCTCATCCGACAAAACATCGCTGACCTTGAGTGGATTGCTACAGACAGCGAGACAGAAGCCCTCATACTTGAACTGAATTTGATAAAGAAATATAAGCCACCATATAACATCCGGATGAGGGATGATAAGCATTATCCTTTCGTCAAGATAACCCTCAACGAACCATTTCCTCGCATCGTGATAGTGAGAAGAGTTGGGAAAGACCAGGCGCGATACTTTGGACCCTATGCTGATTCCAAATCTCTTAAAGAAGTCCTTCGCCTTTTGCGCAAGAATTTCCAGATAAGGCAATGCAATATTCCCTTAACAGGCGAAGAAAGATTACGCCCCTGCCTTTTCTATCATATCGGACAGTGTCTTGGTCCCTGCAGCGGTGAAGTATCAAGGGAGCGATATATGGAAGCGGTGCAGGAAGTTATTACTTTTCTTGAAGGGCATAGCGAAGAGTTGAGGGAGATGCTCTGGAATAAAATGATGGAAGAAGCAGAGAATCTGAACTTTGAAAGGGCGGCGAAGTTGAGGGATAGGATAAGGGCACTGGACAGAGTTATAGATAAGCAGAAGGTGGTCTTCACTAACCCCGTTGACGAGGATGTCATTTCCTTCGCCCAGCAGGAGGATGCCATCGGTGCACAGGTCTTTATGGTGCGGGCTGGAAGACTTATCGGCGGAAGGCATTTCCTCCTGCAAGGTGTGGAAGGAGAAAGCAAGGAGGAAATCACCTCCTCTTTCATCCGCCAGTATTATCAGGGAGAGCTACCACCACCATTGATAATAGTTGAAGATATCCCCGAGGACGCCGAGCTCATTTCCCGCTGGTTGAGCGAAAGAAAACATAGAGATGTCCTAATTAGAAGGGCAGAAGGTGACGAGGAAAAGGAACTGGTTGAAATGGCTAAGAGGAATGCCCAGCTTGCGCTGCGAGCGAAGCTGGAAGAGGGGGAAACGAAAAGGAGGAAAGCGATGGAGAGCCTTGAAGCACTGCGGTTGGCGCTTCAGCTTGATAAAATACCTTTCAGGATAGAGGGATACGATATATCGCATCTGGGAGGCAACCAGGCTGTTGGCTCAATGGTCGTATTTGAGAATGGTGAACCCCAGAAATCCAAATACCGTAAATTCAACATAAAGTTTACAGAGAAAATTCCCGATGATTACGCGATGATGAAGGAGGTGCTCCGTAGGAGGATTTTGAGAGGGAAGAAGGGAGACGAGAAATTCCTCCCCTTTCCCGATTTAATAGTGATTGATGGAGGTAAGGGGCACCTTTCCAGCGCCCTTGAGATTCTATTTGAAGAGAATATACTCCCACCAACAATTGGGCTTGCAAAGCGGCTGGAGGAGATTTATCTACCCGATGCCTCCCAGCCCCTTCGCTTGCCGGAGGATTCAAAAGCTCTCCATCTGCTTCAAAGGATAAGAAACGAAGCGCATCGCTTCGCCCTCACACAGCATAGGGGAAGAAGAGAAAAAGCTGCGTTTATGTCCGCTCTTGAGCAGGTAGAGGGAATAGGTAAAAAGAGAAGAAAGATGCTTTTAGATGTCTTCGGCACTATTGAGGAATTAAAAAAGGCTTCACCTGATAAAATCGCAAGGTTAGCCGGTGTGCCCCTTAAGGTAGCAGAAAGGCTTCTTGAAGTGCTTAATAAGCAAACAGGGGAGGCAGAGAGTAATCAAGTATCCGATGACGATTAGACCTTACGCGATAAGAACCCGTTTTGGCTGGTGCGAGGTATCAGCAAGCTATAAAGGTTTGTGTTCCCTCAGCAAGCCACAAGAAGTGCCAATAGATGGTTATAAGTATCACGAGCTTGAAGAAGCATTGGAGGAATACTTCTCGGGTAGAGTGGTAGATTTCTCCATTTTTCCCGTTGATTTATCCTCCTTGACTCCTTTCCAAAGGAGTGTCCTTGAGGAAGTGAGAAATATAAAGTGGGGAGGAGTTGCTTTCTACGAGGAAATCGGGGAAAGATTGGGAGGAAATAATTTAGCCAGGGCGGTTGGTCAGGCTCTCGCCAGGAATCCTCTTCCAATAATCATCCCCTGCCATAGAGTGATAAGAAAAGATGGAAGTTTAGGTGGTTTTACCTGGGGACTTGAATGGAAGGTCCGATTGTTGGAGTTGGAAAGAAAGGAGGTAAAAAACGATGTTTAAGTTAAAGAAAATAGTTTATAACCAAATTTCCTTTGGAATGTTCCCCTTCATTTTCTTTTTGACCCATCCTGCCAGTTCAAACCCTGAGAAGCTTCCCAAGAGCACAATAGAAATAGACGCTGACAAGGTGATAGGTAAACTGGAACCATTTAGACACTCCTTTGGTCAGGGAGGAGTAAACCCTATTCCATTGCCGCAAGGGGTGATTGAAGGTATTAAAAAGCTACAGCCCCGTTTGATTCGGATATTCCTTCAAGAATTTTTCAATATCTACAGCGAGGATGGGAAACTCAACTGGCAAATCTTGGACCCTTATATGGAAGCACTTGCCCAAACAGGTGCGAAGATAGTGGCATGTATTACTATAAAGCCGAGGCGGCTATTTCCCCAAATAGACCAGAGAATATGGCAACCAAAGGATGTAAAGGAATGGCAAAACCTCATCTATGAACTTGTCAAAAGGTATTCAGTGGAGAAGCAAATCGTCACCTATTGGGAAGTTGCTAACGAACCAGATATCGGGGAAGCTGGAGGAACGCCCTACCTAATTCCAGAACCAGCAGAGTACTGCGAATTCTACAGGATAACCACGGAACCGATAATAAAAGCCTGCCCAACCGTGAAAGTGGGAGGACCTGCCCTGGCTTCTGTCAACAGCCCCCTACTGGAGGGGTTAATTGAATACTGCAAGAGAACGGGAACAAAGCTGGATTTTGTCTCCTGGCACCTCTATAGTGACGACCCCACCCTTCATGCTAAGGGAATAGAGAGGGCTAAATCTTTGCTAAGGGACTTTCCAGGGAAAAGACCCGAGATGCTTATAACCGAATGGAATAGAAATATCGGTGATATTTCAGGGGAATCAAAGGATGCCAGTGTCGTTGCTTCCTGTCTGCTCTCTATGCTTGAAACAGATGTGGATTGGACATTCTACTACCAGATTTGTGACCAGGTGTTCTACAAGGAGCATTTTGAATATTGGTTTTCTGCCGAAGGAATAAGGAATATGGAGAATTTCTGGAATCCCGTTCCTCGCTTCGGACTATTTGATTTGGAGGGAAGGGTAAGGGCACCATATTTTGTCTACCAAATGCTTTATAGGATGGGCGAGAAAAAGATAGATGCTAAGTGTGATGAATCCGATATCAAACTCCTTGCTTCTCGCTCTGATAGTAGGCTCTCCTTGATGTTTGTGAATCCTTCATCACAAGGGAAAGCGCTGACAATCAACATAAAGAACCTCAAACCCGGAAAGAAATCGCTCAGAATATATAGCATTGATGCGAATAAGCGATGGTCATCCCAGAAGTTGGAGCTTCTCCCGATAAAGGAGCGAGAAATTTTCACCTCCTCAGAGTTCAGCTTTGAAATCTGGGCTCCTTCCTATAGTGTTATCCAGGCGATATTTGATGATATATCTTAGCAGCGACCCAGAGACTGCTTTGTGTTATCTTTAGTAGGAGACTTGCCAATAACAACCCGTTTGGGTTCCTTTCTCTACTTGATAATCATTTGATGACAAAACACTTAAGTTTAAGAGAGTGAGTTTTATTAATTTGTCCTTTTTATTAATCTCCACTTGTTGGTTAGGAACGGTGAGTGGATATCTTTTAGGCTTAAATTTCAGTTTGAATAGCTCACCCAGAATCTATTTCCTTTATCGCTCTCGCTATCCCATTAGCAATTACCAGAAAAGCGTGGTATCTTAATCTTTCCGTGCTTGCTTGAGCCTTTCTCATCGCTTCCTCGTATTGCCCTTCTTTCGTCAGGAAGTATACTTCAGAAAGGATTTTCAACCTTGACCGAAACCTGCTCTTTTTATCCAGAAACTCTCCAAGGTTGGGCAATTCCATCTCTAAAAGGTCCCTATTCACACCCGCTTTAAGCAAACCCATTAGCAAAAAGGCATAAGTTTCCTCCCTCACTTGTTTATCCTTTATCTCCTTCGCCATATTCAACATTTGGGCATACACAGGAGAATCTTCTTTTAAATCTAAGCTATCTAATTTTGAAGAGATGGAATACAATAAAGCTCCCCTCCACTCCTCGGACGACTGTTCTGCTTTGCTGAGAATCTTTGAAAGGATTTTTTCTGCCTGTTTCTCATCAATTTTGTTTTCAAGAACTTTCAACATTATCCCTAACCAAACTACCTTTCCCTTATTGCCACTCATAGAACTAATGGTGTCAACAAGTTCTAACATTAGTTGGAAAGCCTGTTCTTTGAGGTGAGTAGTTAAAAGAGGCTCCAATACCGAGAGCAAGTCTATAAAAGCATGCGTATTCGCCTCTATGTCTCCGCTAAGAGTTTCCAAGATCCCCCTTGCCATATCAAGGAGAAGTTCCGCATCCTCCTGCTCTAAACCTGTTAATGAAAGGCTCAGCGCTTTTTCGAAAATTTCTGTAAATTCTCCTTCCGTAATACCTCCTACTGCAGTAGCCATCTCCATTATGATGAGGCGCTTTTCGCTCTCCCCAAGCTCACAGAGTTCTACTGTCCTGAGTAAGGCGTAAAGAAGTGCTTGTTTAGTTGCTTCATCAAACTGGGTAATGAAATTGAGGAGCTTGCGAAGAAGGGGAAGAGCTTGATTTCCAAGCCTTGTCTTTACTATCAGCGGGACTATCTGCCAGAGAAATGCCTCTCTGAGTCCCTCGCTTTTTACCTCCATACCGAGGTCTATTATCTCGGATAGAAGCTTGACACCTTTTTCTTTGCTGATTTCGTTATGCATAACTCTTCTTTTCCTCCTTTATAAGTTTACCCGCTAAAGGATTGGCGCTATGATAAATATACTATCTCTATATCCAAGACCAGTCCACTGTAGAGCATCGCTATTATGAAACTAATCCCCAATAGCGAGTAAAATATACTTTTGAATTTGTCGTCCCAATCGGTTGCTACGACATCGCTCAGGAAAAGCTCATTTCTTTTTTCATCCCAAAGCGTTATAGTTGCATCTATCAGGACACTGAGCCAGCAAACTTTCATTGGTTGAAACTTATATGGTCCCCAATATTACTGCGAAAATCCGTAAAAACAAGATATCCAAGCTTCTTTTTTGTTGGTTTACTTTAGAGATTTTGAGAAACTCAACGAAACTATATCGCGGACCTACTCTTTTTTCTTCCCAGAAATCGTTAGCTATATCCAGTGTAAGTGGAAAGACGGGTTTAGAAGCATCCGCGAGATACGCTATTACGCGAGAGAGCAAGAGGTATCTTACATTTGTTAATTTGAGGAATAGCTCATCAATGCCAACAGCTCTCTCAAAAAGCTCCTCACAAAGGGAAATAGCTTTTAATCTCCTCAAATTATCTTTCGCTATGGTTTAACCTCCTTATCAAAATATTCACCACATCATCAAGGGAACTGACGAGAAGAAGGATGCGGTTATGGGGAGGACGTCTCTCTATTTGCCAGAGTTTATTTTCATTCTCTAATACCGATAGTACCCTTTGATTGTTCATAAAGAAGACCCTCGGTACCCTTTCCTTTGAAATTTCCCCGAGGTCAATTGTTATTTTCCTCTCCCTCAACATATCCTCGCAGAGGGCAAAGGAAAAAGCGATTGATGAAGGCGTATAAAATTTGAGAGAAATATATTTCCTGTCCCTTATTATGAAGCCAAATTTGTCCAATAAGAATAGGAGAGAATCAAAGGTATCCTTGCTTTGTTTGTGCATCAGCGAGTAAAGGAAATCTTTTGCTTCCTGCCTGCTTACCTTTCCCCTTTCTATATTCTCGCTCAGGAAACTGGCAAAATCGGAGAGATAAGGGAAGTTCTTGATTACTTGCCAGTAGGCGAGTTCTCGCTTTGTTTTATCATCGGTTAAATAACCCTGTAGTCTTGCGAGCGGATGTCTTTTTATCCCTCTACCTTTTCCCTTTAGCTCCAATATTCTCAATATGTAATCTACCGCCCTTTTTCTTGAAACCGGGGAAGGATATGGTAGATTCTCATCAAGCCACTGTCCCAGCTGGGAGATGTCCTCAAATTCCTGACTTTTCTCCAGCGCCATTATAAGGAATTGAGGAAGAATTTTGTGTCCGTGCGCCAATTTTCTCTCCTTTTTCTATTTAATTTAAACGAAAATTCATCTTGATGCAAGCGGGTTGTAGAATCCAAAAGATATTAGATTTCTTGGTAGGAATTCTTCAAACTCTTGTTTGAATTCATTTATACTTTTTACAAGTCCTTACAATCCTTCTGTACTTTATCAACACCGAATACTTCTCTTGTAGCTTAAGTTTCATCTGAATCCAATATCTTTCCTGAAATTTTTCAATGAGGGCATCGTTGTTCTTAAAAGTAAAAGTTTTGCTTTATATTGTAAGCTTTGGTATAATTTAAATTGAGGAGGAATTGAATATGAGAGCGACAGAAAGCATCCTTGATATAGGCTTTGGGATTATCGCTCACCTTGCTGAGAGATACAAGGAACTAAGGGAGAAAGGGAAGGAGCTACGGGGAAAAGTATGGGAGAAACTACAGGAAAAGAAAGCGCAGGGACGTGAGATAAGGGAAAAATTGGAGGGAGAGATTTCGGAGAAAAAGCAGAAACTTTACAATCTTCTCGGCTTGGTGAGCAAGAAGGATATAGAGGAACTCAAGGAGAAGTTAGCCGAGATAGAGAGGAAGCTCAGCGGTCAATAGATTCGTGTACTTACCTCGCCCCCTCCGCAGGATAAGAAATCTCTGGAGGATAGCCAAGATAGGCGAGGTTGCTGTCAAGCATGGTTTCGGCTACCTCGCAGAGCGAATTGGTGGTAGGCGCTACCGCAGAGAGGAGATTAAAGAGGATGAAAGATATACCAGCGAGGGGGCACGCCTTCGTGCATTTCTTGAAGAACTCGGTTCCACTTTCATCAAACTCGGTCAACTCGCATCCACAAGAGTTGATATCTTCCCTCCGGGCATAATAGATGAACTTAAAAAGCTTCAAGATTCTGTTCCACCTGCTCCATTTGAACAGATAAAATTGGTAGTGGAGAGGGAGCTTAGCAAACCTATTGATGAGATTTTCCTGGAATTCCACGAAGAACCCATCGCTTCCGCCTCAATAGCTCAGGTTCATGAAGCAAAATTGAAAAATAATGAGGAAGTGGTTGTGAAGGTACAGCGACCTGGAGTAGAAAAGAGGGTTCTGTATGACCTTGAGCTACTCCTTGATATAACCTCCCTTGCTGAGAATCGTCTTCCCGCGGCGAGACGACTTGGCGTCCACGAGATAGCGGAGGAGCTTGCCCGGGCTATGCGTGACGAACTCAATTTCCTCATTGAGGCAGAAAACGCTGATAGATTGCGTAGAGCGCTATCAAATGAAACAAATGTATATATCCCCAAAATCTACTGGGACCTTTCCACCCCCTATGTTCTGACGATGGAGAAGATAAAGGGGACAAAAATTAACGATTATATAAAAGGGCTTGAGGACAGAAATCAGAGAAAAAAGCTTGCCCAGCAACTCGCTGAGTTGTTCTTCAAGCAAATCGTCATTTATGGGGTTTTCCACGCCGACCCCCATCCGGGCAACATCTTCATACTGCCCGATGGAAGATTTGCCCTGACCGACTTTGGTCTCGTGGGCACCCTGAACAAAACATTAAAGAGCCAGCTTCTTCGCCTTTCCCAGGGATTGGTCAATCAGGATGTTGATACCATAGTTGAGATTCTTTACATCATAGGCATCGTTCCCGATGATGTTGAGAGCTCGATGCTTTCCGCGGAAATAGAGGGATTGTTCTCCCGCTACTCTTACATTCCTCCCAGTAAGATCAAGATTAGCGACCTCTACTACGCTGTAAGCGAGATAACGAGGAAATACAGGATAAGGATGCCCCAAAGTTTTGCCCTTCTGGGAAGGTGCATGGCGGAATTGGAAGGTTTATGTCTTGAACTTGACCCTGAATTTGACCCAAGGAAAGTTCTCGAACCTCTTACCCGCCGATTCTTTGCCGACCAGGTCAAACCCACCAATCTCTTGAAGGGAACCGTGAGGCTCCTGCAAGAAAATACTTCCCTGCTACTTGAGCTCCCGAAACAGTTAAGTCAAGTTTTGAATAAAGCCGAACGTGGAGCATTAAAGTTGCGTTTTGAATACGATAGGATTGACCGTCCGCTTCTACGCCTGAACATTATCGCTAACAGACTATCCTTTTCCATTATAGTTGCGGCGATCCTCGTTGCCTCCTCACTTGTGATGCAGACGAATATCGGACCCTATCTCTGGGGCTTTCCCGCCTTCGGAATAGTTGGCTACATTCTGGCAGGGATTATGGGTTTTTGGCTTCTACTTTCCATAATCCGCTCAGGAAGATTATAAAAAAGGAGTGTGAACTATGAAGAATAAAGAGTATCTCTACCAGCTTTTGAAACAGGAAATAATACAGAAAAGGGAAGAAGGATGCGATGTGGGAGAACTTGAGAGCAAATTGGAAAGCATCAAAGGGGATAAGGAAGCGCTTTGGGATTTCTACTATGACGAGCTCCTTCCCTTATCACCCCGACCTTGTTTTCCCTACGATGAACCATCATTGTGGGAGCAATACAAGGAACAGATATCCTTACCTTCCCCTATCCCGCTACCTTCTAAGGAAATCCTTTATGATAAGATTTTAGGTGCCTGGCTGGGAAGATGTGCTGGTTGTATGCTGGGTAAGCCAGTTGAAGGGTGGAGAAGGGAGATGATAAGGGAGAATTTGCTGAAGATAAACGAATATCCACTTTCTTATTATTTTCCCATTGAATTCTTTCCCCAAACAAACGATTATATTAAGGGTCTTGTTAGGGGTAATATAACCAGGGCTATGCGAGATGATGACACGGATTACAC
>JACIXQ010000040.1 GCA_014360465.1 bacterium
AAAACAAGAAGAAAGAACATCTGAGTCACGGAGAAATCACCTCTTTTACCCAATTCATTTTCCGGTTCCCACGATTTCTAAAATTGCTATTTCAGGAGGGGAGAAAAAGCGGAGGGGTAGACCTTCCGTGCCTATTCCCCGATTAACATAAAGTATAGTTTCCCCAATTTTATATAGCCCCCTTTCGTATTTTTTACCCGTTTTGCATAAAGTCAATATAGCGCCATAGAAGGGGATGGCGATTTGCCCGCCATGCGTATGTCCGCAAAGGTAAAGGTCTATGGGTAGTCCTTTCAACTCATCAGCGAGGTCGGGATAATGGTAGAGAAGTAGCGTGAAATCGCCTGGTTTCTTAAATGCGAGCAGATGGGAAAGTGTTGAAATATCATCCTGAATGTCTAATCCGACGATGAAAATGGTTCCTCCCTGCACTTTTATCCTTCTTATCTCTCCCTCTAACATCTGGAGGGGAAGCCCCTGGAATATATCGGTATCAGGGGCAATTGCTAAATCCCAGTTGCCCCTAACGCAAAAGATTCCGTATTTAGCCTTCAGCTTTGCTATCATTTCTTTTACAGCATTCACCGCATTGATATCGTTTATATAATCTCCTGTAAGGCAGATTATATCGGGTTTCAAGGAATTAACGATATCGGGTATCCTCTTTTCGTTTTTCCCCAAACCCTTACTATGGATATCGGAAAGCTGAACGAGGATGAGCTTAGAACCCTTTTTCAGCTTTGGAGTTTCCAGTCTTATTCTGCTAAGATTTAGCCAGTAGGGTTCTATAAAGTATGCGTATAATGAGGAGAGTGCGAGGATTGAGAATAATGAAGTAAAGAGAGCCCTTACCAAAGGCTTTGCAAACTGATTACCTTTGATATCTCCTCCTCTTTTCTCCTTAATCCAGGCTATGATTACAGCGAGCTCTCCAAATACGATGAGGAGGATAAAGAAGAGGAATATAGCAAGTCGGATACGTTCTGCGACGGACACCGTTTTCTATAATTTATTATTTTTCAAGTCGGATAAATTTTATCAATTCATTTTTGGCTTTTTTCAGGTCGTTGCTGAGGAGAATAAGTGAGAACCTCTCAGCTTGTTTAATATTCAAAACCAATTCACCCTTTTCCTGGTGCAAATCGGGAGTTGAAATTTTCCTCCAATTGCCTTTTTCTATCTCGCCACCTTCTCCCATCAATCTCAAATCGTTCTCTCTTTTGAGCACCAATCTTCCCTCAGTTAAGGGTAAAACAAGCAGGGCATTAGATTTGGTGATTCCCTTGCCATCAAGCGAAAGGACGATGTGATGTCCCTCGTTTTTCAGTATTTCCTTGTCTTTTACGCGCACCTTACCCTGTGCCTCCGCGGCGAGTAGTTCGTTCTTAGGGGAGAGATGAAGGAAACCAGTCGATTTTTCTCCCAGTTCTATCTCTATATCTCTCCAGCGGAATGATTGATTTTTTCCATAATTTATCAAACTCAAGGCAACGCCACCCTCAAGTGTGGGCAGGCTGAAGGCAAAAAGGTCCTTGCTCTCGGGCGTGATTTCCAAGCCTTTTATTCCCGCCAACAGGAGCAAGTTCTTATAGAGCTCGTATACATCGCCTTCCATTTCCTTTGCTTCGGGTACATAGAAGAACTTACCTTTGCCTACCTCGCTTATTATGATGCCTTTTTCAGCTTTACCTTTCGTGAGGGACAATCTCTCGCTTTTGGTTTTGTTGAAGTTTTCATCTCTATCTATATCACCACTTATATAAACCTTTCCGCCTTTTTCCAAGAAACTTTTGAGAAGTGAGAATGTCTTATCAGGGATGGCGTAGGGAGAGGGATAGATTATCATTTCGCCTTCTTTAAGTAAAGGAAGCTTATCCTCGGTAACGATTTCAAAATCTATCTTCAACTGCAAAAGAGCCTGTATCGCTCTACGAAATGCATCGTGGAACCTCATCCTTTGACCGGAGGTGAAACCGACTTGTGGGGTAAGGAGATAAACTTTCGGTTTTTGGTATTTAGGATGAAGCGAGCCGAGTAACAAAGCCATAGCTCGCATAATGTATCCGGCTTGGCGGGGAGCGTGGTCGGCGTGGACGAGTCCGAAGGGGAAGATTCCCTCAATAGGGTCACGCCAATGCCAGCTATTTAGGAAGGACCCGCCTGCTCCGAAGGTTAGGTGGGTAAGGAAGAGGAATCTCCTGTTGTATTCCTCTGTGGGTTCGTGTCCGTAGCCTTCAAAGCCAGGATGGTTCCTTGCCCCGCATTCGCCGATGCTCACCGGTTTGCCTAACCATTGCATATCTATTTCTTTAAGTTCTATGGGGAATGTTCGCAAATCGCCGTAATAATGGCGGTTGGTGAAGTCCATATCCTCGGAAAGGAGGATTGGATTATGAAGCGTATCACCCCAACCGAAACCTTGCAGACAACCAACGGTTATAAGGAGGGAGGGGTCTACTTCCTTCATAGCCTTGAGCAGGCTATCATACCAATTCTTCTCCCAGCTTAGGTAGAACTCCGTCGTATCCCTTGCCCTTACATCGTCTACATCGGATGCTAATGGTTGTAGGGAAATCTGGGAGAAGTCATCTTCTTTCAATTTATTTCCCCAGGCTTTTCGGAGAGCAGAGAAATCTTTGTATTTCGCCTTCAAATAGTTTTGGAATTCCTCTCTATGTTGGGGTGAGTCCTCCCTGGTAAGTGATGGTTCGTTGCAGAGGTCTATTATGAATAACTTTACATTCCTGTATCTCTTGGCTATTTCCTTCGCCGTTTCTTTTTCTTCTTCCAATGCCTTCCTGTCAAGCGAATTCCAGAGGTTGGGAGTTGCGAATAAGATGATGTCGTGTTTCTGGGCGAGGTAGACGAGGGCATCGTTGGCTCGTTTTGCTCTTTCCGTTTCCCTTTGGCTGAAGGGCCAGAAGACACGGGAGATATGGAAACCCCAATCTTGCATCATCTGGAAATCCTTTTCCCAGACGAGAGGTGAACAAGCAGTGACGCTGTCTATCTGTCCCCACCAACTTTGTGCTCCCACAAGGAAGCGGGGTTTATCGTCGTAATAGATGTAGGAGTTTTCAATAGTGGGTCTTTTGCCTCTCATCAGGCTTTCCTGCCAGATGACGAAGGCGTTCTCCATTTCATCTATCTTCCTACCATTTTCCCAAAGCTCAAATGCGAGGTAGCAGAAATCGCGCTTTTCCGTTTTGGGGATAAGGTATTCCTCTTGCAATTCCCTAATCTCTCCTCTTTTAAGCTCTATTTCCTTTTTTCTTTCCCATTCCCAACCTCCTTCTTTGAAACCAAGCTTAAAGATAATGTTGCACTTTCTATCCTCTCCTCCCAAATTTGCTACCCATACCCTCAATTTAGCCGTTTCTCCCGGACGGTATGTTACCCATTCCGTTCCTCCGCCGTAGAGAAAAGATTTCCTTATGAGTGTATCAACAAGGCGTGGGAGGTAGGGAAGAAGTCCTTCCTTTGTAAAAATGTTCTTATTATCAACACCGAAGATAGCCCAACTTGAACCCCGGTAGTATCCATCGTAATTATGGATTATGCTGGCAAGATAGCCCCTAAATCGTCCCTGCGAATCATAAGAAAAAATGAGGGGGATGAGGCGGGCTACATTTGGACCGAAACCGTGACCGGCTCCTTTGCCAATCGGACCAACGGCTGCGAAGCCAGTGAACGGTCCAAGGAGTTTGAAATCGTGAGGAATGATTTCCTGCCCCGGTGCGGGCATAGCGATATCCGCATTTTCCAGAGGATGGGATGGGTCGAAAACGCCGATTTGCTCTGGGGAAGGCCACATTGCATCCTGGAGCCTACCGAATCTCGTATTCACTACCTCGTTGAAAAGTATTTCCTCCCCTCGGGGGTCGGGTATAACGCAGATATCTTTCACTGCGAACCGATAGCTTTTGCCCTCCTGAGCGGTTTCTACCGATATGGAGAATGATATATGGTCGGCATTTTCAGGGCGGAAGTGGTCGCCGGATGCTCCTCTGCCAACAGAGGGATTATCTGGCCAATATTGAAGGTCTCCCAGGGAAATATAATACTCCTTCCATTTTGGTGTTATCTCCACTGCCTTGCGCCAGCGAGAGCCATCTTTTTCCTGCCATTCTATGAATAGCTTATCGGTTCCTTCACCCTTTGCTTTGAAGCTCGTGATAATGTATTTTGAGGGAAAAGTCGTAGGGTCAACGGGTGGTGAGGAAATGCTGGTCCAGCCACGCAGTTCTTCTATCATTACCTCCAGATACTTCTCACCACTTTCGTCCTCTATGATTTGATAGCTCGCCTTTCCAGCAGGGAATCCAAGATGCCAAGTTTCATTTTCTCCCAGGGAGAACAAGGGATGTTTCTCCCCTTTAGGAACGGGTAGATTGCCTTTTTCGTACCAATTTCCCTCAAGGTAAAACAAAGGTGTATCAAAGGCATATCCACCGATTGTAATCATACTACCGCCCTCGCTCAGGAAGTGCCGTATCGCTTGGGTAGCTGAGGCGGGGAAGTAGGGTCCGTAGGGAAGGATGAGGAGGTCGAAATTGGCTGGGGAAAGCACAGTGCTATTGGAAAGTTCTTCCCAGCCTAAAAGATAGGGGTTGTAGCCAGCTTCCCGGAGGGAATTGGTGATTTCCTCAATTGAAGGGGTTCCCCCGGTGCTGGGGAAGTTTTCCTGATAAAAAATGGCTATATCCTTCCCTTTTTCTCTTTTAAATTTGAGCCTTTCCATAAATTCTCTTCCTTTCGTTTGGTCTTTTGATATTCTTTCCATCATCTCCTTATCGTAAGAGGAAGGGGTATAAGGTGTTGGCTGGTCGCCAACCTCAAGTTGGGCATCGTCGAACCAGACGGTGCCATAACCGTGGAGGCAGAGGATGACTGTCATTCTCGTTGTTCCAGGGGGAACAATGGCACTTGTATGGATTCTCGTCCAATCGCTTGAGCCCGAAACCTTTGCCTCGCTATCGTGGAAGGAGATGCGCCGATCACCGCTGAAGAAATTTATGGAGCAGTAAGCTCCCACGCCTCCCTGAACATCCATAGTTTTAACATAAACGCTCAAAGTTAGATGCTGACCGCGAGGCGATAGGGGAAATTCCTGATAAGCGGAATACCAATTAAGGGGTGCATCTTTCGGAACTGAAAGGCGGAGAGAAGCCTTACCCGAATGATAATCACTCCAGTCGGTTAGGGCTTCGCCGTTAGCAGGAAGGTTAAAGAGCCAATGCAGAGGTTGAGCACCTTGCTTGAGGGGGAATTCAAAGCTGGAATTGGGAAGAAGGTTTGTAGCGAGGAGTTTCGTGGAGAGGAAAATAAGACAGAAGATTAGAGATACAGCAAGCTTTTTCATAAATTGTTTGTTTTCTTTGGAGCTAATTTAGAATTACCAGCCTTTGGTTACAATGATAATAAGGGCTCTATAAAGTCCTAAGCCAAAGAAGAAAAGTCCGAAAGCTATCAGGATGATTGGAAGGATAATAGATGGAGCGGTTACACGGCTGCGGGGGAAACCGTAGACTTGCACCCTAAGTATCAGTATCAAAACCAGAAGAACCAAGCCAAGAGATAAAATTGTGAAACCCTGAGCTGCGATTAAGAAACCTTCCATAATTTTGACACCTCTTTATTTTTGTTTGTTATTGAAAATTTACTACTATTGATAGAAACTTGCAAGAAAAATTGAGGTATTTTGATAATGGGTTATGAAATTTTGAGACTAATGTTCCTTGGAGAATTTGAATCATATAAAAGGAATGCGAGATTGACATTAGTAGGAAGTGTATTAAAATTCTAATAGAAAGGAGGCTCCGCTATGCGTAAAGCAGTATTAACTGTGATTGTGCTCGTTATAATTGTTGGTCTTATAGGCATTGGGATTTGGTATTCACGGAGTGGCAAGAAGGTGAAACCCTTAGTCGGGGTGAGCTTGCTAACGAAGCAGCATGTTTTTTATCGCGATTTGGAGAAAGGTATGAGGGAAGAAGCAGCAAAAAGGGGGTTAGACCTTCATATAGAATCAGCGGAATTTGATAATGCCCAGCAAACCACGCAAGTTGAGAATTTCATCACAGAGGGTGTTGATGCGATAATAGTTTGTCCTGCCGATTCTGAGGGAATTGTTCAGGCGATAAAATCGGCTAATGAAAAGGGAGTGCCAGTTTTCACTGCTGATATAACTGCCAAAGGTGGTGATGTCGTTTGCCATGTAGCGTCAAATAATGTTCAAGGTGGCAGGCTTGCTGGCGAATATCTTGCCAAATTGTTGAACGGGAAGGGCAATATCGTTATCATAGACCATCCGGTTGTTACATCGGTGCAAGAGCGAGTGAAGGGATTTTTGGAAGCGATAAAAAAGTATCCGGGCATAAAATTGGTTGCCCGACAATCGGGAGAAGGACAGAAAGATAAAGCTATGGCTGTTATGGAGAATCTCCTCCAGGCATATCCTAATATAAATGGTGTATTCGGTATTAACGACGATTCTGCCCTTGGAGCTCTCGCAGCTATAAGGGGAAGCAAGGTTCCTAATAAGGACAAGATAGTCATAGTGGGTTATGATGCGACTCCTGAAGCTTGTAAAGCCATTCTTAACGATACAAATCTCAAAGCGGATGTCATCCAATATCCCAAGAAAATTGGGCAGAAGGTGGTAGAGGTGGTGGCTAAATACTTGGAGGCGAAAAGAAATGGTAAGAAGATAGATATACCGAAGATAATCTACATAGATGTTGGGATAGTTGATAAATCCCAACCTGAGCTTTTGAAAGAATTAGCAGGAGAGGGTTGAGCTATGGCTTATCTTGTAATGAGAGGCATCACAAAGCAATTCCCGGGTGTCTTAGCCCTGGACAATGTGAACTTTGAGGTTGAAAGGGGTGAAATACACGCCCTTGTAGGTGAAAATGGGGCGGGCAAATCTACCCTGTTGAAAATCCTGGCAGGGGCATTACCTATGGATAAGGGGGAAATTATTTTAGATGGAAAACCCGTTGTCTTCCATTCTCCTTTGGACGCAATGAGGCACGGGATAGCGGTCATTTATCAGGAATTTAACCTCGTTCCCTATCTTTCTGCTGGGGAGAATATTTTCCTTGGTAGGGAACCACGCAAGTTCAACGGATTTGTCGACTTCAAGAAGCTCCACGCTGAAGCTCAAGCCATTCTAAATAGGATAGGTGCCAATTTTAGCTCCCGGGATATAGTGGCTCGTCTTTCCGTTGCCCAGCAGCAGATGACAGAGATAGCTAAGGCTCTATCCCAAAATGCCAAGATAATCGCTATGGACGAGCCTACCTCGGCTTTAACGGAAAAGGAAGTTGAACATCTTTTCGAAATAATGAGAGGTTTGAAAGAAGAGGGGGTTGCAATCATCTTCGTTTCACATCGGCTGGAGGAGATATTCCAGATTGCCGAAAGAATAACCGTCCTGCGTGATGGAAAGTATGTGGGAACGAAAAGGGTAGAGGAGACAAACAGAGACGAAGTTATCACGATGATGGTAGGTAGGGAGATAAAGGAAAAGATACCGAAGCGTCCAGCCAAAATAGGAGACGAGATACTCAGGGTGGAAGGTTTGACAAGGAAGGGTGTATTTAGCGATATAACCTTTTCCCTCAGAAAAGGTGAGATTCTCGGGTTAGCTGGATTAGTCGGTTCTGGAAGAACGGAGATTGCCAGGGCTATTTTCGGAGCTGACCCAATAGATTCGGGGAAGATTTATCTTGAAGGCAAAGAGGTAAAAATTCGCAGTCCCCAGGATGCTATAAGGCTGGGAATAGGTCTTCTAACAGAGGACAGAAAACGGTATGGACTTATCCTCCCTATGACAGTGAGGGAGAATACCACCCTTGCTAACTTGATGGAGGTTGCTATGCGTGGGTTCATTAATTTCTCAAGGGAAAGGGCAGTAGCAAAAAGATTCGTTGATGAACTCGCGATAAAGACCCCCTCAGTTGAGCAGTTAGCCCGCAACCTCTCGGGAGGGACACAGCAAAAGCTCGTTCTCGCAAAATGGCTTTTCACCAAAAGTAAGGTTCTTATTTTCGATGAGCCGACAAGGGGTATAGATGTGGGGGCGAAGGTGGAGATATATGAGTTGATGAACCAGCTGGCGGAAAGGGGTGTTGGCATCATAATGATTTCCTCTGAACTCCCTGAGGTTCTTGGTATGAGTGACCGCATCCTTGTCATTCACGAAGGAAAGATTGCAGGGGAACTGATGAGGGAGGAAGCAACTCAAGAAAAGATAATGCAACTTGCTACCGGAGGAAGCATTGCCGACCGATAGGTCCTCTGACCAGCTCTCTTTCGGCGCCTATTTGGGAAATATTCTTTTACGCTACGGTATTCCCCTCTTCATCGTCCTTCTTTGTATTTACTTCACTTTTTCGGCTCCAAAGTTCCTCACCGTTGACAATCTGTTGAATGTCCTTCGTCAGATATCAATCAACACCATCGTTGCGCTGGGAATGACATTCGTAATAATCACAGCTGGCATAGACCTTTCCGTCGGCTCTATCGTCGCCCTTTCCGCCGTCATATCCACAGGTGTGCTGAAAAATGGGATTACGCTATTCGGACATACATTACAAGCTTCCTACCCCTGGAATGTCCCCTTTGGCATAATAGTAGGGCTTCTTCTTGGTATTTTCCTTGGATTATTTAACGGCTTTTTTATAACGAGATTCAATATGCCTCCATTCGTTGTCACTCTGGCGATGATGACAATTGCCAGAGGATTAGCTTTTATATACACGGGTGGTTTCCCTATTTCAGAGCTTCCCCAGTCATTCATCATCATCGGAACTGGTTATCTCGGTCCTTTCCCTTTGCCGGTTATTATAATGCTCATCTGTGCTCTCTTAATGCATTACATTCTCACGCGCACCACATTCGGAAGGTATGTCTTCGCAATTGGTGGCAACGAGGAAGCCGCGCGCCTTTCGGGGATTGATGTTAATCGGGTTAAATTGATAGTTTATACCCTGAGCGGTTTTCTCGCTGCTTTGGCTGGTATAATACTCGCTGCACGCCTCGGTTCTGGCGACCCCAAAACGGGCAATATGTACGAACTTAACGCTATTGCTGCGGTGGTATTGGGAGGGACGAGCTTATCCGGAGGAAAGGGAAATATCGGTGGCACATTCCTCGGCGCTCTCCTTATAGGAATTATAGATAATGGACTTGTCCTTATGAGGGTCTCAACTTTCTATCAATATGTGGTTAAAGGAGCGATAATCCTCGCTGCGGTTCTTTTGGATAAGATAAAGGAAATGAGGAAACTATAAAGATTTTTAATGGCGAAATTCAGGGAGTTCGCCGAGATTTGCGAGATTTTAGGGAAAGAGAATAGCAAAAAGGAGAAGGCAAGGTTAATCGGCGAATTTCTGCGTGGGCTTTCCCCTGCGGAAGGCAAAATTGCTTCATATCTTTTCCTGGCTCATTTCCCCGCTGGAAGGCGAATCTTCCTCTCCTGGAGCACACTTATCGATGTTCTTGGTGAGATGTTTCCTCTCACGCCCTGGCAATTGCAAGAGATTGGAGCGGAATCAGTGGATGTAGGAGAAATCGTTGAAGGAATTTATCAAAGGTGGAATAGATATAAATCCTCTGGATTTTCTATAGAGCAAGTTTATGAAAAATTGGAAGAGTTGAGCGTGCAGGGTGGAAAAGGAGCGAGTAAAAAGAGGAAGACGATCTTGAAAGGGCTTCTCGTGGGGATGGATGGATTGGAGGCAAAATATTTGGCTAAAACCATCGTTGGTGAAATGCGCATAGGTGTGCAGGAGGGAATGGTGCTGGAGGGGCTTGCTTATGCTGTTGGTTTGCCCCTTGAAGATATAAGAAAAGGCTTCCTGCTTTTCGGTGATATTGGCGAAACTGTAGAAACCTTCCTTGGAAAAGGTAGAGAAGCTCTGCTTAATCTTTCTCTAAAACCTTTTCGTCCTATCCAACCTATGCTCGCTCAGATGGCTTATTCTATAAAAGAGGTCTTTGAAGAAATGGAGGGGGAGGTAGCCCTTGAATTTAAATACGATGGGGCAAGAGTGCAAATACACAAACAGGGTGAGGAGGTAAGGATTTTTTCCCGTCATTTGAACGATTTGACGGATGCCTTTCCCGAGATTGTGGAAAAAGTGAGGAAAAATATAAAGGGAGATGCAATCATAGAGGGAGAAGTGGTGGCGATGAAGGAAGGCAAATTCCTCCCTTTTCAGGATATCCTACGTAGGGTTACGAGGAGAAAAGAGGTGGGGAAAATGCGTGGAAAGGTGCCCCTTGAGCTTTTTCTATTTGATTGTCTTTACTCTGCGGGAGAATCTCTTATAGATAAAAGCTATGAAGAAAGATGGAGGAAATTGGAGGAGATTGCTGGGGGAATCCCTCTTGCGGAAAGGCGAATTGTTAGTAGTGTTGAAGAAGGGGAAAGGTTCTTTAAGCTCGCTCTTCAGGCTAAGGCGGAGGGAGTGATGGCAAAGGCTCTCAAAGGTGTCTATACGCCGGGAAGCAGAGGTAAACTATGGCTGAAGGTGAAGAAAAGTTCAACCCTTGACCTCGTAATAATAGCAGGAGAATGGGGATATGGTAGAAGGCATAATTGGATTTCCGATTATCATTTAGCCTGCTGGGATAGAGAAAGAAAGGAATTGCTTATGATAGGAAAGACATTCAAAGGGCTCACCGATGAGGAATTTCAAGAGATGACCGAGAGGCTTCTATCTTTGAAAATAAGGGAGGAGGGAAAGGTGGTTTATGTCAAACCCGAGGTTGTAGTAGAGGTTGCCTTCAACGACATTCAGAAAAGCCCCCGATACAGGTGCGGATATGCGCTGCGGCTTGCCAGGATTATACGGATTAGGGACGATAAGAAACCGGAGGAAGCCGATGATATCCAGACTGTAGAGCAGATATTCAACTCGCAACAGGCAAATCTATAAAAGTTTTATCTATTTAATTTTTCCAATGAAGTTGCCACTTTGAAGCGAACTTCCTGTAGTTCCTCTGGAGAATGGGAGAAATTGGTCCTGCTGGGGATAAGGGAACGCGCAAGATTAAGAGCTTCAAGCGCTTCTTGTGGTGGGTTCTTCATCTTTTCAATCTTCTCCTCCAACATCCAAAGATATTCCGCATCCTCGATTCCTTCTCTGATTAGTTTAATCCTCATAGATGGCACGGGTCCACCTATGAACTTCTCTTTAACCTCTCCACGCTCGGGAGGATAGAGGAGATAGCCATCCCCATTTCCCCACATTCCTGAATCATCTGGAGTATAGGACATTGGTGTTTGCCAAGGATTCTTGTGCCAATATGTCGTTGACCAATAAAGGTCGCCGGTCACATTGTATTTCCAGTTCATCCAAAGCCTAATCCGGTGTTCTATTCCTGGATAATCAATGAAATTGTTGGGATATGGATGGCGAGGTCCGCAACAGACATACCACCATACTTCCTGACCATTCTTCTGCCTTTCCTTACATCGCTCTTCATCGTAGAGATTGAATATCGGTACCCAGATGTCAACATATCTGTAAAGAGGTGGTTCAGGTTGTTCGGTGAGTAGGCGACGCACATTGGGAAAAGTCGCCTTTAGAAGCTTCATTCCTTTTATAACGAAGGGATAGGCACTTTCTTCGGGTTCATCATACCAGTAGCAATAAGCTTTCCTAAGCCAGTTATGTTTACCAAGAAATTCCTCTACTTTCTTGCCAAGTTGGGCATAAAGCTCTTTTTCCTTTTGTGTTATTGTCTCGTTTCTCCATAGCCATCCCATATCAAGTGCAGCGCAGATGTTGTAATCGGAAAAACCAAGTTCATCCAAGGCGTAACGAGCGGAAGGTTCAAAGTGAGAGAAATCAACCTTCACTTCTGCTGGCTTTTTTACGATGTTCAATCCCTTTCCCTGCCAGGGCGAATTTGATTTATTAGCTTTTATCTGGATTTCCCCATTAGCTGGAATACTAACGATTAAGGTTAGTTCGTTTCCGTCAAGTTGTGATGGTATCTCTCTTTTGTCTTGCCAAGCTCGGGCGCTCTGCCAATCCTTCGCTATGTCGCCAAGAGGAATAACGACGGGTTCATTTTCCCTTTTTATGCCGGCTGTTTCTTTAAGATGGATGATTACCTGCTCGCCTTTTTTCTCTATTGAGAATTCAATCGGATGGGATAGCTTTGTTTTTGTTATTTCCAATTCCTTTTCATCCTTCGCAAGAATGACGAATAGAGGTTGTTGAGCTTCTTGTATCGCTTCCATTCCATTCTTCAGCGTGAGGTTCAAAGCTCTGGTTACATCTCCATGTGCTCCGCCTGCGCTATCCAGGCGGAAGGCAAAGCCGTAATAGCCGTTTGCGGTTGAGAAACAGGAGGCTAAACCTTTTGGGGTCTTCCAGGTCGCTCCGTTAATAGGTTCAACTTCCGACTGAAGGGGAGAGAGAAGGAGAAAATAGGAGGCTACGGTGTATTCATTAGGGTCGGTTGATTTGAGGGAAAGAAGCCTGCGTGAGAGCCAATTTTGCCCATTAAAGATTTCTATTTCTTCTTTTATCTCATATGAGCGGTTGGCGGGAGATGAGGATACCTTTTCTCCTAAAACCCTTATTTTAGTCCGAAGTGGACCGCTAATGAGGATTTCAGGTTTGACCCTGTCAATAAAAGGCCAGCCTATCTTCTCCCCTTCTCTCTGGTCAAGGCAGAAGTTCAAAGCGCAAAGTGGTGTATCGCCAAGGGAAAGCTTCCCAATTGTTGAGCCGGCTTCAGGTAGAGTGATTTTGAGCTTTCCATTGGAAATCAAGATAGAACTTGGACTGAGCTCATAGGATATCGGAAAGGCAAATGGGTTATAGGGACTGATGTGATGGTCAGCGAGGAGACGAAGATAATAGGGGAGGATTTTCTCACGGTCTTTTGATGTGGCTTTATGGTAATCAAGATTAACATCCATCCCATAAGCGGTATGGAGATGAAAGCCGGAAGGTTTAAGGGGGAGTGAAAAGTTGAAGACGCGCAGCTCCAGAGGTATGGAGGTTATTTTCCTTCCCGAAGTGTAGGCAGAAATCTCTCCCTTGTAAATACCTGGCTTAGCATTGGATGGTATGCGCAGTTCAATCCAGAAGGGATGATTTCTGCCAGCCTGGAGGAAGAGGGAGCCATTAACCTTAATAAGTGGGTCGGGGTAATAACCGGGCGTCCCATCGGGGTCAGTAGGAATCGTTATATGAACATATTCCACTTTATAGATGTCAAAGGAATTTGAAGGAATAGTGGAAGGACCTTTCAAATCGCTGAGGGAGAGATGGAAATCGGAGATATCCTGGTTGGGGCGGAAGACAATCTGGAAAGGCTCCCACTCGTTCCTTCCAGCGAAGATGAAGATTTTATCGGTTTTCTTTTGGGGTGGAGCTTGGTCCTGGAAGATGTTGTGCATAGGGTCGGCTGTCCACACTATGAGCTCGGGGTCGCTATGCAGGGTTGCTCCCACATCTTTCTGAAAATAAGAAACCTGAAAAGGAAAACGGGCAAGGAATTGGGTTCCTTGAAAAAGGTCGAGAGCATAAAGCCCTGGTTTAAGCGAAGCGAGGGAGGGTTGATTTTCTAAATCGGATATATCGTTCAGATAAACTTCTTCTATCTTAAGGACCGAATCGAGGTCGCTTATGGAGAGGTTGAGGTTTCCTTTCAATGTTGGTGTTTCCCCAAGGACGAGGTTGGTGAAATAATGTGGTTCATGAAATCCTCCTTTCAGGGGCGAAAAGCTGATGAGGATGTGTGAAGGGTAATAAAGGGAGGCGCAAATATTGAAGGGGAAAACCATACCGCGTCTAAATTCATATAGGGATAAGTCACCTGCTGGTATACGGATTTCTGCATCCCATCCATAAGCGGTTTTCTTTACTTTTGCTTCCCATTTTCCGTTCCAGCTTTCGGCTCCTCTGGATGCCAGTTCGTCGAATCTATAACCTTCTGCGTTTATGACATAATGCTTGTAGGTATAAAGCGATTTGTTGGGGGTTGGGTTATCTATGAAAATCTCAAGACAGGAATCCTGCCAAACAAGGTCATCGTCCTTGAGATGGGATACTTTAGGTTCCTTTTCCTTTATTTTTGCAAAGATATATAGATTGGCATCGTCATAGAGGATTGCGAAGGCGAGCGTATCAAAAGGCGCTTTTTCACCGATGAAATTTCTCGCATATTGCCACTCAGCGAATTGCCAGCAATCGTCATTTGAGTAGCCATCTATCGTTGGTGAGGATGTCGCTTTATTCACGGTAAGAAAAGGATTTGGGGTTATGGGGTAAGCGAAAATAGATAAAAGCAGGAACAAAATAGGCAAAAGCCTTTTCATATTTATCAGCTCCTTTTATAATTGTTCATTTTTATTATAAAGGTGCCACTATATCTTTGGAAGGAAAATTGATGGTCTTGGGTCGTTTAGAGTTTTTCCTCATAGCGATTTTCCCTCATTTCCAATCTTTATTTCTAAAAACTCTTCTCCTTTCCCGCTCCAATTCGTTCGGATTCTTTAGAAGAATAACAGCAGAGAAGAAACTTTTCGCTATTGCTCTTTATTTGCCTTGATGTTGAAGAAGATATGGATGTTGTTAAAATTATAATATGATATGAATGGATTTTCATTTATAGCGAAAACTCTTATAATAATGGGCGGTTTTCTTCTTTTTTTAGGCGGTTTGCTTCTCCTGTTATCCACAACAGGATGGAGGTGGAAGCTTCTTCCAGGCGATATCTACATCCAGAGGGATAACTTCACATTTTACTTTCCTATAACAACTTGCATCCTTGCAAGCTTATTTCTGACTCTCCTCTTAACACTTATATCACTTCTTCTGCGGAGATAAATGAAGTTGAGTGAATTCCTTTATGAGTTGCCACCCGAGCTCATAGCTCAGAATGGCGCTGAGCCAAGAGATTCTTCTCGGCTCCTCGTTCTCCATAGAAAGGATGGTAGGATAGAGCATCTTCCCGCCTTTAGGGAAATAATAAATCTTATTGAGCCAGGTGAGGTATTGGTCCTCAATGATACAGAGGTAATCCCGGCGAAGTTAAAAGGAGTTAAGGATACAGGAGGTAAAATAGAGGCTCTCTTAGTGAGAGAAGTAGAAGAGGGTGTTTACGAAGCTTTGCTAAGACCGGGAAGAAGGATAGATGTTGGAAGGAAAATCAGGTTCTCATCTGATAAGGGAGAAATTTTTTGCGAAATAATAGGGAGGGAAGGGAAGAAGTGGTTGTTGCAATTTCCACCGGGAGCTTCTCCTTTCCAATTTGGAGAGTTGCCCCTTCCCCCATATATAAAGGAACCACTGAGAGAACCCGAAAGATATCAAACTGTATATGCAAGGAAAAGTGGTTCACTCGCAGCACCAACTGCCGGGCTTCATTTCACCCTTCCCCTTTTAGAAGCGTTGAGGAATAAGGGAGTTGAAATTGTTTATATAACATTGAAGGTTGGATTGGGAACTTTCCAACCTATCAGGGTGGAGAATGTGGAGGAGCACAAGATGGAGGAGGAGGAATACGAGATAAGCGAGGAGTCTGCGAGGAGAATAAACGAGGCAAAGAAGAGGGGTTCAAGGGTGATCGCAGTTGGGACAACCGTGACGAGAGCATTGGAAAGTTCTGCTTCGGGTAATTTCGTGATACCTGGTAGAAGGAGGACATCTCTCTTCATATATCCTGGGTACGAGTTCAAGATAATAGATGCCCTGATAACCAATTTTCATCTTCCAGCCTCAACTCCTTTGCTTCTGACCTGCGCCTTTGCTGGGAAGGAGCTTGTCTTTAAGGCATACGAGGAAGCAAAGAAATTGGGCTACAGATTTTTAAGCCTTGGTGATGCTATGTTCATTGTTTGACTTACTCTCTTAATAAGTGTATATTTTTTATAAGAAAACCTTGTAAAACCTCAACAGGTGAGAAAAGATGAGAAGTCTAAGAGAATGGTTTGAATATGTAGAAAAACAGGCAAAGGAACTTGAGAAGAAGAAAAAAGAACAGGAGGAAGAGAAGGTATCTCCTCAGGCGAAACAAGCTCCCCAAACTGAGGAGAAGAAAGAAGAACCCCCAAAAGCGAGGGGGATCGTATTTGACTCCATATATGTAGGTGGCAAGGGAACGGAAGGTGCTGGTAAAGGCATCACATTCGTAAACCTGCCTGAGAACCTCAAAATAGAGGAGAAAGCACTTAAAAGCTATAAGAGAGCCAAGAAAGAAACGCGTGAAGAATTCCTTCAGCGACTTCTTGACCCCGTTTTGACCCTTCAAGAGGTTGCTCGCCTTTTGAATGTCTGTCCAATGACCGTTAGAAGATACACGAATAAGGGCATATTGCCTTCCTTCCGCACGGCGGGAAACCAAAGGAGATTTCGGCTCTCCGATGTCTTGAGGTTCATAGAAGAGCGAGAGGCTCGTAAAGGAGGCGAGGAAAAATAAAGGGGATATTTGCCAGAATAAGAGAAATACTGCGAGGTGGAAAACCTGATGCTCGCTTATTGGAGGAAGTGGAGGAGCTACTTTTGACGGCGGATGTTGGAGTGGCTACAACGGAGGAACTTCTTTCCTATATAAAAGGTGGAGATTATAGCCAGCTAAAGAATAAGATTATTGAGATATTATCTCCTGCGGAAGGTTTGAAAGTATCGGCTGTGCCTCCGACAGTCTATCTTTTTCTTGGAGTAAATGGGACTGGGAAGACCACGACAATAGCAAAGCTTGCTTATAGATTGAAGAAGCAAGGAAAGGATTCTCTTCTCGTGGCAGGTGATACTTTCAGGGCAGCTGCGGCGGAACAGCTTGAGGAATGGGGTAGGAGGATAGGGGTTGAGGTGATAAGGCAGAGCGAAGGAGCTGATCCTGCGGCTGTGGTCTTTGATGCGATTGCGGCGGGGAAGGCAAGAGGTGTGCCCTTCATCCTGGTAGATACAGCTGGTCGTCTCCATACGAAGGTCAACCTCATAGAGGAACTTAAGAAAATCAATCGGGTCATAGAGAAACAGTTAGGAAGAAAGCCTGACGAGAGCCTTCTTGTTTTGGATGCCACAGTTGGTCAAAACGCCATTCAGCAGGCGAGGGTATTCCTTGAAGCTTGCGATGTCACAGGTATAGTTCTCTGCAAATATGATGGGACTGCCAAAGGTGGGGCGATAATACCAATTAGGAAAGAGTTGGGTATACCAATAAAGTTGCTCGGAACAGGGGAAAAATTAGAGGACCTTGTGGACTTTGATCCAGTAGCATTCACTGAGGCGCTTTTCCAGCAGTGAGCATTTCCCTTATTGCCTTTAGAACATCCTCAACTTCTATTTTCTTCATACAAGTGAGCTCTGGACAAGATGTTCTTCTTTTATCCCACAGACAGGGGCGACATTCTATATTGGCGTAAACTGGTCGGAACCTTTCATCTTTTGGAAGAACTTCTTCCTCATCAGTAGGTCCGAAAAGGGCAACCAACTTACTGCCAGTAGCAACAGCGAAATGCATTGGTGCGGAATCGAGGCAGACGAATAGGGTGCTTCTCTTTATCAATGCGGAGAGCTTAAACACATCGTCTGGAATAACTATTATAGGAGACGCAGGTGAAAATTCTTCTTTAAGTTCTTCCTCATCAGGACCAAGGCTAACAATGATGGCCCAGCCCTCTCTCTTCAATTCGTTTATTAGTTGAATCCATTTTTGATTCTCCCAGCGTCTGTCTATACCTCTTTTAATGCTCATCTTCCCAATTCCTGGGTGTATCAGGATATAACCATCCTTAATGCCTACCTCTTCAAGGAAAGCGTCAGCCCATCTTTCTGCCGAGGAAGGAATCTGTATAGAGGGGAGGGAAGGAGGTTCCTGTATTCCGAGGGCTCTAACTAATCTGTAATGGACGAAAGCCATATACTCATTCCGTGTTCCATCGGCTTTGTGAGTGTTAAGAAAGGAAAGCTTGCTTTGCTTATAACCTACCCTTTTCCCTGCTCCACTTAAGAAAAGAATCAAAGGAATAAAAGGGGAAGTTCCAGATGAGAGAGCTATATCTGGGTCTATATATCTGATATGAGAGAGGAAATAAAGCATATCAATGAGTTTAAATTTATTTTTAATATCCAGAGGTATTAGTTCGTCAGTTTCTCCAAGGAGAACCGAGAGGCTACGGGGTTCAGCGACCATAGATAAAAATGCCTGGGGAAAATGCTTTCGCAAAGCCCTTAATGTTGGTAAGAAGAGGATTTCGTCTCCTATCCCTCCGAAGTTCATAACGAGAATGCTCTTTGGCTCCCTTGGTTTACCTATTATGAAAGAAGTGGCGAGCCAGAAGAGCATCTGTGGTTGGGGGCGGTACCAGATGGTATCAACCAAACCGTGGAAAAGAGGTGCTATGCAGGCGGAGATAGAACCGATTATAATTATCGCCTCTTGAATATTTCCCTGGGAAACTCGTTTCAAGCCAGCCGAGAAGAGAAAATAGAGCATTGCTAAAAAGCATAGTAGTCCAAGAATACCGGTCTCTACACCAACTTCAAGGAAGATATTATAAGAAGCGAGGGAGTTGAAGCGGGGTCGCATATAGAATGCATAGACCCTTCTGAAAGTATCGTTGCCAGGACCTATACCTAAAATGAAGTTGTCTTTGAACATCTTAAGGGAGGATTGCCAGATGGTAAATCGCGTGAAGTTGGAGGAATGTCCCCAGATGGAGAAGATGCTCTTAACCCTCCCTTGGAGAGTAGGAGAGAATTGGATTCCAGCGAAGAGGACGAAAAGAAAGAGAAGGAGAGCGAAAATGATGAGAGCACGGTATCTACGCGATGCTTTCTTCCAGGCAAGCCACAGAAGAAGAAGTAAGAAGGCAATGATAGACATAAAGAAACCTATGTAGGCACCGCGTGAAAAGGTCCATAAGAGGGATAATAGGGAAGCGACGAGGGCAAGGGCAAGAAGAGGTCTCCTCCAATCTCTGCGGAGTAGAAGAAGACTTAAAGTTAAGGGTATTACACCGATGAGATATCCGCCTAAGAGGTTGGGATTCTTCAAGGTTGAGTAAACCCTGGTTATATTTTCCCCCATTGCTTCCACATCTTCCCAAAGGGCGAGGGGAGCAACACCTATTATTTCCTGCCATACTCCATAAAGGGAGACGATGAGAGCGGAAAAGGAAACGACTGCTATTGCTCTTTCTTTTCTTTCCATTGTGTCGAAATTTGAAAGAAAGAGGAAATAAGCAGTGAGATAGACAAGGGATTTAGCGAAACCCTTTAGAGATGGTAGGAAAAAAGGAGAGTGAGCGGTGGATAGAAGGGAAAGCCCAGTCCAGACGAGGAAAAGGAGGGAGAAAAGGTCAAGTTTCGGAAGCCATTCGTCCCTTTTTGTTAATCCTTTAGCTATCCAAAGAATCAGGGAGATGAAGGTTAAAATGGCGATTTTCCCCGATGAGATAAAGGGCATAAGGAAGAGAAGGGCTAAAAGGGAAAATTGAAGAAGAGAAGGAATTAGACCGGCGAACAGGGATATCTTAGCGTAGGAAACGAGCTTTTTCCTTAAGCCATTGCCGATTCTTACTAATATTTTATAGATAAAACTGTTCTCCCAGATAGGGAGACTTTCCATCTACAGCACCCTTACTCCAGCGACTTGTCCTTTGACATCCATCATCTTGCCTTCAAGGCTAATTGGTATACCAACTTTTAGCTTTGTCCCTACGATTATCCCATCCTCCCTTACATAACCCTGTGCCTGAACGGTGAAGATAATGTCAAAGGTATCTGGTTCGGATGGATTTGGTATCAATTTATATCCACCATTGCCTGTGGGAACAACAGCCTGCCGTGGATAGAATTTAACATCTTTCAAAATAACCCAATCAAAAGGCTGGTTCTTCACCGTGATGAATAGTTTTTCACCTGGCTTTACGAAACTCGTATCGGTGCAGGGAAACGCTTTCACTATTATATCTATTTCTACCTTTCTTGGCTGACCCTCCGCCATAGCCATTGGATGCTTACCCATTTTCTCAAAAACGAGAAACACCAAAAATAGAACGATAAGGATAACAGCTATAATGTCTATGGGGTTTACAAATCTTTTCTTTTCCATAGATTCGTTGACCTCCTTTTCTAAAATATAGATTATACTGGATTATTTGATTACAGGAAAATTAGTAGGGAGTCAATGCGGTAATCCTGATGAAAAAATAATGTTATAATTTGTACAGAATGAAATGTCCCATTTGTGGAAAGGATAAGATTGTCTCTAAGGTCATTGGAGCGTGTAGGGATTGCTTGTTGAAAATTCCTTCTTTGCTCCAAAATGTTATGAGAAAGCATAATGAAATCCGTTCCCTCTATGGATTCCCTTCTTACCCGAGGAGAAAGGGAGATATCCCCTGTGATGTTTGTGCCAATGCTTGTGTGTTAAAGAAGGAGGAGATTGGGGTTTGTGGGGCAAGAAAGGGCGGAGAAGGGAAAGTCATACCGCTTAGTGGAGTGGAAGCGATGGTTGACTGGTATAAGGACCCGTTACCTACGAATTGCGTTGCGGATTGGGTGTGTCCCGGTTGCAGCGGGAGCGGGTACCCTCGGTTTGCTCTTTCTCCAAGAGGGGAAATTGGTTATTTTAATCTGGCAGTTTTCTTCGGAGCTTGTAGTTTCAATTGTCTTTTCTGTCAGAACTGGCATTACAGAAACCTTTCATATCGTAGAAGCGTAGATGAGTTAGTGAAAGATATAGACGAAAGAGTAACTTGCATTTGCTACTTCGGGGGTGACCCCACACCCCAAATTGAATTTGCGTTAAGGGCTTCCGAGGAAGCTTTGAAGGAGGCGAAGGGTAGAATACTCAGGATATGCTGGGAGACCAATGGGAGTATGGGGCGGGACAAGCTAGAGGAAATGGCAGAGCTTTCTCTTAAGAGCGGTGGATGCATCAAGATAGATATTAAAGCATGGAGTGAGGAGGTATATTGTGCTCTCACTGGAACTGAGGCAAGAAACAGAGTTTTTGAAAATTTTGCCTATCTCACAGAATATGTTAGGAAACGGAGAGAACCACCATTTCTGATTGCGAGCACCTTGCTCGTGCCAGGATATGTGGATGAAGAGGAGGTAAAGGGGATAGCGAATTTCATAGCCTCCTACGATGTAAACATCCCTTACGCGCTTCTTGCTTTTTATCCTTGTTTCCAGATGAACGATTTGCCTACCACTTCAAAACAGCATGCTTATCGTTGCCTAAAAGTGGCTAAAGAAGCGGGACTAACCAGAGTAAGGCTGGGAAACATTCATTTATTATCCCCAAACGATTATCCTTTATAGAGAATGCTATTTGCTAAGAGCTTGTAGGACCTTAGCTCTGACTTCCGTAACGGTATAATTGCTTATAGGTTTATAAGCGACAGGGTCAGCGTTTATGAGTATCCCGGGCGCGTTTATAGCAGCACGTGTTTTCTCCCTTAGACCCTCGGGAGTATCAAGATCGAAAATTCTTAATCCTATAAGCTGTGGATACTTATTCACAAGGGATTTTAATTCCGAGACAAGCAAGGCTTGATGTCTGTCGGAAAGATTGACGAAGGCATCAATGATGACCTTCCCCTGAAGGTTGCCTAAGCTTTCGTTGGGTGTTAGGGATGCTAAAGTGCCAAGAGAAGATGGCGTAATAACTTGTTCCTCTTTGCTTTCTTGTGCTATGATTCCCAAGCTATGGGTATGTTCTTCCCCGGGCGCGGGAAGCTTCTTCCCGCCAAGAGTCAAGTTAACGATAGCAAGTAAACCTATCAAGGATAGTATAAGTAATAGCGAAGTAATCGGATCTTTACGCATATCAATCCTCCTTTAAAATTAATTATATCCAATTTTCAATTAATAGCAAACGACCGCTCATCCTCAGTAATAATTTATTCTAAAAAAGGAAGATGCTCACTTAAAAACAAAAACGCAATTATAAATGGGAATGCTCGTACCTATTATAGATAAACACCAAAGAAAGAAGAAACGACGATATGCTTGGGAAGGAGGGGAGATACCGAGAGCACTTCTTTACGCCATACTATGTTGTTGAAAAGGAAATAAAAAACTTTCAAAGAGTTTGTGAAAAAATGTCGCTGAGATTTTTGGAGAGGGGAACTTACATCCTCGTTAGCGCTATCAGATAATCGTTCATCATCAACATTTGGGACAATTAGAAATGGGTTTGTTACTCCCCCATATTTTGGGGAAATTGGGTGGTGAGAAAAAATTTTTTAAGAGAAGGAAAATGCTATAAAATTACTTGCTTTAGGGCTATATTTTTAGAAATAATATCAAGATGATGGAAAAGAGATGTGTAGCTTTTCTGATAATAGTTTTTTTAAGTTGCATTCTTTCTTTTAGTGAGGTCAAAAAAATAGACCTAAAAAAAGTCTCTCAACCTCCTCGCCTTGATGGGTTATTTGATGACGATTGCTGGAAGGAGGTTGAATGGATAGATGATTTCGTTCAGTCAGAGCCAATAAGGAAAGCCCCTCCTTCGGAAAAGACGGAATTCAAGGTTGTATTGTGTGGGCATTCCTTATTCTTTGCCGTGAAGTGTTATGATAGCAAGCCGCAGGAGATAATGGCTGTTGAGAGAAGGCGGGACGGGGGGATGTGGTCGGATGATACTTTTGAGATAAGGATTGATACATATCTTGACAAAAGGAATTTTTATTCTTTTCGTTTCAACCCAAGGGGAACGAAAAGGGACGAGAAATGGGGCAACCTTGACTGGGACGGGGATTGGGATGTAGTGGCGAGGATAACCGATGAGGGTTGGGTGGCAGAGGTGAGGATATCGCTTATACCTTTAGCTTTTCCCCGTCGTGGTGAGGGTTATTTTGGGATAAATTTTGAGAGGCGGATAAGGCGG
>JACIXQ010000041.1 GCA_014360465.1 bacterium
ACCACTCCTGCGGAAGCGTCAGGGAAATAATTCCAGACCTCATTGAAATCGGACTAGATGTTCTTAATCCCGTTCAACCAAGAGCAAGGGGAATGGACCCGTTTGAACTAAAGAAGGAGTTCGGAAAGCATCTTACCCTGCACGGAGGAGTCGATGAGCAGGAACTCCTACCAAGAGGCAAGCCGGAAGAGGTCAAGGATTATGTTAAAAGGCTTATTGATGAAGTTGGAAAGGATGGCGGATTAATCGTTGCCCCTTGCCACACCCTTCAGCCTGATACCCCTACCGAAAATGTCCTCGCCCTCTATGAGTCAATCTGGGAATTAGGTTCTTAAAGGAGGGAGGTTCAATGGTAAAAATAACTATCATAGATGGAGCCCGTTCCATAGGTGGTTCAAAGATACATCTTCAATCAGGTTGCACCGGGCTACTTCTTGATTTCGGGATTAATTACAATAAATGGGGATTATATTATGAGGAATTCGTTGGACCACGCACAGCACGGGGAATAAACGACCCAATCCGCCTAAGGCTTCTTCCCTATCTGGGAAACCTCTATCGCGAGGATATCATTCCCGATGACCTCTATGCAGGGGATTATTTCCGTGAAACGAAGCAAGTTGACGCCGTTTTCGTCAGCCATGCCCATATGGACCACTGCGGACACATCGGGGTTTTACGCGAGGATATACCAATCTATTGCTCCGTTATGACAGCAGTGATAATGAAGGCAATGCAGGATGTGAGCGGTTCGGAAATCTTCAGCGAGAATGTGTATTTGACGAAGAGAGAAAAGGACGATGGCGGTAGATTAATTAAATCTCCAAAAAATAAAGTATCAGCTATAGGTAGGAAATTTTTCCTATTCGGAGAAATTAACGAGAAACTGAGATGCTTTTGGGAATTATCCCCTTGGAAATCCAAATCCCTCATATCTCTACCTCCCCAAATTGCCGGCGAAGTGATAAATGATGTTCCCGTGAAGTTCTTCCCCCTTGACCACTCAATTCCAGGAGCTTCAGGCTATGCTTTTGAAACGGAAGAAGGTTGGGTCATCTACACAGGAGATTTGCGAAAACACGGAAAAAACCGCTTCCTTACAGAAAAGTTTATTGAGGAAGCGAGCAAATTGCGACCACTTGCCCTCATTATAGAGGGAACGAGATTGTCCAAAGAGGAAAAAAACGAACACAGCGAGGAAGAGGTGCACGATAGATGCCTTGAAGAGGTTAAAAAGGCTGAAGGAAAGCTCGTAATAGCGGATTTTTCCCCTCGCCATCTGGAAAGGCTTTTCACATTCCTTGATATTGCCAAGCAAACAAATAGAAAACTCGCAGTCCTAATGAAAGATATCTACCTTTTGCAAGCCACAGAAACCGTCCAACCAACTAATGTTTTTGAGCAAGAGGAGCTCTGCATATTCGAACAATTAAAAGCTTCCTCACCTTCTGCTTGGGAAGAGAAGATCCTTAAAGGATTCGCTGACAGAATCATCAAAATAGAAGATGTCCAGAAAAACCAAGGGGATTATATCCTCTGCCTCAGCTTCTATGACATCAATAGTATGACAGACATAACTTGTGAAGAAGGCAGTATTTATATATACTCCTCAAGCGAAGCTTACGAAGAGGAACAGGACATAGATTTCTGGCGCCTTAACAATTGGTTGAAATTTCTTGGATTGAAACCGATAGGTTTCCAAGTGCCCGAGCAGAGTGAAAATGCCCGAAAGCCTAAACCTTATTTTCCACCCGGCTATCATTGCTCTGGACACGCAAGCAAAGAAGATTTGCTTCATATAGTCAGATGTATCCGTCCCAAGTATCTGATTCCCGTCCATACGGAGAACCCCTCTCCCTATCTTGAGCTAAAGGACATCACCCATATCATCCTTGAGGATGAAAAGAATAACGACCTGGAGGTAATTTTTAGTGAGAACGCTTAAATTATTTGGGCTCCTTTTATTATTTGTTTTGCAAATCCTGGGAAAAGTATATTATGTTGATAATCAAAATCCCCAAGCATCCGATGATAATCCCGGCACCCTCCAACTCCCTTTCAAAACGATTGATAAAGCAGCGCAGGTAGTTGAGCCTGGCGATATAGTTATTGTGAAGCCAGGCATTTACCGGGAACATATAAAGCTCGCCCGAAGTGGCAAACCTGGCGCCCCCATTTCCTTCATCGCCGAGCCACCTCATTCTGTAATCGTCAGCGGAGCAGATATCGTTAAAGGTTGGCGTAAAATAGAAGGAAAAGAACCAATCTATGCCGTGAAATGGGAGCATCGTTTCGTGATAAATGTCCGCCCCGATGGCTCCCTTGTTGAACATCATCCCGACGATGAAGAACATAAACTTTGGGGCAGAGCGGAGCTGGTTCTGGTTGATGGTAAGCTCTGCCTTCCTGCCTTGACCGTTGATGATTTAAGGAAAGCTTGGAATCTTCATAGGGAAGCCATCCAAAAAGGGGAAGCCTCTCCAGTATTGAAACCTCCCCTCCCTAACCTCGGGGGTCCCTTTGCTGGAATGTTCTGCGCTGACACAAAGAATAAAATTCTTTACCTCTGGCTCGCCGATGGTTCTGACCCTGAAAGCCATCAGGTTGAATGTGCTACAAGGGGTGAGCTATTCGGCTTAAGCCCCTGGGAAAATCCGCAGGGAGTACAATTTGTGTATGTGAGGGGTTTCATATTCCGCCACGCCGCAACTTTTCCCCAGAGAGCAGCGGTCTGGCTTCAGGGAGCAAATAACATCCTTGAAGATTGCATAATAGAGGAAATGGCAGGGGGAGGGGTAATGGTGAATGGAACTATGCGAAGATGCATTATAAGAAGATGCGGACATACCGGCGGAGGAGCAATGGGAGAGAATTTCCTCAATGAAGATGATATCTGGGAGGAGAATTGCTGGAAGCCCATCAATAGGGGCTGGGATGCCGGTGGTTTCAAGCTGGCACTGGCAAAGAACGGCATATTCAGAAACTGTGTCTTTCGCCACAATGGCGGTCCCGGGCTTTGGTTTGATATTGATGTAAAAGATGTAGTGGTAACTAACTGCCTTTTCTATGAGAACGAACATCACGGTCTTTTCATAGAGATCAGCAGGAAGATAACCGTCCTCAACAATCTATTCATTCGCAACGGAGTAGGAATCGTTGGCAAAGTGGAATGGCCCGATTGGTGCATCGCTGGGCTAACTATAGCTGAAAGTCAGGACTGTCTCGTAGCCCGTAATACATTCTATGGAAATAAGGATGGTATTGCCTTCAGGGAGCAGGGTCCACGCCTTCTTAACACAGAAGATGGCGAGATAGCCTTCCATAATAAAAGCAATATCGTTGTTAAAAACATCTTAGCTAACAATAAAGGCTACCAGCTTGCACTATGGTATGATAACGCCTTCTTCGGCTGGCATCCCGCTGAAAAGGAAAAATTCAAGGACGAATCCTCCTATGAAGCATATTTGAAGAACCATCCAGAACTTATTTTCAATCCAAGGGAACAGGAAATGACGATAGACTATAATCTCTATTACCCTGAAAAAGGAGAGAAGCTAATATTATATGGAGTGCCCTGGCGACCAAAATACAAGGAGTTCCAAAATCTGGAGAATTGGAGCAGGGAAATTGGCTTCGACTCTCACAGCATTTTTGCAAATCCCCTCTTTTTAAACCCACAAGATGATGATTTCCGTTTAAAGCCTACAAGTCCTGCTTTAAAATTGGGCGCAGGCTGCATTCATCCCCCCACCTTTAAGTAGATTATTTCTCGATAAAAGGGTACTACCTTCCTATCTTATCATATAATTCCTTTTCCACCTTTTCCTTTGTTTTCTTCCACCATTCCTCGTTATTTCTGAACCAATCCACCGTCAATCTTAGCCCTTCTTCAAAACTATATTTCGGTTTCCAACCCATTGACCTTATTTTACTGGAATCAAGAGCATATCTAACATCGTGGGCGGGACGGGAACCCTTCAGCACTATCTGGCTTTTTGACTCGGGAATCAACCGAAGGATAGCTTCAGCAACTTCAAGATTCGTTCGGAGGTTTCCAGCCGATATATTGTAAATCTCTCCTGGTTTTCCCCTTTGCATAAGAAGATAAAGCGCCTCGCAATGGTCCTCAACATAAAGCCAATCCCTAACCTGCTCACCTCCATCCCAGATAGGAAGAGGCAAATCCAGAAGCGCATTGGTTATATGTCTCGCTATCAAACGTCGGACATCAAGGTAGGGACCGTAGTTGTTAGTGCATCTCGTGATTATCACTGGCAGGGAATATGTTTTGAAATAGGAAAGGCAGAGAAGGTCACAAGAGGCTTTTGAAGCGGAATAAGGACTGGAGGGATTAAGAGAATGGTCCTCATCAGCGAATCCTTCTGGGACAGGACCATATACCTCGTCAGTGGACACCTGGATGAACTTCTCCACTCCGTATTTCCTCGCCTTCTCCAAGAGGAAATTGGTCATAAGATAATTAGATGAGGCTACCAAAGGATTGCGGATGCTCTCATCTACATGCGCCTCCGCAGCAAAATGGAGGATTATAGTTGGAGAATAACGCCAGAAGATGAAATCCAGAACCTTCTCATCCCTCGTCAAATCGGCGCAGAAAAATTTCACCCTGGGGTCATTCAAAAGAGGGGCTATATTCTCGAGTCTACCTATCGACAAATTATCAACCACAAGCAAAATGTTTTCTATCTTGTTCATTAGGTATCTGAGAAAATTTGAGCCGATAAAGCCAGCTCCACCAGTTATCAAAACACTTCCTGCTTCCGCTTTCATTTTACCTCCTTCTAATTTTTCTTACAAACAATATTATATTATTAACCTGTTTCTCTCAATGAAGAAAATTTAGCAAAAATTTCAAAATTTTTATTGCCATTTCCAATACTTCTTGTATACTTTAATATAAAAATCACAATAATCCCAAAGAGGGCGTTCGCTATGGAGATACCTGTAGAAAGCAGAGAATTGTCGCAATTGAAAAAGCAGCCAACAATCTGTTCATTCTGCGGTTGCGGCTGCGGGCTCTATTTTTTTTCTGAAGGATTCCTCGTGCCGGCGCAGAATCATCCGGTTTCCCGGGGTAAACTTTGCCTCCGTGGGTGGAGCTACGCTGACCTTCGCTTCACTCCTAAACGACTTAAATCACCTCTAATTCGCCGCAATGGTAAATTGGAAGCGGCCAGCTGGGAGGAGGCACTCAATACTGCGGGAGAAGCATTAAAAGCGATAAGGGATAAATATGGTGGTGACGCAATTGGCGTTCTTGGCTCTGCTCGCGCCAGCGTTGAGGATAACTTCACCCTATATCAATTCGCTACAAAAGTTCTCGGAACAAAAAACATAGATTCATTTTATCGCCTTGGATTCTTCCCCTCGGAGGATTTCTCCTTCCCAGATTTGGAAAAAGCAGAACAAATAATCCTCCTTGCCTGCGATATAGCGGAGAGACACGCTCAAGCAGCCTCTTTCGTAACCGGTGCCCTTGCCAGGGGAGCTTTCCTTTATATCATAGACCCAAGAATGCCCCAAATGAGCAAGCTTGCTTCCATCCACATTCAACCATCTCCCTTTGAGCTACTCAAAGAAGCAGAGAAGTTTATAGAGGAGCTGGAAGTGCGTGGCGATTGCTACCTTCTATACTCATCCGAAATCATCCTATATGGCTGGGCTTGCGAGGCAAGAAAGGTAATAGAGAAAGCCATCACAAAGGGGATAAAGCCTCTTTTCCTGTGCGATTATGCAAACCAAAAAGGAATGGTTAAGATGGGGATTCACCCCCAAGGCGGGCTCTCTTTCTACGAAATACTTGATGAAGCAAGGAAAGGGAATATCAAAGCGTTAGTGATAATGTCAGATAATCCCTCGGAGCGATTTCCCCAGCTTTTTAAGGAAGCGAGGGAGAAACTGGAGTTCATCCTGGTCATAGACCCACTACGAACCGATGCAGTGGAGGTGTCCGATGTAGCTCTTCCCGGGACTTTCTTCTTTGAGAAAGAAGGCTCAACAATTAATGCCGAAGGGCGCCGCCAGGCTCTCCATCCTACAGTGACCCCGCAAGTGGAGAAAAACGAAATAGAGACACTCATCGCTCTGGGGGAAAAGCTCGGCGTCTCCCTCCCCTTCCCCTCGGGTGAGCTTGTGGAAATGGAGATGAAGGAATGGAAACCAGAACTTTCCCCAACAACCCAGCATACCCCCAGCCCTGACTACCCCTTTACCTTGCTCCTTGACCCTTCATATATCTGGGCTGGAACCGCAATGGCACAAGCTACTTTCATCTATAATAGAGAGTCAAGCATAATACTTTCCGACTTCCCCGAAGGGTTCGTGAATATTAATTCTGAGGATGCTAAAGAACTGAAGATAAGAGATAGAATGCCAGTTAAAATAGAAACCCCTCTTGGCTCCATCACCCTTCCCGCCTATACAACTCTCCGAGCAGGAAAAGGAGTGCTTCTCTTTCCTCTATATCTCTGGGAGAAAGTGGCGGAGAAATTGGGCGGTGTTGAGTTCGACAAATCACATGGAATGCCCATATTCAAGCCGATACCGGCAAGGATAGCTAAGGAGGAATAGGATATGCCCGACCTAACCTACAAAAAGATTGGCAAAGAGGATTTGATGAAAATACTTCAGGAGATAGCTAATGAAGAAGAACTCATCGCTCCAGTTGAGATGTTCGGTGGGGAAGCACTGTTCCAACCAGTTAAAGATGTGAACGACATAACCTTCAACTATGTTAACACACTTTTTCCACCTAAGCAGTTTCTCCTTCCCCGGTTCGAAAAAATTTTGACTTATAAGAAGGAAGATGGAAAGCTAAAAGTTGAGGAGATTATAGAGGCACCTAAACGCACTATTTTCGGCATTCGTTCCTGCGATGTAGAGGGAATTCGCTATTCAGAGTTTTTCTATTCGGGAAAGATGTTTCAAAGGGAAGACCTCGCCGACCCTCATTTTATGGCGAGAAGGAATAACCTTACAATTATTAGTGTAGCCTGCCTTAATCCCGCACCAACTTGCTTTTGTGTGTGCTGTGATGGTGGTCCTTTCCTGGAAAGAGGCTTCGACCTTCAGCTAACTGACCTCGGTGAATACTGGCTTTGCGAGGTTGGCTCTGAAAAGGGAACTGCTATAATTGAGAAATTTCCTTCCTTTTTTATTGATGCCGAGGAAAAAGACATCCAGAAGAGAAAGGAATTGGAAGATAAGGTGCTGGAGAAATTCGGACCCTACCCTGCTTTCTCGGGAGCAACGCTGAGAAGGATAACGGAGGGGAATATACCACGCGAGGTCTGGGAAAGCTTGGGTGAAAGATGCATAGTTTGTGGGGGTTGGCAACTGCTTTGCCCCTTGTGTTTCTGCTACACAGTTGTTGACATCGGTGACGAGAACGAGGGCTACAGAGCGAGGATATGGGATTCCTGCCACTATGAGGGATATCACCGCCTTGCGGGCGGTCCCAATCCCCGTAAGGGAAGGGACAGGAGAAGAGAACGTTGCATATTTCACAAGTTCTCCTGGCAGTATGTGGAAAGGATGGGACGACACGGATGTGTGGGCTGCGGGCGATGTGTTATCACCTGTATGGGTTATGTCCATATGCCCCAGACGGTCTGGGAAATCAGAAGTGCCTTCAGGGAGGAAAGCTACAAGAAGGAGGCTAAAGTGCGATGAAACAAGAACTGCTTTTTCTACCTACCCTTGTCACAATAAAGGAAATAAAACCAGAAATTCCCGCCGTTGCAACATTTCGACTACCCAAGCCTGATGGCTTCTCCCATAAGGCAGGTCAGTTTCTCGAGGTTTCACTCTTCGGAAAAGGGGAAGTTCCCATATCCATTTCGTCACCGCCCTCCTATGAGGACCTCCTTCTTACAATAAGGAACTCAGGCTATGTAACTGGAGCAATACATAAACTTAAAGAAGGCGATGTCCTCGGTATAAGGGGACCGCTGGGGAATACCTTTCCCTACGAAGAATACGAGGGATGGGATGTTATCTTTGTGGGAGGTGGCATTGGTTTAGCTCCATTACGCTCACTTCTTTGGGAAATGCTTTATCACAGGGACAAATTCGGCAGGATTCTGCTTCTATACGGTGCAAGAAGTCCAGCAGACCTCCTTTATCCCTGGCAGTATGAGGAATTCGAAAGAAATGGCGTTGAGATTTTGCTCACAGTAGATAGAGGGGACGAGAAGTGGACAGGGAATGTTGGGGTAGTAACTACTTTATTTGACAAAGTCAAGATAGAACCCGAGCGCACTGTAGCCTATGTCTGCGGACCTCCTATTATGATAAGGTTTGCAATGCGAGACCTTGTCGAGAAAATTGGCATAGCCCCCCATAATTGCATCGCTACCCTGGAAAGGCATATGAAATGCGGTGTAGGCAAATGCGGGCATTGCGTTATCGCAGAAAAGTATGTCTGTATTGATGGACCAGTTTTCCGTTATCCTGAGATAAAAATGCTTGAAAGATACGATGACCCGTGGTGAGCGTAAAGGACCTTAACAAACTAAAGGATATCCTTAAGAGCGTGAAAAAATTCGCCGTTTTAGGCGTGGGTAATCCTCTTATGGGGGATGATTCTGTTGGCTCATTTATCGCCGAGAACTTAAAGGACAAAATAGACGCACCAGTTTTTGTGGGAGAAGATGTGCCGGAGAATTACCTCTACGATATAATCAGAGAAGAGCCAGAAATACTGCTTGTAATAGATGCAGTGGATTTCGGAGGAAAGGCAGGAGAAGCGAGGTTAATCGATTTAGAGGATATTACCCCTCGCTTCCTTTCCTCCCATGGGATGTCCCTAAATATAATGGCTTCCATTTTGAAAGAAAAGGGCTGTCAAATAATTCTACTTGGAATTCAGCCCAAGAAAATGGCTTTTGGAGCAGAAATGAGCGAGGAGGTTATGAAGAGCAGTGAAGAAATCCTATCTCTTCTCAGGAGCTGGTCAGGATGAATGATGAACTCGTGCTGATTTACTATATGTCATTATTTCTTTTAGTTATCCCCTTCCTTGGGGCTATATTGGTCCTGCCTTTTAAAAGACGAAATGCCGACCTGATAGCAGGGCTTTTTGCCTTCATTGCTCTTGCCATCGCTATCTGCCTATCCATTCAGGTCGGTTTCAGGGAGTACATCTTTGCTTTCGGTTCGCTTCCCTGGTTGGGGATAAACGAGATTTTCGGTTTCCGAATAGACCCTCTTTCTATAATTATGCTACTCGTCACAACATTCATCGGGCTATTCGTTGTCGTTTATTCTTCCTTTTATCTTAGTGAAGGCAACAAAGAACACCCCTTATCCAATGGCAAAGGAAGGTACTATTTCTGGCTCCTCCTTTTCCTTGGAGCAATGGTCGGCGTCTCAATAGCGCCAAATTTCTTCCAGTTCTTTATATTCTTTGAATTGACATCCATATGCTCATTCGCCCTGATAGGCTTTTACGAAACTCCAAACGCATTACGAGCTGGCTTCACTGCCCTTATTACGACATCCCTGGGTAGTCTTTGCTTTCTTGCTGGCTTGGCTATTCTCGCCATCTACGCTCACTCTTTCAATTTTGAGGAAGTGCGCCTGCTTTCGCCTTCGCTCAAAGCCACTCTTTTCATTCTCCTTTGGATTTCTGCTTTAGCTAAGGGAGCGCAAGTTCCTTTCCAAATTTGGCTTCCACAGGCTATGGAAGCCCCAACGCCCATTTCCGCTTATCTTCATGCGGCTTCAATGGTGAAAGTAGGTGTCTTCTTAATAGCTAGGATGGTCACCACGCCTTACGCTCGCTACCCCGAGGCGCTCGGCGTTTTGGTTGCTTTATGGGCGCTCTTTTCCATGCTTTTTGCCTTGCTCTCATTTCTTGGAGCGGACGACATTAAGAAGCTCTTGGCTTATTCCACAATCCTACATATAGGTTATGTTCTTCTCGGATTGAGTTTGGGGCTAATGGGTTCTCCACTTGCTCTGCGAGGTGGTTTACTGCATATAATTAATCATTCGGTTGCCAAGGGGCTTCTATTTCTCTGTGCTGGCGTCGTTACCTACATCACGGGAACAAGGAGGATAAGCGAGATAGGGGGCTTGGGTTCCAAGATGCCGGTCGTTGCGGAGACCTTCACAATTGGCACCCTCGCCATAGCTGGTGTCCCACCTTTTGCTTGCTTCTTCAGTAAGTTCTACATTGTCCTTGGTGCTATAGCTCTTCACAACTGGCTTGGAACGCTAGCCGCGGTTTTCACCATTTTGGAGAGTGCTATCTCTCTTTCCTGGTTCATAATGGTTACCCATAGGGTATTTATGGGTGAAGAAAAGACCCCCATAGAGGGAAAGGCTATAGGCCCAGTGCCTTTATATATAAACGCAATCCTCCTTTTGCTCGCTTTGTTCACAATATTAGCTCCCCTGATGGGTATATACTTGGTAAAGATTTTTGAGGTGATAGTATGACAGGAACGGAACTTCTGCTTTGCGGATTTGGTATTTTATTGGTTGGAGCTATTCTAACCGCCATTTTTGGTAGATGGGCTATTCTAAATGGTTGGATAGCTTTCATCTTCGGATTTATCGGCAATCTTCTCACCTTTATCGCTTCCCTGTCGTTCCTTATGGGAGAGGGAAATGCCACATACATTATGGAAGAGGCGATCCTTCCAAGTATCTTCTATGTGGATAAGCTCGGTGCTCTATTCATATTGGTGATTTCCTTTATCTCTATCTTTGCTTTCCTATATTCTATAAGATACATCGAGCATTACAGGAAGAACACCGCCCTATATTATCCCTTCCTTCTCCTGTTCACTTTGGGGATGATAGGGGTTGTTAGCGTAAAAAATATGTTCGCTTTCCTTGTCTTCTGGGAATTTATGACCCTTACTTCTTATCTACTTGTAATCTACCAGAGCGAGCGGCCCGAGAATCTCCTCGCTGGCTTCCGTTATTTCTTCTGGTCTCACATCGCTGCGGGGTGTATAATGATTTCCACCGCCCTTCTTTTCGTGCAGACAAACTCCTTTGATTTCTTCATCTTCAAAGGAACGATGCCAAAAATATCCCAACAACACCCAGTGATTCTTCACTCCATACTTGCCCTCTTCTTAATTGGGTTTGGAATTAAAGCTGGTATGTTCCCTTTCGGCAACTTCTGGCTTCCCGATGCTCACCCCGCTGCTCCTTCCCCAGTTTCCGCTCTCCTTTCCGGGGTTATGATAAAGACGGGCGTTTACGGGATACTCCGCTTTTTCCTCTGGATGCTTCCTCCCTCCCCAGAGCAGGGGGTTTGGGGCGCTATAATAGCTTTCTTTGGCGTTCTCTCTCTAACATTCGGTACCTTCTCGGCATTGGAGCAGGAGGATATAAAGAGGCTTCTCGCCTTCTCCTCCATAGGGCAGATGGGATATATACTTTTGGGCATAGGTGTGGGTTTGGCTCTTCTTCCCAAGAATACACCCTTATCTTACTTTGCCTTCTGCGCTGGTATCTTCCACCTGATGAATCATGCCGTGTTCAAGGGGCTCCTCTTCCTAAGCGCTGGCTCAATCCTCTATAGGAAGGGGACAAGGGATTTTGGGAGATTGGGAGGACTAATCCGCTCTATGCCATATACCTTCTTCGCTGTTGTTATGGGTGCATTGGCGATAGGGGGATTGCCCCCCTTCAGTGGTTTCGTGAGCAAGTGGTTACTTGTCTTCTCAGCGACTTTATCGGCAAAGCTACATTATGAATTCCCCATCTGGGCTATGGCCGCCCTGTTTGCCGGGGGAATAAGTATAGCATATATTCTGAAGTATCTCGGCTCCGCCTTCTTAGGACTGAGGATAGATGAGAAAAGAGAAGATGTTCCCCTCACTATGCAAATATCCCAGTTTGTTCTCGCCACCTTTTGCCTTTTGATGGGCGTTTTCGCCGTTTATCCCCTCCAAGTAGTCCACTTCTCTCTGCAGGACAGCATTCCGAATCTTCCTTCTTACAGCCAACTTTTCGGGACAGGTCTTTCCATCACTCCCCAGCTGAGAGGATTAGCTGTTGCTATCTGGAATCCCCTTCTCATCCTTCTCTCACTCGCTATATTGAGCGCCATCTTCTATGAATTCATAAGGGGAACCAAGAAGGAAAGCGAAGTGTGGGTGGGAGGAACGATGCCACCCCAAAGGACGCTTATTTACCATTCCCACGGCTTCTTCCTCACCCTGCGGAAGGGGATATGGTCAAATATTCCGAACCTCCCTCTCCCAAGAGTGGAGCGATTGGGGCGTTTATCCGCTTCGCCTGGGGAGGATGTCTATGAGCCTCTGATAAAAATGGGGAGAGGCTTCATAGATAAACTGCGTCGTGCCCATTCGGGCTTGCTACAAACCTATATCCTATGGCAGGTCATTGGGCTGGCAATAGCTCTACTTTTGATATTCGGTCTAAAATAAAAGAGGTGTTTCGTCTATGGCAATCACGATAGAACAACAGGTTTTGGAGAAGTTTAAAGATAAAACAGAGAATGTAAAATCTCTGCCTGGTCGCCTTTTTATAGATTTGCCGAGGGAATATGTCAAGGAAGCAACAAGGATTATGTTTGAAGAGTTAAAAGCGAGATACACGATAAGCGTTGGCACTGATGCCCGTCCTCTTCACGGGAACTTTGAAGTCCTCCATTTCTTCGCCTTTGATAAAGATAACTTCCGAGTGGCCCTTCGTTTCAAAGTTCCACCTGATGACCCAAAAATAGATTCCATCACCCCCATAATCCCCGGAGCAAACTGGGCGGAAAGGGAAGTGAGGGATTTCATCGGGGTTGAACCCGTGGGTCATCCTGACCCACGCAGGTTAGTTCTCCCTGATGACTGGCCAGAAGGGGTTTACCCCCTCAGAAAAGAAGTCCCCTATAATTATCAACCTCCACCAACGACCGGATGTGAGTTCAAGTTCAAAGAGCCCCCTCCCGGAGCAACCGCCTTGCCCATTGGTCCTTTCTTCCCCGTCCTGGAAGAGCCCATCCAATTCAGGCTTTTCATAGAAGGTGAAAATGTTGTGGGAGCCGACCACAGGGGTTTCTATGTTCATAGAGGCATAGAAAAACTCGCGGAAAGTCAGCTGACATACAATCAGATTCCATTCATCGCCGAAAGGATTTGTGGCATCTGTGGTTTCACCCATTCTGTCTGCTACTGCCAGACAGTTGAAGCAGCTGCGGGGATAGAAATCCCCCTTCCCGCTAAATACATAAGAACCTACTGCCTGGAAATGGAGAGAGTTCATAGCCACCTTCTCTGGTTAGGGCTTGCCTGTCATATCCTCGGCTTTGATACCCTCTTTATGCAATTTTGGAGGATAAGGGAACCAATAATGTGGATGGCAGAGAGGGTAACTGGCAACCGTAAAAATTACGGGATGAACCTTGTCGGGGGGACAAGGAGGAATATACCGGAAGAAATAAGGGAGGAATTATTGCGGGTGATAGATCAAACCGAAGCGGAAACTCTGGAGCTTTGCAAAACTCTCCTCAACGATAGCGCCTTCATAGCCCGCACCAAGGAAGTCGGTATTCTGACCCCAGAGGAAGTGAGACTAACAGGTGCACTGGGTCCCACTGCGAGGGCTTCCGGCGTTGATATTGATGTGAGGCGCGACCATCCATATCAGGCGTATCCATACCTCAATTTCGAAGTCATCGTTCTTGATGGTTGCGATGTTCTCTCAAGGGCACTTGTCAGGGTCTACGAAACGATCGAGTCCCTTAAGATGATGCGCCAGATACTGAAGGAACTTCCCGAAGGACCAACAATGGTCAAGATAGAGGAGGAATTGCCTCCCTATCGTGAATATATGTCAGCCACGGAATCACCTCGTGGTGAGGATTTCCACTATATTATGTTGGGGGAGAACAACCGCCCCTATAGATGGAAGGTCAGAGCTCCATCCTATATGAATATCCCCTCCGTATTTTGGATGTTCAAACCGGGAACCACTATAGCAGATGCCCCCATTACAATTGGGAGCGTGGACCCCTGCATCTCCTGCACAGAGCGATTTGAGATAATAGACCGCTCAACTGGAGAAAGCCAGTTCCTCTCCCAAAAGGAAATGTACGAGATTTCACGAAAAGGAGGAAGGAGATGAGCTATCTGCAGGCGGGAATAATAACCATCCTATGTATTCTCATAGCGCCTTTACTTGATGGTATTATGAGAAAATGGCGGGCGAGGATACATTCACGTATGGGTCCTCCCATCCACCAGACTTATCTTGACCTTCTAAAGCTCTTCGGTAAAGAAGATATCAGTAGGTCAATCCTTGCGGTCCTATATATCGCCTGTGTGGCAAGTGCCACATTCATCCTCGCGCTTCAAGGCGACTTGCTTAGTTTCGTCTATCTCCTTACCGCCTCCTCGGTTTGTCTTGTCCTTTATTCACTTTCTATGGGCAATCCCTTCGGCGTCGTTGGGGGTGGAAGAGAAGTTATGATGTTCGTAATAGTTGAACCAGTTATGGCGGCAGCTTTTCTTTCCTGCGCGATTAAAGCTGGTAGCTTCAATATCTCCCATCTAATCACCTGGGGGAATGTATACGGAGTCCAGATTTCCTCTCTCTTCGCTATCTTGGCAATGTTCCTCGCTATGCAGGCACAGATGGGGAAACTTCCCTTTGACCTCGCTGAAGCGGAAACAGAACTAATTGGTGGCGTTTTGCTTGAAGCCTCAGGTCCCACACTCGCCCTCTTCAAATGGGGGCTTGTTCTCCGCCAGCTTCTCATAGCCTACCTTATAGCTTTCGTATTCATTCCCTGGCCAGGCGCTACCGGAGCATCTCTCTTCATCTTCACAGCAATAAAAACCTTCATCATCCTTTTCCTCGCAACAACAGTAGAAGCGCTTTTCCCACGACTTAGAATAGACCAAGCCTTGGGCTTCTATGCCAGGGTTCTTATAGCAGCCTCATTTATGGCAATAGCATTCTCAACATTGGGGGTGTAACGCAATGATATCAAGCAAACTCAAGCAATTATCGGTAGGATTAAAAGCAGGCAGAGTAACACTGAAGTATCCATTTGAGCCCCGCCCTACTCCCCCGGGATTTAGGGGTAAAGTGACGATAAATGCGGAGCGATGCACGGGTTGTGGTGGCTGCGCCACCGTTTGCCCAGCCAGGCTGATAAAGGTAACGGATATATCACCAGAATGGAGGATAATAAGGAGGCACCTTGAACGATGCATCCATTGCGGAAGATGTGCTGAGGCTTGTCAGGAAAGGGCAGTTGAGATGTCACAAGAATTTGAGGAGGCTACTCCCGATAAGCACGACCTTCTAATAGAGCAGAAGATTTATATGGGTACTTGTAAGAGGTGTGGTCGTTGCTATACTCCATTTAGCGTTCTTGATAGACATATGACGGTAGGTTTTAGAAAGGAGGAAGAAATAGATGGAATATAGCGAAACTATAGTCAAATTAATTTCCTCCTTATCCTTCGCTATGATAGTCACCTCATTTGGAGCAGTTACGACCCGCAATCTCCGCTACGCCACTTACATTTACGCAGTGCAAGCGCTTCTTATGACAACCATTATCGCCCTTTACGCAACGGCAGCACCAACCCTTTTCATTTGGTCCGCTGTCGCTTTTATAACAAAATTCCTCATCATAACTTGGCTACTGTTAAGCTTCATAAAAGGGCTTCCCGAGTATGAAATAAAAGCGATAATTGGCTTCGCTCCTTCAGCGGTTATTGCCACAGTGCTCGTTGTTCTGCTATATGAACTGACCCACAAATATGTTCATTTCCTTGCTCCTACATCTATGGCAACAGAGGAACCGTTCCGGACAAATGTCGCTGTTTCACTCACGATATTCGCTTTAGGGCTTTACGGCATTCTAACACGTAGAGATGCTTTTAAGACAGCGATAGGTCTTTGTTTGCTGGAAAATGGTGCCCATCTTTCCCTTGTAAGCCTTGCGCCCGGGCTCCACGAAACAGTGATAATCGGAATCGTTACCGATGTTGTATTAGGAGTCTATATGCTCCTTTATATCATCAAAGGTTTGAGGGAAGTTGCGGGCACCACCGATACTTATCAACTTACAGAACTCCACTGGTGAGAGGTGAAAAATGGTCTGCACAAACGCTAACTTGATATTGTTGCTTGTTCTCTCTCCTTTACCATTTTCCCTTGCTGTCCTTCTCCTACGCCGCTCATATACTTTGAAGGAACCACTCACTATTATCGGCTCCTTCATCCCTCTCGCGCTCTCTATTCCCATCTTGCAAAGGGTTCTTGATGAGGGATACATAAGCGCATTTAATGAGGAGTTCCTTATAGACCCTCTTAGTGCCATCTTCGTCATCGGCATAAGCTTTGTAGGATTTTTGGCTTCCATATTCGCCTTCAGATATATGAGACAGGAACCCCTTATAAGAAGGGTGGGAATAGAAATCTTCGAGCGGCGCCTCGGAATATTCTACTCCCTTTTCCTCTTCTTCCTTTCTACTATGCTCTGGAGCGTTACAACGAATAACATCGTAATCCTCTGGGTTGCCATTGAAGCAACCACCATAGCTTCTGCCCTTTTAGTATCTTTCTACTGGGATAGACGAGGGTTGGAAGCAGGTTATAAATACATTCTGCTATTAACCATTGGGGTCACTTTCTCCCTCTTCGGCTGCGTTCTCGTTTATTCAGCTTCCGCTCCTTTCATCATTTCTGGTTCTCCTCTTCTTTTCACAAATATAAAGGGAATTATCTCTCGGATACCGGCCAATGTTATTCTTCTCTCAGCTGTCCTTTTCACTGTTGGTTTCGGCACGAAAGCAGGGCTGGCGCCCTTCCACCCTTGGCTTCCCGATGCTTATGCGGAGGCGCCCACACCTATAAGCGTTATTCTTTCGGGCATTATGACGGAGACGGGACTTTATGCCCTCCTTCGCACCTTGGGTCTTTTTCTCCCCTCTTATGGAGCGGTTGCTTCTTCCCTTTTGGTGCTCGCCGTTTTCAGTATGATTCTGGGGGCACTTCTCGCTATGGTTCAGGGCGACCTCAAGAGGCTCCTCGCTTACTCCAGCATAAGCCAAATAGGCTACATTGCTATGGGTTTGAGTGTGGGCACTTATCTGGGATACTATGGTGCCTTTTACCAACTGGTGAGCCACATCCTTGCCAAGCCACTACTTTTTATGTGTGTTGGCGCAATAATTTATTCCATCGCTTTGCGAAACATAGACGACCTCGGTGGTGTTGGCAAGCATATGCCTGTAACTATGGCTTGCTTCTTCATCGGGGCATTCTCCCTAAGTGGCATCCCGCCCCTCGCGGGATTTCTCAGCAAGCTTACCCTGATAATCGCCTCTGCAGATGCTCATCTCTGGTGGCTTCTTGTCCTCACACTCCTCTCCAGCCTCCTCACCCTCTTCTACGCCGTGCGCGCTGCCTATACAGCCTTTTGGGGTAAGGAGAAAAACGAGGCAATAGCAAAAGCGAAAGAAGCACCGCTCAGCATCCTCTTTCCCGTGCTCACCCTCTCCATTCTCACCTTCCTATTCGGCGTTTATCCTCAGCTCCTTTATCCCTTGCTCCACGCTGCCTCTGTTTTGGCTCCCTTTAAATAACCGGTTATAATTAGGAAAGGAGTGACCAAAATAAGATATGTTTAGAGAAGGGATAATCCGAAGATATTCAGCAAAGGCTTTCGGTAAGTCACTTTGGGTATTCCACACAAACACCGGCGGCTGCAATGCCTGCGATATTGAGATATTGGATGTCCTTACTCCCTACTTCGATGTGGAACGCTTCGGAATAAAACTCGTAGGCTCACCCCGACACGCTGATGTCCTTATAGTCGCTGGTCCAGTTACCCGCCCTATGGTTGAACCTTTGAAACGTCTCTATGACTCAACCCCTGACCCCAAAGTGGTTTTAGCCATAGGCTCCTGTGCCACAGGTGGTAGCATTTGGTTTGATACTTACAATGTCGTTGGAGGTTTGGATAAGGTCATTCCAGTGGATTTGTTCATCCCTGGATGTCCTCCACGCCCTGAAGCGATAATATACGGTGTAGCCCTTGCCTTAGGGCTTGTCCCCAAGAAAGTGGCTTACGAAAGGGAAGAACAGATACCACCCGAGGAGATACTCGCCGCCTTACGAAAGGAGAGTGGTTTAGAAAATGCATGAAACTGGCAGAGCACAGAGCATATTGAGAACAGTCTTGGAAATAGCTCAGGAGAAAAATATCCCGAGTATTAAAAGGGTAGAAGTCCTTATCAACCCGGCTGCTGGGGTTGACGAGGAAGAACTCCTGGAAATATTGGATGAGCTAAAGGAAAACACATTCCTCAAAGAAACCACCTTTGAGTTGAAAGATGCCGGAATGGAAGCAACTTGCAAAAAATGTGGAACTGTTTTCCCCGTCAATTCACCTTCTGATGTTTGTCCCAACTGCCAAAGTGCTGACTTTGAACTCGCAGTGATAGACGATTGGAAAATTGCCAGCGTTGAATGAAGAAAAAAGATATCGCTGAGCAATTCGCCTTTATTCTCGGATTCTTCTCAAAATATTTCACACCATCACTTAACCTTGAAAAAATAATTTTTTAGGGTTAAAACTTTGGCACCTTTGAAGTGGTTATAAGGTAGGAGGATGAGATTAGAGGATGAGATTAAGAGAGGGAAACTTTCATTATAGATTTGCCCTGAGGAAATAAAGCATATCCTACACCTCGCTCTTTTAATTAAGATGAGGGCACTAAAAAGAACCTATGCAGGAAAAATATTAAGATATCAGCTACTCCTAAAAGGAGCGGTGCAGGGGATGGGCTTTCGCCCTTTCGTCCACCGACTTGCTCTTTCCTTGAACCTTAAAGGATTCGCCCGGAATGTTCCGGAAGGTTTGCTCATAGAAATTGAAGGGCAACCACATTCCCTTGAAATATTCATCCAACAATTGAGAAATTCCCCTCCCCCTTTCTCAATCATAGAATCCATCTCCATATCAAGTCTACCTCCTGTAGGATATGAAGACTTCAAAATAGAGAAAAGCAAGGAAGGCGATGTTAACACACTTTTCCCCCTTCCCGATATTGCGACTTGTTCGCTCTGCCTTGAAGAAATCTTCTCGCCGAGCGAACGACGCTATTTCTATCCTTTTACAAACTGCACCAATTGTGGTCCTCGTTTCACGATTATCCGCAATCTTCCTTATGACAGGGAACGAACAAGTATGCGAAAATTCAAAATGTGCGACGAATGCCGTGAAGAATATGAGGATATAAATGACCGAAGGTATCATGCTCAGCCTATTGCCTGTCCCAAATGTGGTCCTCATATTTGGCTGGAAATAGACGGAAAAAGAATATATCAAAATGTCATAGACACAGCCGTTCACCTTCTTTTGAATGGCAAAATCGTAGCCATAAAGGGTCTGGGAGGCTTCCATCTTGCCTGCAATGCCCTTGATGAAGAGGCTGTGAAAAAATTAAGGAAAAGGAAGCAACGCCCCTATAAACCCTTTGCCGTGATGGTCAAAGATATTCAAACTGCCCATAGATATGCTTATATATCCTCCGAGGAAGAAGTACTCCTATTGTCTCCTCAAGCTCCTATCGTCCTCCTCAGGAAGAAGGAACCTTTCCAGATGGCTCCCTCCGTCGCACCTAAAAACTCACTCATCGGGCTATTTCTTCCTTACACTCCACTCCATCATATCCTTCTCAATAAATGCGAGCTTCCTTTAATAATGACCAGTGGAAACCTCAGCGATAATCCTATCTGCTCCTCTAATGAGGAGGCAAGGAAAAACCTTCAGGGTATAGCTGATGCTTTCCTCTTTCATAATAGGGACATTGTCTCAAGATGCGACGATAGCGTAGTAATAGTAGTTGATTCCGAACCACGATTAGTCAGGCGTTCACGAGGCTATGTCCCCCTACCCTTGCCGCTTCCAATAAATGGGGAGGATATTCTCGCCTGCGGTGGCGATTTGAAAAATACCTTCTGTCTCGCCAAGGATAAGTGGGCGTTTCTTAGTCAGCATATCGGCGATTTGGAATCAGCAGATAGCTACGAAATATATAAGAAAACAATAAAACATTTCAAAAAGTTGCTCAACATCAAACCAAAACTTGTGGTTTACGACCTACATCCATCCTATCATTCATCTATATTTGCTCGCTCGCTCCAGATTCCTTCCCTTGGTGTACAGCATCATTTCGCCCACATCGTCTCCTGTATGGTGGATAACGAGGTTCCATTAGACGAAAAAGTCCTCGGCGTTGCCTGGGATGGAACGGGCTACGGTTTGGATGGAAGAATATGGGGTGGCGAGATAATGCTCACGACCTATAGGGGATTTCAAAGACTGGCACATCTCCTCTATATCCCCTTACCAGGCGGTGAGTTAGCCGTTAGGGAACCCTGGAGAGTTGCCCTATCCTATCTGACACTATTGGATTGGAAGGATTTTGAGAAACTGCCTGGCGAATTCAATAATTTCCTTAAAGAGTTAGGAGAGGAAAAGGTAGGAATAATTAGGCAGATGGTCAATAATCGTTTCAATTCCCCCCTCGCTTCCAGCATTGGAAGATTATTTGATGCTGTAGCATCAATTCTGGGAATAAGCCATATAAATACATATGAGGGGCAAGCGGCATCCGAACTGAACGCTATAGCCAGTGAATGCGATGAATTCTATGAATTCCACCTGCAAGGTGATGACCCAATAATCATCAATCCCCTACCTTTAATATATAGCATCATTGAAGATTTGGAAAAAGGAAAAACTAAGGAATATATAGCCTCGCGATTCCATAGAAGTCTTGTGGAGATGTTGATAAGGGTTCTGAAAGTTCTGCGACAAAAGACCGGGATAAACCTCGTTGCCCTGAGCGGTGGTGTTTTCCAGAATTCCCTCCTGCTTGAAACCGCTTTAAGAAGATTAAGAGAAGAAGGTTTCCAACCTCTTAGCCATAGAAATGTGCCTACAAACGATGGTGGCATTGCGCTTGGTCAGGTAGCAATAGCACGCGCTTTGAAGGAGGCAAGATAAAAATGTGCTTAGGCGTACCAGCTAAAATTGTGAAAATCCAAGGAAAAGAAGCAATTGTAGAGGTAGGCGGCGTGCAAAGAGAAATATCATTGGAACTACTAAGCGATATAAACGAAGGTGATTATGTGATAATCCACGCCGGCTTCGCCATCTCCAAAATAGATGAAGAAGAAGCGGATACAATGCTGAATATACTCGCCCATCTACCGGAAGAATGAGGTTCATAGAGGAATTCCGTAACAGAGAGCTCGCTCAGAAACTAATCAGAAAGATAGAGCGCTACGATTTTCCAGCTACTTTTATGGAGGTATGCGGGACACATACTGTCTCTCTCTTTAGATTCGGAATCAGGGAAATGCTACCCAAAAGGATAAAAATCATATCTGGTCCAGGATGCCCCGTATGCGTCACCTCACAGCAGGATATTGAAAGAGCGCTTACCCTCGCCTCCCTCCCCAATACAATATTTTTGACATTTGGCGATATGATGAAAGTCCCTGCGAAAACTGGAAGCCTTGAGAAGAAACGAGCTGAAGGAGCAGATATTCGGGTTGTCTACTCCCCCCTTGATGCCCTAAAAATCGCAAAAGAGAACCCAACAAAGCTCACCGTTTTCCTTGCTGTTGGATTTGAGACAACGGCTCCTGGCGTAGCATCTGCGATATTACGGGCTAAAGAGGAAGGTATTAACAACTTTAAAGTCCTAAGCTTACACAAGCTGATACCTCCTGCTATGCGCGCTATCCTTGATATGGGAGAAATCAATATCCAAGGTTTCATCTGTCCTGGTCATGTCTCAACAATAATAGGTGCTAAAGCTTATAGATTTATTCCAGAAGAATATGGCATCCCTTGCGTAATAGCTGGGTTTGAACCCCTTGATATCCTTCAATCCATCTATATGCTTATGGATATGCTTGAGAATAAAAGGGCGGATGTAGAGATTCAGTACAAAAGAGTTGTCAGTGAAGAAGGAAATCCCCGTGCTTTGGAGATTATGGAACGGGTTTTTGAACCGAAAGATGCCGTCTGGCGAGGGCTCGGCTACCTTCCGGGGACGGCTTTGGGACTAAAAGACGAATTTGCGGAATACGACGCAGAAAACTTGTTGGAAGGGTTAGATATTCCAGTGGCGCAGGAAAATCCCCGCTGTTTATGTGGGGAGGTTATCAGAGGTGTTAAAGAACCCGAGGATTGTCCCTTATACAAGATATCTTGCACCCCCCTTCATCCTATAGGACCCTGTATGGTTTCCTCCGAAGGCACTTGCGCCGCTCACTACAAATATAGCTAGCCTCCTTAAATTTGATAACGCTCTGTCAATTAACGAAAGCTCGAATATTCTAAACAATGCTCGTCACTTTGTATTCGTAAAGCTAAAAAGTACGCTTTATTTTAAGAATCTTGTTGGTTAGAAAGAAGAACAATCTTATCTACTTTTAGATGCGATCCTGCACGATGGAATGCGAAAAGCAATTATCCCCTCGGAGTTCATAGCCTAAAGAAGACAAGGATTTTCTATTATTTAATCTCAAAAAAAAGCTTCCAGCAAATGGCTAAATCGTAAAAGGATTTTCAAGTAGAGAAAGGAACCCAAACGAGTTGTTATTGACAAATCTGGTTATTGATATTTCTCCTTCACATAGTAATTCTACCTATAATTAACAACAAAATTTTGAAAATACAGCGTTTTCATTTTATAATAACTTCCTCGTTCCCCTTTTTATTTCTGATTAG
>JACIXQ010000042.1 GCA_014360465.1 bacterium
AAACTGCCCACTCGTAACCTTTATTAATTTTATTGAGAGCGTTAAACGCATTTAGTCTTGTCTTTCCGGGTTATTCTAACCTTATAATCAGTATTTCTTCACCTTCCTTAACCTTATCCAAATCCTCAGGGGAAGCCTTCACTTTGCCAAAAATATTCACCGGGCTCGCTGGTCTGATTTCCCCTGGTCCGCTTATGGGGGTTGGTCCGAAGAAAATACACCAGGCTGAACCAGGTGGCCAGTAGCCCATATCTCCTATTTCAACAACTTCTTTTTGATTTTCTGGAGGGCACTTAACCGGTATGGTGAAATATATCTCCTTTCCCCAGCGGTTCGCGTTTGAGCGAATGGGTAAAGCCGAGTAGATTTTCTTCGCTGTCTCGTTATCTAAGAGTTCTCCCTCAACTGTTAGGTTAGATTTCTCGAATTTAATCTTTACCTTCATAATTTTTCACCTCCTGAAATTATTTAAAACGAACTTTTCCTTTTATGCAATAAATAGGCGAAGAAGGGCGCTCCTAAAAGTGCTGTAATCGCTCCAACTGGCAGTTCACCTGGTGCTATTATTGTTTTGGCTATCGTATCTGAGAATAACAGCAAAATGCCACCGAGTAGATATGATGCGGGGAGAAGAACACGATGGTTGTAGCCAAATAAAGCCCTTCCGATGTGCGGGGAGATCAACCCCACGAAGCCTATTATACCGCAAGTTGAAACCGCTCCAGCGACAGCTACTGAGGCGAAAATGATTATCAATAGTTTTGCTTTATCTGTTTGCACGCCGAGATAACCAGCGACTTCCTCGCCCAATCCAAGCACATCCAGCTCTCGCCAGAAAAATAGAAGAGCAACACTGCCTAAAAGCGAAGGAAACAACGCTAATTTAACGCTTCTCCATTCTGCATTGGATAAACTACCCATCAGCCAAAGGAGGATTCTGTAAGCATCCTCACCTGAAAAGGAAAGAAGCAAAGTGACAAGAGACCAGAGAAAAGCCCCCACAACGACGCCCGCGAGGATGATTGTTTCAACAGGGATTGTTTTATCTCTTCTAGCAAGAGCAATAACGAGAAATAGAGAAAGGAAAGCCCCGAGACAAGCGGTAAGGGGCACGCCGGCGCCATGTGCAATCTTTTCCAACCCGAATAGGATGGATACAACCGCCCCAAGTGCAGCCCCTCCCGACATCCCGAGTATATAAGGGTCAGCGAGGGGATTCATAAGCAAGCCCTGAAGTGAAGCACCAGCTATCCCAAGGGATGAACCAGCGAGAAAACCAAGAAGGGAACGGGGCAATCTTATCTGCCATAAAATGAGGCTATCCGCAGGTAAACCAGTGGGACCCACCACAAGCGAGAGGATAAAAACTAATATGCAAAGTAGAAAGAGCAGAGATAATCTTAAAGGCAGTCCTTTCATCTTAGGAAAATTTTGGGTTTATTATTCCGCCTTTCCTCCCAGAGTCTTAATAAGAATAGGGAAAGGAAGATAAAAAATATAAGGAATTTGGCAAATGATGATATCCTTTGGGAGAAACTCGGATTTACATTCGCACCCGCTAATAGCTTCGTCTGACATTGATATTCCCTACCTATAGTCGCTTTTAAAATCCCTATATTTTCCCCCTTTTTTATAGGTGATTTTGTCTTATAGAGATGTTTCTTGACATCAATTGTGGGCTTAAAATTTTTCGGGAATACGAAGCAAATATCGTTTTCTGGAAAAAGGGGAATTCTGGAAGGAATTCCTTGGACCTTGATATATTCTAAAGGCACATCGGTCCGAGCAAGGATATAAGCATTGAAATTATTGAAACCATATTCAAACAGATTTATAGCATCTTGAAAAGGGTTGGGACTATTAAGAACCACACATATCAATTGCCAGTTCCCTTTTCGGGCTGCGGCAGAGAGGCAGCGACCCGCTTGTGAGGTAAAGCCAGTTTTTACACCTGTAGCGTAAGGATATGAATTGAGCAATTTATTTGTATTCTCAAGAACTGCTTTCTTCTCCTTCCCGTCTTTTCCCATCCAGCTGATTTCCACTCTGGGGGTAGCGACAATAGAGGCAAAGATTGGATTATGAAGGGCACTCCTTGTCAAGATAGCAATATCGTAGGCTGTAGTGTAATGTAAGGGGTGATGGAGACCGTGGCAGTTAACGAAATGGCTATTATAGGCGCCCAACTTTCTTGCCTCTTCATTCATCAATTCCACAAACTTTTTCTCCGAGCCAGCCACATATTCAGCAGCGGCAATGGCTGCGTCATTAGCGGAGCGAACAAGCATCGCTGTAAGCAAATTCCTCAGAGAGATTTTGTCTCCCCTTTTCAATCCAAGTACAGATGGCTCTATCCTCTCGGGATTTATCCCTACATTAACGATATCATCAAGATTTCCTCTCTCCAAAATTACCAAAGCAGAGATTATTTTGGTAAGACTTGCCGGTGGGAGCTTTGCATCGGCATTGTAGGAGAACAGGATTTGACCGGAAAGGTAATCCATCAGGATGGCGCTTTTTGCCTCAATAGTAAGTGGCTGACTAATTGAAAGAAATGAAGTAAAGAGGGCAAGGCAAAAAAGAAGTCGCTTCACCAAGCCCCTATCGCCTCTCTAACTTCTTCCATAGTTCTACTGGCGACTTCCCTCGCCTTGCGGGCTCCCTCTTGAAGAATCTCTGTTAGGAGGGAAGGTGTTCGCTCCAATTCTTCCCTTTTGGCTCTTATTGGTGCGAGCCTTTCTATCAGTGCCTCAGCGCATATTCGCTTGCAGTCTACACAACCTATTTTGGCATTCTTACAATCTTCTTTTATTTGAGCGGAAGCAGATTGATTGTATATCTGCTGATAAAGGAAAACGGGGCATTCTTCTGGATGACCCGGGTCACTCCGGTAGATTCTTTGCGGGTCTGTGAACATATTTGCGATTTTGCGCCTTATCACATCGGGAGAATCTGAGATAAAGATACAGTTGTCATAGGATTTGGACATTTTCCGTCCATCAATTCCCAATATTAAAGGGTATTCGCCGATTATCGGTTGAGGCTCGGGGAAGATAGGCTTATATAGATAATTGAATCTGCGGGCTATTTCTCTTGTGATTTCAAGATGAGAGAGCTGGTCCTTGCCCACGGGAACGAAATCCGCTTTATAGATTAGGATATCAGCCGCCTGTAGGACAGGATATCCAAGCAAGCCGTAGTTAATCTTTACCATCTCCTCTTCCCCTTCGCCTCCGATCAATCCCATTTCCCTTGCTTGCTCTTTAATAGTCGGATTGCGTATAAGCCAAGGTGTTGGAGTAATCATTGAGAAAAGAAGATGGAGTTCTGCATGTTCTTTAACAGCCGATTGGCGAAATATGGCGCTTTTTTCGGGGTCCAATCCAGCACTGAGAAAATCAACAGCAACCTGGATTACATTATCCTTTATTTCCCTGGCATTTTCGTAACCCGTTGTAAGGGCATGCCAGTCAGCAATCATCCAGAAACAATTGTATTCATCCTGAAGGGCTATCCATTGCCTGAGCGCACCTTCAAGATTACCAAGGTGCAGCTTGCCAGTTGGGCGCATACCGCTGAGAATCGTCTTTTTCAACTCTTGAACCTCCTTTTTAAATAAATTTTACCGTATGCTTGCTCATAGTCAAAGAGTGATACTACAAAGCGTTGCACAAAACTAAATTTATTTGCAAAAAATTTACAAAATTTTGCATTATATATATAACGAAATCAAATAAAGTTAGCAAAAGGAAGGTAGTGCGATATGAGAGTTCTCTAAAGGGGAAGGAGCTTATGCTCCGTGCTCCTTCCCGCCGGAAGCCGGAGAAAACCAACTTGGAGCAAAACTAAAAAAGGAGGTGAAATAAAAAGTGAAGCGAATGAAACCAAGGAGAGGGTTTACATTGATAGAGCTTCTGGTCGTTATAGCCATCATCGCGATTCTGGCCGCCATTCTGTTCCCCGTCTTCTCAAGGGCAAGAGAACAAGCACGCAAGGCAGCATGCACGAGCAATCTGAAGCAAATCGCTCAGGCTATGCAGATGTACGCGCATCTATGGGAAAGGTCAAATAAATTTCACCAACCCTTCCATTTCGGGAAAGTCCTCCAGAGGGATTTCGGGGCTTCTTTCACGGCGGAGAAATTCATAGAGTTGGGAAGCTAAATCGGAGAAATCGGGTTCAACATAATTCTCCGCTTTCTTCTCCATAATTCTCTTCTTCTTATTGTAAAGCCTCTTCACACAATCTCTATATATTTCACCATTGGTAAGCATATGCCAGATTATCACCAACATCTTGCGAGCACAGGCTACTATTGCTTTATTATGTCCCTTCTTGGGCTTCAGGCGGAGATAGAAATCCCTTAATCTTCCCTCTACCCTCACAGCGTTGTTGGCCGCCTGAACGAGTATCCATCTCAATCGCTTCCTACCCGCTTTCGTTATCCTGCCCATGTAGCAGTGGTTCCCGCTCTGATTGACGGAAGGAACAAGCCCAGCATACTTCGTTAGCTTCTTGGGAGAGGAGAAACGGGAAACATCTCCTATCTCCCCTATGATGATAAGAGCTGCCACAAAACTAACCCCGGGTATCGTCATCAGTAGGTGCACTACAGGCTCGTTTACCGCAAGGGAAGCAAGATACTTCTCCAGGGTGGCTTTATCTTCTTCCGCTTCATCAAGGTGCCGGAGATAACTTCTCAGCTTCATTCTCGCAGTGGGAGGCAGCTCACCTGCTACTTTGTCCAGCTCTTCCCGTCCCTTCTGGCTGAATACATCCTTGCTAGCGAGCCTGATGCCGTTCTCCATAAGCAAAGCGCATATCTTATTCTTCAACCTTATTATGTCTTGGTCGAGACTTACCCAAAAACCTGCCAGCTCCCGTAGGCGGTAAATAACTGGGGAAGGAATCCAGCACGGTTTGTTCGTATTATTTGCCACTGATAGGGCTATGCGATAGGCATCGGTTTTGTCCGTTTTCTTACCATCGTAGTGCTTCTCGGGGGCAACCATTATAACTTTCCTCACATATTTCTTCAGCTCGTTAGCCACGAAGAAGGCATTGCAAGTTGCCTCTATAGCCACAATCATATCTTTTCTCAATTCCTTTTCAGCAAAGCTGCGTATAGAAGCTCTTGTAGTGAAGAACTCCACATAGTTGACCTCGCCGGTAAGCCGGTTGAGGAAAGCAGCGACACACTTATCCTTGTGGACATCTATGCCCACGATGATGAACATTTTACATTGACCTCCTTTCGTTTATTTTGTACAATTAGATGTGGGGAGGAACAATGACTTTTAGCACACATCTATCCGGGCTCAATACGGCCCTTATAGGCGCTTCGCCGAGGTTAGCCAAAAAACAAGATTTCGGGCTCGGAAGATGGCCCATGCGTATACTCGGCTTTACCTCCGCCACATCCATAAAGGGGAAGTGGCGCCTATCTTTTAAAAATGAAGTCATTGTTCCTCCCATTTTATCATTTTTTTCCTTACCTTTACCATACCAACAGGATTGGGACGAGCACTTTCCTTGCACCCCTTACTGGAAATGTGGTATGGCACAGAATGCAGTTAATAGCCGATGGTTTTTGCTGATTTACCCCTATGTCAAGAATCAACAGATATTCATCTGTCCTTCTGGGAAATCGGCTGGTGGCTGGGACATCCCTCCAGGTTGGACGAGGCTTTCTTACGGTATGGGCAAAATCGCTCATTGCGGAGGAGACTGGAGCCATTATGAGGAGATAGGTAACAGCCTTGCGGAGTACCAGCAGCCCTCCCAGAGCATCCTCGTATGCGATTCAACCAACGATGGCGATGGCGCAAGCAGATGGGAGAAGATAGCCTTCAGCGGTGGAGGTTGCGGCGCTGGCTGTAATCCTCGCACGGAGAACGATGCTCGCCATAGCGGTGGTGCCAACATAGCCTTCGTAGATGGACATGTGAAATGGATGACCGCCTACCAGATAAGGGATGCTTGGAATGTAACGTTTTTCCGCGGACGCTGGGCAGGAGATTAGGGTAAAAGCGGTGGGGAGCTGATTAATCAGCTCCCCACCGCGCGCTTTATCTCTCTCGTCCTACGGCTATTCTATCCTCCAATATTTCCAGTAATGCCAGAGTTATAGACTTTTGCCTGAGGACCTCCTCAAAAGACCTAAAGGATGTTCCCCATTCTCTATTCATCGCCTCTACACTCCCAAAACGAGCTTGTAGATAAGGTACTGTCAATAAGGGAAGGGCTCCCTGTTCTAATTGCTTCGCTCTTCTCGCCGCAATTAAAACCAATATATAGACATTGGCAAACTTATTGAGAAGTATATCAGGTCTCGGGAACAGAGTAGATAACGACATTAGGGAGTCACCTCCTTCTGCTTTAGGAGCTTCTCATTATAAAAATTATAACTTCCAAAGCAATTGAAGTGTAATTCCTCCCCAATTAGCGCCAGAATGATGGCGAATATGTCTCGTAATATATTGAAATAAGCAATGCCTTGGGAGTCGTCCAAGCGAGCCATATCTTATCCATATATGGTCCTGGTAAATAATTTGCAAAGGCTGAAAGCTGGCTCTCGTTAGTTATGTTATCTATCGGCACCATCTTCTCGGGATTGAGAACGGTTTCCTCATCAAGACCAGGTACGACCTGTTGATTGTTGAAGTTGAGGATTATCGTCTTCCCTTCATCTTCCGGTGCGAAGTAGATGATTCCAGTGAGTGGATCCATAGGATACCATTCGTAGGCGCCACCTGTAACTTTCACCCAGATGGTTCCTTTTGCATCCATAAATGCGGTTGAACCATAAGCTCCAGAGGGAGGCAAGAGGGATAGAGCCCTTACCCGTAGTGCCTTGTAGAAGAGCGTAACCTGTCCTTGGGCAAGGGGAGAATGGCTTCTTCTCCAAAAGAGGTGAATTCTATCCCTGTTTAGATAGGTTTTCGCTGAACGTGGGTCAGGTTGACCTTGCCACCCAGGTTGCCCGACCGGGGGATGGAGAGTATTGAGAGAGCTTTCTACCACCGCAATTGGTTGGGCATCGGTAAGGGTTGAGGAAGTGAGGCAGAGAACTCGCGGGCTATATTCTGCCGTGACATTGCCCGTGAACGGCTGCTGGAATGTTATAGTGCCCGAAATAGTATCCATCCATATCTTGCCAAGCTGTGGGTCGTCAACGAACCATTGCTGTTTATCAGGATCCCAGCGCCAGCCAGTTATCTCCCTGTTGTCCGCCCAGATGCGAGGAGCAAGTGCTGGGTCATCCCTCCTCGTCATCCAGTAGATATGTTTGGACCAGTAAATCGTTCCGCTTTCATTCCTCTGAAGAACTTCTCCTATAACCCTTGGGAAGGCAAGAAGCTGTCCAGATAGGGTAAGACGACCTGTATTGGAATCGTAAACAAAGGGATAACGCGACATAAGGATTTTCATACTACCCCTTGTGGATAGGAAGCCAGCGTATATGAGCTCAAGGACAGGGGTTGGTTGACCGTTTATATTCATTATCCGCCATAGAGGGAATGGGTCTTTGGCGTAGGAAACCTCGCTAGGCAGGGGAACCTGTCTGTCCGCCTGCCAGGCAGTCAGGTCTGTGGGATTAATGGGGTTGCTATTGTAAAAGATCTTCCAGCTCCCCTGCCCGCCGGAGAACCAAAGGAGCAGAGCCCAGGGCGTATTGGTGGGAGTGTAGTTTGCCGGAATAATTGTCAGGCGAGGAGAGTTCTTATAGCTTGCATCTGCGCCAATTTGAAGGGCTGTTGAACCGTCGGGAGAATAGAATATCCTTCCATCCCAGACCTGGCTGTTTTGTCTGAATGCCCAGCCTCGCCAGAAGAGATGTAAGCCTGTGGCATCGCTGAACCAGGAAGGTTCAGTGTGCTTTATGTAGAGTGGCGGGTCGGTTGAAGGGTCGCCAGAGGGATTACCAAGAGGTGGGAAGAGTGCTGGATTCGTGGAGCTGGCGATAACTGTGGAGGGAGCAGTATCCCATGCTGGTCGGTTGTTCGCGATGTCATCGTAGATGTGTATATCTGGCCATTCGGTAGGTGGCACGGAGGGAACAGCATTCGCAAAGGGCGTTGCGAATAGCCTCGTCATCCAAAGACTCCAAGTATTCTCCGCCGGTATGTCATAGTGGGAGAAGGCGAGATAGACATCGCCATATCCTGTTTGAGTTGTAAATCTCGCTATAGCTGGCGATTGAATTGTCTGCCCAGCAAGGTCAGGCTTGTGGAGGGAAAGAGGCGCTTCTCTAACCTCTACCTTGAGGACGGGATTGCTCGTCGCCTCAGGCTCTACAGCCTGTCCCGTACTTGGGTCGCGTTGCAAAACGAGGTCATTGTTCAAATCCTCATAGATATGAAGGGTTGAAGAGTAAACGCCCACTGGCTGAGCCGTGGGAATGAAGGCGAACCAGGTGTTGAAGACGGCGGAAGTCGGTTGAGAGGAATCGGGTGGAGCTTTCCTAATCATACCTGGATTGCTCGCTGTTCCATAAATCGCCGGGAATTGCCCGAAATCTATATTGGTGAGAACAAGCGTGCGAGAGAGGAAAATGGATGGGTCGGTGCCATCGCTCAGGAGATGTTCTCTATCAGCCCTGAGATAGAGCAAGTTGATGTTTCCGGTATTCCGCACGGTGAAGGTTTTACTTGGTAGGGGGGTCAAAGCAGTGGGAAATGTTCCATGTGGAAGCTTCCCGAAATCTATTACGGATTCATCAACTGTGAGGCTGGGAGTTGGTGGAACAACTACCCTGAGGATAAGGTTTCTGTAAGCCTCCTCCTGGAAATTAACTGGCTTTCCGGAAGCTGGGTCCCAGACATCGGGAGCACCCCAATAGGGGCTGGAGAAACTACATATACCACTCTGTCTTGGTCCCCTGTAATTATCCCAGAAGATTCTGAGCATGAATGTCCTATCAATGAGGTTTGCATTTTCTTGATGGTTCCTATTCCAAGTGCGATAGCCGAGGGGTGGATTGGGGTTTGGTACCCATTGGCCAGTTGTGGGGTCCCAGACATAACCATCAGCGGGAGGTTGATAAATCGGCACCTGAACATATATATCAACATCGGTGTATCCATTCGCTGGTATATTTATATCCTGTTGGGTAAGGTCGACACCATCAGCTGTAACAGCTCTCACCCTGCTTCTTGGTATATCGGGATAATCCGCGTCCGTCTCATCGGGAAGCGAATGTGGGATTATCGCTATGTTTCCATTCATTCTCTTTATATCAGGGGATTCAACTCTGATATGATGGAGCTCTATAGAGGAGTTATTGTGTATCCGCACGGTTATGTGTGCCGAAGCCTGGTTATGCTGGACATCGCCGAAATCGCAGAAGAAAGCAGGTATCCAATGGTTTGGATTGGACATATCAGGGTTTTGGGTATTGTAAACCCAGTTGCCGTTGCCAGCGTCTATCTCGGAATTATTTGGAGGGGTAATCCCGAGGATTTCCACGCTTATCGGATTGTTGACGATGAAGAAAGACCTCTGCCCCCCTGCAGTTTGTGAATAGACAACAGTTTGCTGAGCTGTTGTGCCTCCCGGACCCGTTATCCGGGCTGTTGCCGACCAGACGAATTCCCTTCTTAGACGCCAACCAGTTCCTTCCCCTCCGAGAGGCGTCCCGTAGGGGAAGAAGGGAGGAGCGGTGGGCATATTATCCCTAGGTCTAAGATGCAGATGCCCGGTTGCTCTTTTATAGCCCGGATGGTCAGGGTCATCTTCTATTACAAGCTGATGGACAGCATTGAAGTAGCCACCAGGTAGGCTGTTCTGGAGGAAGAATTGGACATTCGTTGTATCGGGTGGAAGGTAAATCAATTTGAGGAAAACCCTATCTCCCCACCCATATCGGTTGTTGACTATTGCGATGTTCTCTGTACTTCCATCAACGAGATAGGCAGTTGAGGTTGTCGTAGGAAGTGGATTATAATTCTGGTCAGTTATATATAGAGTAGGACTAATAGGCCACATAACGACTTGAACAGCTGTCTCTTCGCTGGAGATGTCCCAAAGATAAGCTGTATTGTATATCCAAGTTCCAATTTGAGTGCCAGGATTGACCCTAACCGTCAATGTAAGGTAAAGGAATTGACCGGGTTCAAGAACTGGCAAATACCAGAGAACCGCGTTGCCAGCTGTGGAGACAGGTAAAGGCGTCGCCCCTACATAAGTTGTGTGAGGGTCAAGTGGGTCGTAGACCCAAAGGTCATAAAGGGGAATTGAACCTTGATTTCCTATTACGATTGTATAGGTTATAGTTCCATTCGGGGCGACCTGCGTCCTATCGGCATATTTCTCTATGAGTGGAGCATATCCTCCTCCCGTAGTTAGTATCGCATAGAGATACTGGTCCTTTGAACCGACATAAACCGTCATATCAGAACCTATTGCGGGCGAGGAGATGACCTCGTTCTGCGGGGCGGAGAAGACCCACTGCTGAGCCCCTGTTTGCACATTGAAGGCATAAACCTTGTTATCTTTTGAACCTACATAAACATAGCCATTGGCTCCAATGGCGGGAGAGGATACTATGGCTTTATCTTGTGTTGTGGTAGCTTGCCAGGCAAGAGCTGGTTGATGAGGAGAAACCATTGGATTAATTTTTACCGCGTATAGATTGCCATTGTCTGCACCCACGATGATTATTCGCTGGTCTGGTGAAGGGGCGGGTTTGAAAGGAGTGTAATGGGGATACCAGACCGCTGGTGAGGAGTTTATTGGACTACCTATCGTATAATGCCAGTTCTCTGTTCCATCAGGATTGAGCTCGTAGAGATTCCCATCACGAGAAGTGATATAGATGAAATAGGTATTTGGGTCAGGGAGTATGGAGGGATTGAGGATGCTCGGCCAGAAAACTGCTGGAGTGGAAGTTATGGGAATAGGGGGAGTGCTTGTGGACCCTATTGTGGCGAATTGCCATTTTGGCGTCCCATCGGGATTGATGGCGTGAAGCCTGCCTGCCCCATCGCCTATAAGGATTGTCCCATCGGGAGCGGCAGCTGGGGAGGGAGGAATTTCCACATCAGCAGGCACTGTCGCTCCCGTTGAATACTGCCAGGCGAGGGTTCCATCGGCGTAGAAGGCGTAGACATTCCCATTATCGGCTGATACAAGGACCATTCCATTCGCTATGACTGGCGAGGATAACCTTATTCCTGCCCCAATGTTGTGGCTCCAGGAGAGAGTGGGAGGATTTGGAGCCATTGGGGTGTAGTTGTCCTTCAAGCAGTAAAAGTTACCGTTGGAGTCGCCGAAGTAGACATTGCCTTGGTCATCCACAGCGGGGCTGGAGATGATGGGGGAAGGATTATTGGCATCGGCAATCCATCTCCACCGTAGATTGCCGTTCCAATCGTAGGAGTAAATATAGCCATCATTTGAACCTACATAGATAACATCTACCCAAGCAGTGGAAGTTTCACCCGTTTGGGCATCGGTTTGCTCTATCTGTTGTCTCCTGATTGCGGGTGAGGAATTGACCTGCCCACCTGTTTGCGAAGCCCATTTCAGCTCCGCTGTGGGTGAGCCCTCATACTTGCTCCTGCCTGTCCTCATTTTTTCATAATGGAACATCGGCCAAACATCAGCAGGGTTAATGATGCTAATCTTGGCGGTGACACTATCAACTTTGGTGGAGTTCGCCGTGCTTTGGGCATTAAGGATCACTTTATAGGTTCCACTTGTAACGCCCTCAGGAATTTGGACTTGAAGTGTGAAGCTATTCTGTCCACCACGGGGTATGGGTGGTGGAGTCCAGGGGAGGTTGTTGCCATTCAGAGTGACCTGCCAACCACTTGGCGCAAGACATGTAAACTGGAACCAATCAAACATACCAGGGAATTGAGGTATATCCTCGTTTTGGAGAGTTACTTGGAACTGCACCGTGGTACCTGGCTCTCCTCTCTTTTGCGATGTTCCTCCCGCTCCCGTGTTCAATGTCCCATAAAGGTCATCGCCGTTTCCATCTATGATTAAGTCGGCGTGAGCTACCCCGGTAACGAGCACCGTTGCTTTCACGCTATCAACTTTGTAATTTTTATTAGCATCGGTGGATTGGACATCCAAAATGATATCGTAGACCCCAGTGGGGGCGCCGGCGGGAACCGCTACCTCCAGGGTGTAATTTGCCGAACCACCAGAAGTTATTGTGGAAGTCGTCCAAGGAAGAGAATGAGAAGCTGTCCCATCGTTCAAAGTTATAGCCCAACCTGCTGGAGCAGAGGCGAGGGAAAATTGGAATGTATCATCTACGGTATCCTCATTCTGCAAAGTAATAGCAAAGTTGGCAGTTGTGCCAGGGTCGGTCAATTTGCTTACCGAACCTCCTGCTCCTGAGCCGAGAGCACCGTAAACATTATCACCATTCCCTTCAATTATCGAGTCAGCCCTTGGCACAACCACATTTGCCTTGACGCTATCAAATTTAATATCGGGGAGCCTCTGTGATTGAACATCCACGATAATTGAGGTCGTCCCCCCTATTGCATTAGCTGGTATGGTTACCTGCAGGGAATAAGTAACGGAGGCATTTCCAGCAATCTGAGGGGTTGTGAAAGGTGAGCTATTACCGTCAAGGCTTACCGTCCAGCCACTTGGTGTATTCCAAGAGATTTGGTAGGAATCAGGTTCACTATCTTCATTTTGTAAAGTGATGGCAAACTGTATCGCAGTGCCCGCTGCACTGGTCTTCGTGGCTTCGCCACCAGCTCCCGAGCCAATCGCGCCGTAGACATCTTCCCCCTGCCCCTCAATCAAAAGGTCGCATTTGGCGGTTATAACATTCACCGTAGCGGTGACGCTATCCCCATGTTGTGTATCGTTGACAGGATCTATTGAATGAGCAATCAGTTTCAGATTGTAGGTGCCTGCTGTAGCATTTGCAGGAATGAAAACTCTCAAGGTATAATTGGCTGAACCATTTGCAGGTATTTTAGGAGTTGTCCAGGTCTGTGCTGGAGGATAAAGCTGATGGTCAGTGCCGTCGTTTATGTAAACTTCCCAACCAGCGGGAGGGAAAGCGGATAGGGACAACTGGAAGCTGGCGTCAAATGAAGACTCGTTCTGTAGAGTGATGGCGAATGGTATATAAGTTCCTGGAGAGCCATCCTTCTGGGAGGAACCGCCCGCACCTCCCCCTGAGGGGTCGTATATATCTTCTCCTTGTCCATCTATTAGTAAATCGGTTTGTATCACCGTGAGTTGCAGGCTAATTTTTACGCTATCCACCTTGGAGGAGTTAGTTAGAGACTGGCAGTCCAAAATAACCTCGTAATTGCCTGCTTGGGCATCGCTGGGGACGACTACCTGGATATTATAGTTCGCTTGTCCCCCTGCTGAAATTTGGGGAGTAGTCCAACCAGAATTATTACCCTCAACAGTTATCTCCCATCCTGGCGGAGTGTTCCAGGAGAGACGGAAGGCATCTGCAATGGAATCCTCATTTTGAAGGGTAAGCGGAAGGGAAATCCTATCACCCTGAGCTATCATCCTTGTCGCACTACCACCCCCACCTGTACCCAAAGCTCCATAGATATTGTCGCCGTTTCCTGCTATGATTAAATCAACATGGGGGGCAACAGTTACATCAATCCTTACGCTATCAACTTTTGAATTTGGAAGTCTCTGGGAGTTAGCATCAAGGATTATCGTCTGGCTTCCCTGCCCAGCGGTTAAAGGTATCTGAACTTCTAAGATATATGTAGCAGAGCCATTGGGGAGTATTGGATCTGTAAGGAAGGGAGAATTATTTCCGTTTAATGTAACAGTCCAGCCAGTGGGTGCATTCCAGGAGAGGGTGAATCTATCACCCATTGGATCTTCATTTTGCAATGTGATGGTGAACCATAAAGTAGCTCCGGGTCCAGCTTCCTCACTTGCCTGCCCACCCGCTCCCGAACCAAGTGCCCCATAAACATTATCTCCATTCCCATCTACTATAAGGTCCACATGCGGTTGAGCCCAAAGGAATGACCCCAGCAGAAAAGTTAAAATAGCGAATAGTAGCGATTTCCTCATTATCACATCACCCCTCCTTTGAGGGTGTCAACGAAAACTGGTTGTCTTATTCTATAGTATCTGCGAATCGGTTCAAACCCCGGCGAGCGCTGCTTTTCCTGTGGCTCCGCCATTTCCGTCATCGCCCAGAGCATCGTCCTATCTTCCCTCACCATTATCACCTCGCTCGCAGAGGGATGGGCAAGTGAAATCAGATACTCACCCGTGGCGAGCATCTTCGCATAGCTTGGTAGGAAGTGGCGTTCATCAACAAGGACTGGGGAATGCCTTCCTGCCGGATTTGTCAATAGCCAATCGCTGGCAAGATAACACCAGCGGAGCTCAAGCGGAGTATTGGGAGGAATAGGTGGCGAAGTTGGGTCAAATGTGGCGGATGGCAAGGCGAGTTTAAAGACGCCCACGATGGGAGGAAGTGGCTCCTGCCCTGGAGGAGTAATCGGCGTCAATGTCCCAGTTATCATCAGCTCTTCCGTCCCCAGCGTCGGATGGTACCCTATTGTAAGGGAGTTGATGGCGGAAATCTTATATAGTTTGTCTGGAAGACTGGTAGTGGTAGGAAGCAAGTTAAATGTATCAACAACTTTCGTAAAGGAATAAACTATCCCCATAGAAGAAGGTAAAGGTTCGTTCTCATAATCCCTGTTTATCATTACTATGGAGACCCCGGGCTCCTCCTTCTGTATTATATGAACATTGCGTGTGGCGTCGTAGTCGACCGCAAGGGCATAATTTGATATAACCGCCCAAGCTCTCCATATTGCGCCAGCTTGAGGATGGGTGGGGTCCTGAATCGTCTCTATAGGATAAATTTTGCTGAACCTATACTGTTTGCTCTCCCTCTGGGTCCTCGTGGCCCACAGTATGGCGCGATTTACCCATTGACGAGTTCCTGCATTCCATTCCTCAACGAAATTGATTATGCGGAAATTGTCGGGGTCAGCCACCAGGGTATGATAGCGTATTATCGTATTGTTGGGATTCGTCGGATCGGGAACGGGGAATGTCCAGCGATAGGCATCGGATATTTGCCCAAACCTTCTCTGCTCCCAGCCAGCGAGCATACCGTTAGGGTCAAGGAAATTAGCCCAGCCGAAATCAGCCACCTCCCAATTCACGCTTCCCCCTCTATTGGTTATTATCAATCTCCTATTCCCACTATCCGCTATCAGGAAGGAATTTACATCCAATTGCCTGATAAGTTGAGGATAATTAAGTGGCTGTTTTGTAACAATTCCGTTTGAATCAGTCCAGTTGACAGAATCTATTGACCAGTGCAACTCACCGCTTGCCCTCCCCACATCGTCAACCTTTCCGAAATCAACAGCTGTCTCTGCTACACCCCTGTTATCTGCAATTAAAAAGAGTGGTTGTTGCAGAGCTACAAGCGCATTATTGAAGGAAACCATAAGCACCCTGTTCGCCCCAGCGAGGTTCGTTATCTGCCCAATCGTTTGGGAAGCCATTATTCCACCTGGAAATGGCTTCTGAATATAGATTATCGGTGGCTGAGGGGCAGGAATCTGCAGTGTTTCTTCGTTGAACGAGTAGGAATTGGTCGTCTCGTATACAGCGCCCGTCTGTATATCTATGATAGGTATCCTATCTCCCAATTTAGCCACCCGAGAATCTGCCAAAAAGGCGTAAAGCTTATTTGTTCCTCCTACATAAACGACATCATTGAAAACCACGGGAGCGCAGTTGAAGGCAAGAGGTGTTGTCATATCAAGGTCAACTGTTCGCCACCAGATAAGATTTGATGGCACGACGAAACAATTAGGCGTCCCAGCGTAACCATTCACCCAAGCATTTCCACTCTGTACGGGATAATAATCGCTTATCAACCAGTATTCATTCACTCGTGTTCTATCGGGCAAGCTATAATCTATCCTCAGTAGGTAGGCAGCTCCTGTATCCGGAGCAAGCATAGCTATATTACTATTGAAGAAAATCTCCCCTGTCTGGGGATTAAAATCGTAGCGAGGTGGGAAAGGAGTGGGAGGTAGAACGATGTTAATGCCCAATCTTGTGGCTATTTGTTGCGCCCCCGAATCGGAACTATCAACATACCTAACAAATGGGAGAGAGCCTTCCATTATCTGGTTGTGAAGCTGGGCTCGGAAGGTTGGGTGGAGGGAAAAGGCAAAAATCGCATTAGGTGTTGCCACATAGATTAGGTCATGCTTGTAAGAAACGGCTGGTGAGAATTCCCTCGTTATCAATCTTCCAGTGTTGTAGCGCCAGAAAGGAGAAGTAGAACGCCAGTAAGCACAATAGACCCAGCCAGTGTTGTTATTCGCATCGTTTGTGACAAATATTATTTGGTTCTCTGGAGTAAAGATAATTGAGCCAACCGGAATTCCCTGCGTTAGCATAGTTCCCCTTGACTCAAATTGTCCTGTTCCCCAGTTCCAAACGAGATATCGGATGCTTCCCTGTCCGCTTGCGCTCGTTGTTCCAACTACTATCCTCTCTATATTCGGGTCTTCACCGGCAGCGGCAGTTATCGATGTTGTTATTTCGGACACATTTTGAAGAAGAAATGGCACGCCGATATTTTGCCCCGTCTTAGGGTCAATGCAATAGAGCTCAGCGCCAGCTCCCACTATCAAGGCTCCCCTTACAAGTGAAGGGGCATATCTTATCGGACCAGCAAGGTTCCTCGTCCATAGAGGTGCAGGGGCCAGGGGGTTAGGGGGATAAAGGGGAAGGCAGACGAGTTGATTGCCAATGGCAACGATTGCCACTTCTATCGTGTAATTGCCATCCCAGATAGTTGTTATCAATGGAGAATTTGGCGTAGGGGAAGGCGGAGTTCCACTATTGTATGACCATAGAAGGTCATAGGGAAGGATGGGGTCAAATGAATTGGGAACGCCGTCATCGGGATTGCCATCGTTATCTATATCCCTATATGGGTCAAGGTCAAAGGCATAGACGACCCCATTGTCAGAAACAGTCACGACTATACCATTCCAGACAGTGGGTGAGTAATAGGTGAAGCTATCTTTGGTGAACTGCCATTTCAAATCAAGCGGAGGGGTTATCTCCTCAAAGGAGAGGGCAGACCTCCTCGTATCCTTCCTGTAAGCTGACCATACGCTCGCCCAGAGAATCATATTCCAAACGAACTTTATATCCTCAGAATGGGCGTTCTCTATGTTTTCCCCTGCATATGGACCGCTGTTCTGCCCCGAGGAGGTTGTCCTCCCTCCGCAAGGGTCGTTTATATCACAGCCCACATCTCCCGAAGTAGCGATTATGAGCCCCGAGCCGAATTGCCCTCCCGCCACATAAGGCTTATCCGTGCGTCCACTGGCATAGTTGAGGACTACGGGCTGCAAAACGGCGGGATTATATACCGATATATAATAATTACCAACATTCTTATCCCCCAGATGGGAAATCTCGTCATAGGTTAATTGGAAGGGGTAGCTTAGTAGAGGATGATAGGGGTCAACAACTACTGCCTGTCCAGCCGGACCATCATTTGCGAACTGAAGGGGAGTAATGAAATTGTTGTCAGTTATCCTGAAGCCCGAGCAATCATCTATCCAGAGATGACCACCCGCATCCACAAACCTGCGTAACTTTTCCAAATCTTGAGGAGAAAATGTTGTCTGGCGATGATTGGTTATAAAGACGAGGTCAAACTGCAGTAAATCCTCCACGCTTACCTCCGAGAGCAGGACCTCCCAATAGCAAGCCATATTCTTCGTCACTGGTTGCCCAACATAGTAAGGATTGGTAGGGTCCCTTCTATCCCCATAATTCCACCTATATGCTATCTCGGGAGAGACGGTCGTCGGGGCAAGTGGATTGACGAGTTCCCAACCATAGGGCTTCAAATCCTCCCTTTTATCAAGTATGTAGAAGACATAAGGGTCGCTGTTCTCGGGAGGACTGTTGGGGTCGTTCGGATTGTATCTTGCCGAGTCAACGAGGAGATTGCAAACCTTGAATACTCTCTTCGTAGCCGAATAGGTGAACTGTCCACCAAAAGCAGGGAGCACCGCTAAAAAGGAAACCATTACTGCTGTTGAAATAAGTATCGCGAGCTTGGAAAATTTTGAAAGGGAATGACAGCGGGCTTCGCTTTTCAGAATGATTTCCCTTATAGATAAACCTCTATAAATTCTATTTAATTTGAAACCTTTCCTCATCTTCTCTTCACCTCATCTCGGAACCTCTCCCTCATAGAAGTAGGAGGGGCTCGTCGGCAGATAGGGGAGGTTGGGGAGATTAGCCTCCCCTTGTCGGGGAGAATTGATTACCAAAGCAGGGTCCCAGCGGATGACAACTATCCCCGGGCTCAGCTTGCTCGTCCATTCCATTACATCATAGGTTCCTACAGGCCAGTTCTCAACTACCGCACCATTTATTTCAACTCTCCAGTTCAACGGCTCGCCCAGCTCCAATTTCCATTCTCCCGGTGGGGGTATGACGAAGAATGGTCCATTTTGGGCATATAGTAGGGCGGAGATATTGACCGTCAATGGTTCAACCCATATTCCACCAATCCAAGCATCATAGGTTGAGGTGGGATTGGGCTGGAGCCAGATACCACCGATGGCATTGGGTAGAGTTGGAGGAGTGAACCAGTTGAGGTTGGGTAGGCTGACCAGCTCATAGTTGGGTGCAACTGTTCTCGGTAGGAAATTACCAACAAATTGCCAGCTTCGTGTCTGCACATTGTAAGCCCACATATCAACCAAGCAGAAGCCGGGAATTCCCCCAGTAGCTGTAGTAATCCTTAGCTTGATATCGTTTGGAGAAAAGCCCGTTGTAGTTGGGGGATTGTAGGAAGTATAGCGTCCGGAATAGAAGGAAGCTACGAAATATTCTCCCTCGTGAAGATGCCAATGGAATGGAGGCTGTCCATTAAGATTGTCGGATTCTATTGAGGCGGTTGTGGTAATAGAGGGGAGCCCAGTGGGAACCTGGGTCGTGTTAAGGCAGATTGCATCCGCTGCCAATAGAGCTATAGCGCTCAAATCGTTTGGTCTTTCATCCCAGGGAGTGCCCAGCATACCTTCAATGTAAATCGTCCCGTTTGATACCACCGTCAGCGCCTCATTTGGAGCAAGCCTTCCCTTTATCCTTATATTTCCTTCTGCGTAAATGATTGGCTTCACATCTCTAAGCCAGTATATCCTCGTGTAGGTTCCATCGGGGAAAGCCCTATCATGGCGGACGATGGTTATTGAAGTCGTCAAAATATTCGGGTCGTTTGGATAAGGACGAGGCTCAAGGAATATCTCAACACCTGGCGGAACATATACGCTACCCGACCAGGAGGTCGGGGTCACCTGCCTTCTCAACCAATCAAGTCTCAAATTCTCTATATTATGTCTATACTGGATATCGGAGAAATTATTTATATAAATCCCGCCGCTATCCCTTGCCAGCGATACATATCTCTGTCTGTCAATCCTCGGCGCCTCAGCGTAAGTTATTGAGCGAGGGAAACCGTTCACATCGGGTCTATCAAACACTCCATCACGATAATATCCCCTGAAAGTTGTAAAATTCGGGTCAGAACTGGGTAAAGCTAACTGGGGAGCTTGATTGCCAACCTGAACCTGCAATTCCGCAGGCGTCTCGTTTGGGCTTTCTTGATGTATTATTTCTCCTGCAACCTCTACCCTCTCCAGCTGATGGACGAGGTTATCCCACTTGTTTTGAAGGAGAGCAATTGAATGGGGTAGAACCTGCCCTGTTTGTGGGTCAAAGACGGGAAACCAGCGGAGGTTCCCGTTCACCCTTAACCCACCTTCAAGGAACATAACCCAGTTAGGAGCCCCCAGTCTTATATACTCTTCTCTTCTGCTGTTATTGGTTACAAATAGCGCGAAATCGGTTATATAAATAGGTTTATATGCCACCAATGTCCGCTTATAGGGAGTATAAAGGGCGGGGTCAATAGTGGTTGGGTCAAAATTGGGGTCTTCCCATTTTATCTCGCTCGCATTACCAGGCTTCCCTATGCTCTCAATCTTTATGAAGGAGGAAAGGGGGTCATCAGGACGATAATTATAGGTAACCCTTAAGAGGAATCTTCCATCTCCCATATTGAAACGGACGAATGCCCCTTTCCCATCGGGACCACCCAATTTGAGATAATCAAAATCGGGGTCATATTGCTGATAAATGGGATAGCGAGGGTCGTTGGGGTCAAAAGGATAAGGTGGAGCGAAAAGAGGACGCCAGCTCGCTCCTTCTTCGCTTTGGGTCAGCATCTGATTGGCATACTCAATTCCCGCCTGAGCTAAGGCGCTCGCTTTTGCCGAACTCTCCTCATATCTCGTTCTCGTGAACAGCCTGTTAATAATCCCAATGTAAATCGCAGCGAACATTGAAATCACAAAAAGGATGCCAATCGCTATTATCAAAGCCTGTCCTCTGTTTCCTCTCATACTCTATCGCCTCGCATTCTCCACCTTGATTGTGTAGATAATCCAGAGAGGATGCTTTCTTTCTGCATTGAAAGCCTTCTCGCTACCTACCATAACCATTATCTCACCAACCGAGGGATAATGCACCCACACAGTATCTCCCCTCTGCAATGTTGACCAGTAATAAGTTATTTCTATCTGCTCGTTTGGTCCCGGTGGATTCAGGGGATTGAAGGTGATTATCCCCTTATCGTAATCCATAACATACTCATAGAGTTTGTTTCCTGCCGAATCAACATATGTTTGGGGATTAGCCTCAACCCTCTTACAGAGCACTCCATTGACCTTCACAGCCTCCGACCTCAAAAGTATGTAGGCATTGTTTATCGTCGCTCCCGATACAGGGTCGCTTGGCGGAGGTATGTAGAAGGTGTAGGTCGTTCCATCTCCGTAAATCGTTCTTTGCGCCCAGAAGGCAAAGTTGACCACTCCTTTGCGGGAATCCCAGGTCAAATATCTCTGAAGCACACTGTCCCAAGCGCTTTGCGACCAGGAATCGTAATCGTATATCCAGCTGCCAGATTGACCATCCCAATGCATAACCACTATATGAGGCCAGTCGTAAGTTCCTGCTGGCACAATTTGTTTCAATAGCTTGGTACCATCATTCTGGATTCCCGCCCATAGCCCAAGGCTCGCTACGAATGTCTGAGAACCCGAAGGGGCAGAAAGGACTTCTTGAACGAAGCGAGGCAAAAAAGTTATCAGGGGAACAAAATGATAGCCATTCGCATCCTGCCAGACATCAGCAACATCGAGGTCGGGAGGTGTCAAGGGAACGGCTATATTCCTCCAATTGAACATATAAGTCTTTCCGTTGGGCGCTATGTGGAGGTCATAGAAGAAATCGGGATTTCGCCAGTTGGCAAAATTGGGGTCATTCGGCTCAAACTCCACCTTATAAAGAGTGAAGAAGTTTCGCTCTGTGCCAATCCCGATATCCACATTCTGATAGGTATTGACAGCAGTGTAATCCTGTAGGTTATCATCCCATACGCCCGGCTCACGCAAACCTATGAAGAAACGGGTTATAGTTGCTTTGGGCGTAAGTGGGCGATGTAGACGCAACTGCAACTTTGATTGGTCGTTGTTGCCACAATTTGGGCAGATATAGGGAGCGGATGGCTCCCGCGTAGGGAAAGGAGTTACCTGTCCACAAACCTCACAGTAGAGTTCCTTCATAGGTGTGACGATATCCAGCTTGGCATAGGGAGCCCAAATATCCTGCCCGTTTGGGTCTATTCCAATCACTATGGGAGTGGATGGATCATAGGCGAGAAAAGCGGTAGGCACCTCCCTCCTCAAGCGCGCCCCTATATCCTTAGCTGTATCCTGGAGCGCCATATACATATTGGCTTCCCTGATAGAGGTAAGGGTGGAACTGAGCGGTATGAAGAGGATGCCCAGAAGCACCACGAAAACCGCCATCGCCGTGAGCAGTTCTATTAAGGTGAAGCCTCTCTCCCTCATCGCTCTCACCTCCCCGTTGTGAGCACAGTATCCAAATCCAACTTCCGCCAGAGCCCCGCTGGAGTCTCCCAAGCCACCCTTACCTTCAAGGAGATGCCCAAAACTCTTGCCACATTCACCACAGGCTGTCCTTTAAGTTCAACGATGTAATCATAGGTTGGATTACCATCATCTATTCCCGCTCCCGTCTCAGGGACACGCGTTATCGTACCCCATTCACCGCTGACCTTCTGAGGATTGTTAGGGTCGCCGTACCAGTAATCTACCAGCACTATCTTGCCATTTTCGCAAGGAGTGAAGAAGAGACACCAGCGTCCTGTCTGGGGGTTGAGCGCCAGGGCGTATTCCCGCCAGCCAAGGGTATTCGTTGGAGCGAGCGTGTAGCTGCTCGCCGCTTTCTGGATTGAAAGGGGGAAATCTTTGCTCGGGCGATAGAATATCTTTACTCGCTTCCCCGCGTCGCTGGGATAATTGAATGTCAAAACGCCATTCCTCCCGACAACCACTCTATCCGGCGGATTGCAGGGAGGACTCTGTCGCTCATCGTAAAGCACCTCGCCTGTTGTGGCATCCAGGATGAGAAGTCCTGGGTAAGTTTGGTCTATTGAATGAAGGTTGGCAAAGGTAAGACGTGTATCAGCGGGAAGGGTGAAGGGAAGCTGGCGTGTTTCCCTTAATATGCGCCAGTCCATAACCTGATAATCCACATTTGCCCTTCCCACGAAACGCACCGAGAAGGGATTGAGGGCGATGAGCCCCCTGTAGTAATCAAGTATTTTGAACTCATAAGGGTTGGGGCTGAAGGG
>JACIXQ010000043.1 GCA_014360465.1 bacterium
CATATTTCCCTCTATTATCACTTTACCCAGGATTGGTCTTTCAATCTGCATATTTACTCACCTCCGTAGAACTTATGGTAAGCAATTAACCCCTCTATGAACTGAGCCAGCTTCTTGAAATCATCTATATCATAGACCTTATCTATGGCAACCTGGAGAACATCCTGTAGAGGTTTTAAACTCCTTTCCCTACCAGCAGCATAGGCGAGATGAATTTTCAAGGGTTGTGTCTCTTCCCTCAGATTCAATTTTTCCTTTCCAAGCCTCGTAGCTGACCTGATTTTCTCAAACGCATCAAGCACTTTCCTTAACTGGGCTATCTTTACCCTTTTTGCCAAATCGTTTCCCATCAAATCAAGGTAGCTAATCAATTTCTCCGCAGGTGCCTCTTTAAGGTTCTTGAGCCCGGCAAGAAAAGCTTTGCACTCCCGGTATACATCACTACCCTGCTGTTGAGCACTTCCTCTTTCTCTTTCAAAACTCATTTAACTTTCACCTCCTTTTTCTCTTAGAAGAAGGTCTAACCATTGAGCGAAATGCATAAAGTGGGGAATATTTTCCCTGACCAATAAGGTCTTGCGAGAGAATTCCGCCCATTTCTCCCCAAGCTCCCTCCCCTTCTTTTTCAGACTCTCACTGACCCTTCCCAAAATATAAATCAGATAAATATAGGGGTAGAAATTGGTACCAACAATTCCTTCATCCTTTCCCCCTCCCCTCTGGAACTCCCTGCTTATCTCCAACAAACGATAAATCAGGGAGCGAGGAAGCTCTAAGTCATAATGACCATCCTCAAGCTTACCGAAATCCCTCAATAGTTCCTCCTTCCATTCCTTTATTTTATAGCATTCCTCCCAGTTTGGTTCTCGCCTGTATTCTACTCTGAACCTCTCCCTTCTTTTGGGGAAAAACAGCGCCAAACTGTTCCTGCCTGAATTTTTCGCAGATTCCTCCAATTCCCCGCTCATAATGGCTAACTGGTAAAGAGGAACTTTTGGACCACTCACCAGAAACCCAGCAGATATGGTGAATGAGGGATTTTGCGTGAATTGAGTGAACTTACCCTGAATTCCGAAAGCGCTTTCAAGAACATCGCTCCAGGAACCAACGATAAAAGCATCATCCCCTCCCGAATATACAACCGCCACATTTTTGCCCTTTAGAATATCATCAATATAGATTTTAAAGAAAATGGTGAGAAAGCGAGATAGGGTGGCAATGCGGGAGAACGAATAGCTCTCCCCTAACCCCCTACTCATAATTTGTCCCAGATGGTCAACATCCAGTCTCAAAACTCCAATCCTTTTAGCACCAAAACTCGCCTCAGCAAATTGGTCAAAATCGTATGCATTGCCCTCATTATCCAGCTTTATGTAGCGAGCAAGGGGAAGGAAATAGGTATTAAAATGGGCTGGTGCCTCCTCTGGTTTCCCATTTATTAAAAAGATTCTCTGCGCCCTTGATATAAGGTCGGGAAGCCTATCAGCCTCAATGAGCCGGTAATTATTGCCCGGCATAGATATCTCTCCTCCAGGGATTGCAACGAAGCAGGGTCTTTTAAGCTTGGGAATCTCACCACCCAACTCAAAGAGAGAATAACAAAGTGGGCAGAGATGTATCCTCTCTTCTTCCTCTTCTCTCCTCTGAATTTCCCTGAATTCATCAGCCTGACCGTTACAAACATCGCATTCGTAGACTACTTCCCTGCATTCTCTACAGATACCGATTTTTACTTCCAGTGGTTGGAAAAGTTGGGAAAACTGGGAGAACTTGCGAAGTTTATCCCGCTCCACAAGAGAAGCAATTTCCTCCTGTTTATCAGCCAAACCCTCTCCTTTCAATTCCTCGCTTGTGAGGGGGACCCATTGGAGGGCTAAATATAGCTTCCCCCTGAATCTCTCCCATAACCATCCATTCACTTCGCGCTTGATGCTCTCCAAGCATTCAATCACTTGAGGGATATTAGGCAAAAGGAGGGTGAAGTGGGCACCTCCACAGAAGATTAAATTGGTAGGAGGCAAATTGCATCTTTCCAATATCAACGCCGGGATATGATTGGAAAGGAGTTCCAAGTATAAGGAACGGGCGCGGAGGCTTTTGAGCGCTCCTTTTGAGGAAATGGTGTAGATGAATTTCTGCACTCCCGATATATCTCCTTTAACGATAAGGAAGCCATTATCGCCTGCATCGTAGAGGCAAAGGGCAATGGCAGAGGTCAATTTGAGGTGGTCGTAGAGGGAGATATCGGGGTCCTTTTCGGGATTAATCAGGTCCTTCTCATCAAGAACGGTTTTCGTCTCAGAAGGGACGAAGGTAAGAAGCCTTTCAAGGAGGGCAAGGAGCGAATTGACTGTGTGAATAGATTTCAATTTGGAGTTAAGATGGTTTAGGATGTCTCTATATTTGGCTCCTGATGCGCTGGCAATTTCACGGGGCTGAGGAGCAACGAATGAAGAAGTGAGCGGTTGGACTGTCCAATAAGTTGGAGTGGGTGGAGGTTTGCCCTCAAGGTGAACTTCGGAAATGATTGACCGAAGAGGGACTTCCCTTTCCCATTTTCCCCTTTCGCCCGAGGTTGTATCTTCCTTTTCTGGGCGTTCGCCAGCGCTGAGCCGGTCAGCCTGTTGAAGTATTTGGAGGAGCTTTTCCCACTGGGGGAGAGAGGAAGAGGTATGGTGATTGTAGATTAAGCTTTCAATCGGGTTTTTCAGGGCAGGGGATATAAGCTGGGGGGAAAATTGAGCGGTAGCGAACCAGTCGGCTCCCCATTCTTCATGTTTCTTCTTAGCAGGCTCCTCGCTCGCCCTTTGGACGAGTTTACCGATATCGTGAAGGAGAGAGGAAAGGAGGAGGATATATCTTTCCTCTTTTTCTAATGTATCAATCACTTATACACCTCCAGCATTACCTCTCGCTTCATACAAATAAAGGTTTGTTAAATGATATAACGGAAGAGAAATCAATGCAAGCAAAAAATTAAAAAATTTCATAAAGAAAAGATATTTTCCCATTGATGGATTTGAAATATCACATTGCAAGCAATAGAAAGTTAGGTTTGACAATCCTCTTTCTAAATACGGGATTCTTCGGCTTCCCTGACGGGAAGCCTCTGAATGACGAAGGGGAGCGTCATTGCGAGCCCTTCAAAAACAAACACGAGATTCCTCGGGGTTCTCGGGAGAGAACCCCTCGGAATGACGGGTAGAAGAAAGGTCGTCATTGCGAGCCCTCCGACAGGAGGGCGTGGCAATCTCGTCTTTTTTATTCGTTAATATATTTTTTGCGGAGTACAAATGTTGTGGAATTCCTATTTGTTTGAAACAATGAATTTTGTTTTGTATAATTATCAATATATTTTCAAAATATAAAGGAGGTTAGATGAAGCAGATTAAATTAGGCATACCTAAGGGCAGTTTACAGGAATCCACTTTTGAGCTTTTCAGGAAAGCTGGTTTCAATATCACTGCCAGCGCCCGCTCCTATGTACCCACAATAGATGATGAGGAAATCTCTCCCCTCCTCATCCGGGCGCAAGAGATTCCACGCTACACCGAGCAGGGCGTCCTTGACGCTGGCATCACTGGAAAGGATTGGATTGAGGAACAAGAAGCAAAAGTTGTGGAAGTTGCCGAGCTTGTTTATTCAAAGCAGGGTTTTCGCCCCGTAAAAATCGTCCTTGCTGTTGCTGAGGATTCCTCCATCCAAAGTGTCAAGGACCTCCAGGGCAAGCGCATTGCCACAGAATATGTCAACCTCACAAAAAAATATCTCCAAAAACACGGCGTATCAGCCGAGGTTGAGTTCTCCTGGGGTGCTACAGAAGTAAAGGTGCCCGAGCTCGCGGATGCAATCGTTGAGCTCACCGAAACGGGCTCTTCCCTCCGCGCCCACAACCTCCGCATCGTTGAGGAAATCCTCATTTCCTCAACCCGCCTGATAGCTAACCCTAAAGCCTGGGAGGATGAATGGAAAAGAAGGAAAATTGAGGATATAGCTATGCTTCTTCAAGGAGCGCTCAACGGTGCTCAGCTTGTTGGTTTGAAGATGAATGTCCATAAAGATAATCTGGATAAGATAATCTCAATCCTACCCGCCCTAAAAAAACCCACGATCTCCCACCTAACCGACCCAGATTGGGTCGCCGTGGAGGTAGTCCTCAATGAGACCCAATCCCGAGTGCTAATACCCCAGTTGAGTAGGGCTGGAGCACAGGGAATAGTAGAATATCCACTCAATAAAGTTGTATTCTAAAATTCCAAATAGAAGGAGGATTAATCCAATGAAGAGCGATAATGCGAAGAAAGGTTTGGAAAGAGCCCCCCATAGAAGCCTTTTCTATGCTATGGGTTATATTAAAGAAGAATTAGAACGCCCCCTTGTGGGAATTGCTAATTCCTTCAATCAAATCATCCCGGGACATATCCATCTTAGAGAAATATCTGAGGCAGCCGCAGCCGGGGTAAGGATGGCTGGAGGAACACCTGTGGAGTTCGGTGTAATAGGCGTTTGCGATGGCATCGCAATGGGACACATTGGAATGAAATACTCCCTTCCCTCAAGGGAACTAATCGCCGATTCAATAGAAACTATGGCGAAAGCTCATCAGTTTGATGGGCTTATACTTGTTGCAAGCTGTGATAAAATCGTGCCAGGTATGCTTATTGCAGCAGCGCGCCTTGACATACCTTGCATTATGCTCGCAGGTGGACCAATGCTCGCCGGCAAATACAAGGGACAAGCTGTATCCCTTTCAAAGATGTTTGAAGCCGTAGGGATGGTCAAGAGCGGTAAGATGACGCTTGAGGAACTTGAAGAACTGGAGATGCTTGCCTGCCCTGGCTGTGGTTCTTGCTCGGGAGCCTTCACCGCAAACACTATGAATTGTCTCACTGAGGCACTTGGTCTGGGATTGCCCGGCAATGGAACCATCCCTGCCGTCCATTCTGCTCGTCGGGCTCTGGCTAAACAGGCAGGAATCGCAATTATGAACCTAATTAACCAAGGTATAACTCCCGCAGATATATTGACGAAAGAAGCATTTGAGAACGCAATAGCTGTTGATATGGCTCTGGGAGGTTCAACCAATACCGTCCTCCACCTAATGGCTGTTGCACACGAGGCAGGCGTTCCCCTTGAGCTGGATGATTTTGACAGGATATCCCGCCAGGTTCCCCACCTGTGCGCCATTGACCCCATTGGTCCTCACCATATGGAGGACTTGCACGAGGCGGGTGGAATACCCGCAATAATGAAGGAATTGTCAAAGAAAAATCTCATCCACGAGGCAAACCTAACCGTTACGGGCGAACCGATTGGCAACATAATAAAGAGAGCAGAGAGAAAGGGCGACGAGGTAATCAGACCATTGGAGAATCCCTATCACCCTGAAGGAGGAATAGCTATCCTTCGTGGCAATCTCGCTCCCGATGGAGCAGTCGTGAAATCCGCTGCTGTTTCTCCCCGGATGATGAAGCGGGAAGGCAGAGCAAGGGTATTCGATGAGGAAGAATCAGCTGTGCGGGCGATCCTCTCTGGCGAGATAAAGCCTGGGGATATCGTTGTGATAAGATACGAGGGACCGAAGGGAGGTCCGGGAATGAGAGAGATGCTTATGCCCACCTCGGCTCTTGCTGGTATGGGATTGGACGAGGAAGTTGCCCTGTTGACAGATGGACGCTTCTCTGGGGCGACGCGGGGAGCTGCTGTCGGGCATATCTCTCCAGAAGCGGCAGAGGGCGGACCAATAGCGTTGATAGAGGAAGGAGATATCATATCAATAGATATACCAGCGAGGCGGATAGACCTTCTCATCTCCGAGGAGGAATTCGCAAGAAGAAGGTCTGCCTGGCGTAGACCCGAGCCGAAGATAAAGAGGGGCTATCTGAGAAGATACGCTGAAAGGGTCTCATCCGCCGGGAAAGGAGCGGTCATTGAATAATGAGGATGATAGCTGCAAAGGCAATTGTTGAATGTCTGAAGAGGGAAGGCGTTGAGGTCATATTCGGCTATCCTGGTGGTGCGGTCCTCCCTCTCTACGATGCCCTCTACGATGAGAAGGATATAAAGCATATCCTTGTTCGCCACGAACAGGGAGCAGCTCACGCTGCCGATGGTTATGCCCGGGCTACCGGCAAGGTTGGTGTTTGTATCGCCACATCGGGACCGGGAGCTACTAATTTGGTAACAGGGATAACCACCGCCTATATGGACTCCTCTCCAATAGTAGCGATAACGGGACAGGTGCGCAGAGATATACTGGGCAAGGATTCGTTTCAGGAAGCGGATATCTCCGGAATAACTATGCCAATCACTAAGCATAATTATCTCGTAAAAGACCCCGATATGCTTCCTTATATAGTCAAGGAAGCTTTCTATATTGCGAAAACGGGAAGACCGGGACCGGTTCTCATAGATTTGCCCGTGGATGTGCAGTCAACGGAGATTGATTATCAACCGATTGAAAAAATTTCCATCCGGTCATATCGTCCGGTTTACGAGGGCAATATGAAGCAGGTGCTCAAGGCGGTTGAAGCGATAAAGAATGCGGAAAAGCCGGTAATTCTTGTCGGGGGAGGTTGTATAATTTCGGGCGCATCTGAGGAAGTGGTAGCTCTTGCAGAAAAGTGCCAGATTCCCGTCGTCCATTCCCTTATGGGGAAGGGAACTATACCGGAGGAACATCCTCTTTCGCTCGGACTGCTTGGAATGCATGGGACGGTCGCTGCCAACCTTGCCGTATCGGAATGCGACTTGCTTATCGCCGTGGGTGCTCGGTTCTCCGATAGGTCAACGGGGAAGGTCTCCACATTCGCAAGAATGGCACATGTTATCCACATAGACATTGACCCAGCAGAAATAGGCAAAAATGTCCGTGCCCACATACCTATCGTCGGAGATGCCAAGCGCGTCCTTCGTCAGATTCTGGAGAATGTTGAACCCAAAAAGCATCCCCTTTGGCTCGAGCGGGTGCAAGAATGGAAAGAGAGACACCCCTTGAGGTATAAAGAAGAAGGCGAGATAATAAAGCCTCAGAAAGTTGTGGAAACGATATGGCGATTGACTAATGGTGAAGCGATAATCGTCACTGAAGTTGGACAGAACCAAATGTGGGCGGCACAGTTCTACAAGACGAAGTATCCTCGTCAATTCATAACCTCCGGAGGATTAGGAACGATGGGATTTGGGCTACCTGCCTCCATAGGTGTTCAAATTGGTCGTCCCGATGCAATTGTTTTTGACATCGCAGGAGATGGTAGCATCCAGATGAACATCCAAGAACTTGCTACAGCCGTCCAACAAAGACTACCAATCAAGATTGCAATACTCAACAACGGCTTTCTGGGAATGGTAAGACAGTGGCAGGAACTTTTCTGGCAGAGAAGGTATTCCAATGTTCAAATTACCGCTCCTGACTTCGTCAAGCTCGCCGATGCTTATGGTTGCGTGGGAATAAGAGTAGAGAAATCAAGCGAAATAGAAAATGCCATAAAGAAGTCACTGGAAGTCAAAGACCGCCCCTGCATTATAGATTTTCGCATTGCTCCCGAGGAGAAGGTCCTACCAATGGTTCCCGCGGGCGGTTCCATAGATAATATGCTCGTGGATTGAGGTGATCAGATGAGACATACATTATCAGTTCTGGTTGAAAATAAACCGGGAGTTCTGGCAAGGGTTGCCGGGCTCTTCAAAAGGCGAGGTTTCAATATAGAAAGCTTAGCTGTAAGTATAACACAAGACCCCTCCACATCCCGTATGACAATCGTCGTAGATGGAGAGGAGCAGATGATCGAACAAATAGAAAAGCAATTGAACAAGCTCATAGATGTTATAAAGGTTATAGATTATACCTTCTCCCCCACGTTGGAAAGAGAGCTTGCCCTGGTTAAGGTAGAGGCGACGCCTCAGACAAGAAGAGAGATACTTGATTTGACCCACATATTCCGAGCGACTGTCGTGGATGTTGCTGAGAATTCCCTGATCATTGAGATTACAGGAGATGTGGAGAAAATAGATGCCTTCATCTCCCTCGTTACTCCATATGGAATAAAGGAAATAGTTAGAACGGGCAAAATCGTAATGGCAAGGGGTCTACAATCCCTTTAGATGAACTTTTACTTCGTTCTCCACATCTCCATTTGAATCAGAACTCTATTCTGAAAGTTGGGTCCTTCCATTCAAACCAGTATCCTTTTTCTCCAATGCTTCCTCCAGAATCTTCCAAATCCTTACCCACGGAATAGATGATTCTTTTCTCCTTAGAGTATCTCAATGGCTTACCATCAAATGGGTCTATGGGAATTTTAGGAAGATATCCTGGATATAGTTCGCTGAGACGGTCAGGAAGTTCGCCCTTATCGCTTTTATAAGCTTTTAGAGCGAACAGGCAGGCAGTGGATGAGATGGAAAAATCAATATCGCATTTGTGGACAAAAACTTGTTGCACAGGATAGATATGTAATTCTAACATTATCCGCCCGATGAAGTTCTCACCGAGAACTGAAGACAAACCCTTTTGTAATTCAATCCTTTTCCACTCCTTATGCCATCTCGGCAAATTTATGTCCTTATATAACTTATCGGCATTAAACATTAATCCACGATACCTATCAGCCAAAATTTTCCGCACCTTGTTGGGTTTATAGAACCACTTGATTTCCCTTCCCCTTGCTAAAAACCCCATATTTTCATCCCATCGCCTCTCCCTCCCTTTCAAAATAAGTTCGTCTCCCAATCCTTTCTCCAATTGCGTTAAGGAATTGACGAAAGCAAGATATTCCATCTTCCCCGCCCTTTTCAGCCCCGCAACGCTTTCTTTAAATTCGAGCAATTGCTTAGCGTATTCCTTCAGAATATCAGATGGCAAGCTGCTTTTCGGAATGAAGTCTCGCATAGCGCTCACGCCTATTTCCTTTATCGCTTCTCCCGCGAGGTATGTTATAAGAATAGGTCGCGGGCTATCCTCTAACATCTGCCCCATCTTCACGATATTAAAAAGCCAATCAAATGCCAGTTTCTCCTTCTTTTGGGAGAGAAGAAACCTCGCCTTGACGACACATAGGCGTGCGAGGTCCCTGAGTTTGTCATACTCCGGGCAGTTCACATTGAGGTCAACCTGAGTGGGGTCAGCAAGATTAGGGGATTGGAAATAAGGAAGTTTTAAACCTTTATCAATTAAAGGAAAGATTTCCTCGTTTTGCCTGAGGAGGTTCTGGATTTCTTTCAAGCTCGCCCGACCTCTTATCATATCGGATAACTTCTCTTGAGAAACATCAATCCTCATCCTGTTAATCGCTTCTTGGAAGTCATAATAGGCATTTTGCTCTTGTGGGATTTCAACAATCGTTAGCCGGAGGTCGCTGTCATTTACAGGTGGTATGTCCCTCTCTCCCCAAATCCTGATGAAAGAAAAGAAGAGAAGAAAGCAAAGGAAAACGGTCACTAAAAACTTTCCTACTTTAGCAGCTCTCTTTTGCCCAATCGGTTCGCGAAGAGAAAAATCATACCTTATCTTATTGGCTACTAATAGATGGACGAACATAAAAGGTGTTAGGAACAGAAGAAAAATAAAGTTGGTGAACAGAAAGATATATATGCTCAATCTACCCCTATCCACGACAAAAGCTATCAAAGCAGGGAGAACTAAGGGGATTACATGTAAAACAGCAAAGGCGAGTGCAACCGCAAAGTCCAATAATTCTTCTCTTATCTTTTTGCTTCCCCTACGGGATAAGTTAATACCAAGGAGGTCTCTTCCAATTGTAAGAAGCAAAAATATAACCCAAAAAAGAGAGGAGAAAGCAATAGGAGTGGATAGAAAGAAAAAGAAACAAATTAACGGGTAACATGCGGTTTCGCTTGAAAAAAACCAGAGAGTTGATCGTTTCTTCGTTATTAAAGAAAGGATAAGCGACATTTCCTCGCTTACATCACTTTCCTGGAAAAGACCGAGTATCGCCTGCATAAAGATATAGGAGATACCGAGTGGAAAGAAGAACTGGAAAAGTGTGAACCAGATGGAGTATTGGAAATTTGTCTTCTGAATGGAATAGACAAGATAGGCGAACACGAGAACGGATAAGAGAGGGGAAAAGAAAGCCTTTAAGAGGATGAATCCATTTTCCCTGTAAATCCACCAGCTTTTTTTGAAAACCTCAAGGAACCCAGGATATGCCTTGTCGGGAAATTCTTCTGTTTTGGGAATTCCTTCCTCACTCATAAGGAAATCACCCTTATTGATTGATTTTGCTAATTCTAATCCATAAAATTTGGCTTTGCAAGACGGATGCTCTTCCTCAAAAATAATTTCCCCCCAAAATAATAGTTACCTCAATTTGGGTAAGAGAAGGATATAGAGTTTAGGCGTACCCGCCTTTTTCGTGAGTTGGAAATTGAATAACTAAAACGAGTTTTCAAAGCAAGCTATTTTCGGAGGAAAGACAAACGATAAGGCAAGAGCACTTCCTGCATTTTCTATTTGCCATCTGCTACAACGAGGTGAAGAGGAATTTACAGAACTCCAAATTGTCCAATTTTTCTATAGCGAAGTTGTCCCAGAAAACACAAGTGCCGAGGGCAATCAATTTCCCCTTTCCTACCTTCTTCATAGCCCCTAACACTACCTGTCCACCTCCCATATCGCTTTTGGCACTTTCCTCCCCCAAAATCAATGCCTCTGCCTCTCCTTCTATTTTTAGAGAAGCACTGCAAGGGAAAAATATACGGGAGACTCCCTCTATCGGGAAGGGTATCTTTGTTGTGGTAATAAGCAGAGGGTCATTTTCAAGACAATGCTGCGGGTCTGTCACCTCGTCATCCCGAAACTTTATCCCCCACTCTTCGGTCAGAGTATTGCAAATTTCCGTCACATTATCGCTACATCTATAATAAGCAGCGATTATAACCTTTCCTCCATTTTCCAAAAACTTTTTTATAGCTTTCCTTTCTTGTGGCGAAAAAGGTTCCTCCGGATAACAAAGAACAAGGATATTAAAGGGGGAAAGGAACTTGCTTGTGAGCTTTTCATCCCTTTCATCCCACTCTATTCCCCACTGATTGAAATAATTTTGTAGTTTGGAGAAATAATAGTGGTCCGATATGCTGAATTCCCTGTGGTTAACATCCCAAAGCAATTTGTTCATAGCTTTAAACTCCCTCCTCCCATCTTTTGGGAAGCAGATTTTCTGTGTAAACGCGGTATGCGTAATGGTCTGTCATACCTGCGACGAAATCGCAGACAGCCCTTGCTGTTTCTTCAGTATCCTTCGTTTTGAGAAAAAACTCGGGTAATTTTTGGGGATTTTCCATATAGAATTCAAAAAGCTCCTTTAAAAGCCTCTTGGCTTTTGCGAGCTCGCTCAAAATCAGGGGATGGCGATAGATTTTTTCATAAAGAAAATCCTTCATCTCTTCCATAGCTGAAAGAACATCCTCAGAAAGAGCGATAAATGGCTTATCTTCGCTTTCTTTAATTATATCCATCACCATCTTTCCAATTCTTTCCGAATGGGTTGTTCCCAGTATCTTTTGGCAGGATATAGGGATATCTCCCTCCTTTATCAACCCCGCCCTTATAGCATCGTCCAAATCGTGATTTATGTAGGCAATCCTATCAGCTACCATAACAACCCGAGCTTCAAGGCTGACCTCTTCCTTTTCCTTCAAGGCAACTCTAAGATTCTCCATTCCCTTACTATGATAGAGTATCCCCTCCCTCACTTCATAGGTCAGGTTTAATCCCTCACCATTTTTTTCAAGGAAATCGACAACCCTAAGACCCTGCTCATTGTGGCGGAAATGGGCAGAGGGAATGTATCTTCTGATGATTTCGTCAAGGGCATTCTCCCCTGCGTGTCCAAATGGAGTATGCCCGATATCGTGGGCAAGTGCTATAGCCTCTATTAAATCCTCGTTGAGACGCAAAGCTCTGCCTATCGTCCGCGCTATCTGAGAGACCTCAAGCGTATGAGTGAGACGTGTCCTATAATGGTCTCCCTCTGGAGCGATAAATACCTGCGTCTTATGCTTTAATCTTCTGAAGGCTTTGCTATGTATTATCCTATCCCTATCCCGCTGGAAATCCGTCCTTATATCGCACTTCCGCTCCGCCTTCAACCTTCCCTTACTATTAATTACAAGGGTAGCATAAGGGGAAAGGGATTCCTTCTCCTTTTGCTCTGTTCGTTCCCGAGGAAGCATCTTTTCTTTATCCTTCTAAAACTATCTGGGATAAATCGCCAAATTGATTGAAGAACAACTTCCAGATGAAATCCACGAGAGCGAGCCTGTTGGCTCGTAACTCGTTGTCCTCCGTCATCACAAGGACTTTGTCGAAGAAGCCATTGATAAAATCCTTTAGAGATGACAGCTCCTTGAAAATTGCCTTATAGTCACCGCTTTCCTTTAAAGCCTCAATCTTTTTCTCCACTTCTTTGCCTGCCTCATACAATCGCTTTTCTTCCTCCAACTGGAGATATCCTACCTTCACATCCCCTCCTACCTGTTCTCCTCTTTTCTGGGCAAAACGAATGATGTTGATCAGACGAACGGATGCCATAACGGTAGGCACAAAATCCTCATCTTCCCTCAACTCGTCAAGTGCCTTCGCTCGGGCGAAAACTTCCCTTATATTTCCTATATCGCCTGCGAGAACGGCGTTAACTATATCATATCTAATTCCACTTTCTCTAAGCGCTAACCCAACCCTGTTTCTGATGAATTCCCATAGCTCCTCCGACCTTTCAAGTTCAATTCCCATTTCTTCCTTATAAGCTCTCTTGGTCGCTTCAAACAACTCCTCAAGGTTAAACCTGTTCTCTTCCTTTAACAAATCTATGACGGTCTGGCAAGCTCTTCTAAGTGCGAAAGGGTCGGATGAACCACTTGGTTGGAGCCCGAGGTGGAAAGCACCGGCTAATGTATCCATTTTATCCGCCAGGCTGACAAGCCTACCAACGGGGGTTCTAATCCCATCCGGTCCTATCGTATATTGGTAGGACTCGTATATCGCTTCAGCAACTTCTTTATCCTCACCTTGTATGAGGGCGTAATGCATACCGATTGTTCCCTGAAGAGAGGGGAACTCTCCCACCAGATGTGTTGTGAGGTCAACTCGGCAAAGCTCGGCTGCAAGGAGAGCTTTCCCTTTAACGCTCTCCTCTACCGGAAGAAGGACAAGTATGTGTTTCATCCTGCGCACCTTATCAGCAATTGTTCCCAATCCCCTCAGAAATATTATACCCGAAAGTCCCGAAATCCTTTCTCGCAATGGCACCTTCAGATCCTCGTAGAAGAAGAAATGGGCGTCGGCGAGCCGAGCTTTCAAAACCTGCTCATATCCCTCAACCACATTCTCCATCCCGATATCACCGCCATCCCTAACTCCGACAAAATATGGCAGAAGTTTTCCCGCTCCATCGGTTATGGAGAATAGGTTCAATTGTTCCTCCATAGCCGTGGCGATAACCTCGCGAGGAAGTGATAGAAACCGCTCATCAATTTTTCCGAGAAATGCCCTCGGCTTTTCGTTTAAGAAAGCAACCTTATCAAGGAATCTCTCCGATGGAGCAATTGACCCACCCACGCTTTCCGACAACCGTTTCGCTTCGCTGAATATCCTCTCCTTTCTTTTTAGGGGGTCTAATACGATTCCCTCCTCTTCCATCTTTCTGAGATAATCATCTACATCCTGAGGCGAATAGGGTTTCTCAAGATATCTTTCAAGGTAGGTGGTCCTTTGGGAGATTATCTCCCCAATCTTAAATTCCACCAGCTTATCGTCCAAGAGCGCGAGATGCCAGCGAATGGGACGGATAAAACGGAGGTTTGAAGAATCCCAACGCATTGATTTGGGGAGATAAATTGAGTAGAGAAGGTCAGGAAGACTTTCCTGCAAGAGTTCCTCCGTAGAACGCCCTTTATCTACCTTCACAGCGAAAACATATTTTCCGCCTCTGTCTTCTTTAACTATAAGTTCATCTACGCTAACGCCCTGCGATTTCGCGAAGCCCAACGCCGCTTGAGTCGGATTGCCCTGCCCGTCGAAAGCGATGTGATAAGGTGGACCCTTTATTTCAAGGAGCTTCTCCGCCTGCTTCGGAGCAACATCGTATATGAGAAGCACTAATCTTCGTGGTGTTCCGAAAACCTCTATTTTTGAAAAAGGAATTTCCTTCTCTCGGAGAACCTTCTCCATTCCAACTTTGAGTTGTCCCATTGCTATTGGAATGAAAGAAGGGGGAAGCTCCTCGCAACCTACTTCCCAAAGGAACTTCATCTGGCAATTGCCTCCTGTTGGAGATAAAGTTCAGCGCAGCGATTAGCAATCTCTCTTACCCTATCTATAAACCCTGCTCTCTCAACCACGCTGAGCGCTCCCCTCGCATCAAGAATATTGAAGATATGGGAACACTTGAGTGCTAAATCGTAGCTGGGAAATACAAGTCCTCTATCCAGCAAACTGTGAGCCTCCCTCTCAAAAGCATTGAAGAGGGATAGAAGGGAGGAAATATCAGCGAGTTCAAAGTTGAACTTACAGTGTTCCACCTCCATCGCTTTATGAAGGTCACCATATGTCATACCATTCCCCCACTCAATATCCAAAATTGAATCCTTTTTTTGTAGATACATAGCCAATCTCTCAGGTCCATAGGTTAGCTCCACGGAGATAGTCGTCAGCTCTATACCCCCCATCTGCTGGAAATAGGTGAACTGGGTAATCTCCAAACCATCAAGCCATACCTCCCAACCTACTCCTGATGCACCGAGCGTGGGTGATTCCCAATCGTCCTCAATGAAACGGACCTCGTGTTCTTTCAAAGGGATGCCAAGAAATTCCAGACTGGCAAGATAGATTTTTTGGATATCTGGAGGAGCTGGCTTTACTATCACCTGATACTGGTAGTATCGCTGAAGACGATTTGGATTCTCGGCATATCTTCCGTCTTGGGGACGGCGTGATGGTTGAACATAAGCTACACGCCAGGGGTTATCGCCAAGGGCACCGAAGAATGTAGCAGGATGCATCGTTCCAGCCCCTACTTCTACATCGTAGGGCTGAAGGATGAGACATCCCTGTTTTGTCCAAAATTCATCAAGCTTATGAAGAAGGGTCTGAAAATCCATCTATTCATTGAATTATACAAACAAAGAGCCTCTGTTTCAAACGAAATATTTTTTCTTCTTTTTATTACTACACAGCGCTTTCGGCGACACCGAATATTTTTTTCAGCCTGAACTTCCGGATAATTCCTACATCCTTTTGAAACCTTTCAGTGTAGATGACAACTTTTACGAAAAAAAACCTTTTTCTTGTAACGAATTAGCACTTTATTAGTCTCAATCAAGTGAAACTAATAAAAAAGGAGGTTTTGCAAATGGCAAGAAGAATCACCTGCGAACAAATTTCCCCACTTCTCTCCGCTTATCTTGACGGTGAACTGAGCCAGGCGGAGAGGGAAACTGTTGAATGGCACCTCAGAGAGTGTGAGGTTTGCCGAAGCGAGCTGAAAGAGATGGAAGAGGCAAAGAGCTTCACTCTTCAGCTCGGAGAGGTTCAACCTCCTCTCTCTTTGAGGGCAAGGATTATGGCAAGGGTTGAGAAGGAGAAGGTCTGCGAGACCATCAGACCCTTGCTGGGAGCTTACCTTGATGGAGAGGTAAGCGAAACCGATAGCTCGCGCGTTGAGGAGCACCTGGCAAGCTGTGAGGAGTGCAAGAAGGAGCTTGAAGCCGAGATGAAGGTTAGGCAGCTTCTCCAGACGGTTCCCGAGGTTGAGCCACCTCTCTACCTAAGGGCACGCATCTACGCAACCATAGAGAGAAAGCCGGTTCTCATCAGAAGGTTCGCTTTGGGCTTCGCAACTCTGGCAGCTGCCGCATCATTGGTGTTCTTTGCTCTTCCCGTTAACCAAACAACTCCTCCTGCTGAGAAACCAGTGGTCGTAGCTCAGCAAAAGCACACACTCCAAAGGGAAACCATTCTTTCCCAAAAGAGTGTGAAGGTTGCCACAAAACCCAGCAAGAAGAGGACCATCACCGTTGCCGAGAAGCCTCAAAAGACCATCGTAACCCCCACTACCAGAGAGCAGATCTCTCAACCAACAGGGCAGTCCCAACCTTCAGAGATTACTACAGAGGAAATAAATCCTAACTCTACCCGCCCTGTGGTTATGCCGGTAGTATCCGAAAAACCATCTGCTACCCAAACTACCAAGGAAGAAACGAAGATAGCTCAACAACCTCAACCAGCCGACAAACCCGCTTCTCAGCCTACCCCAATCAAGTTAGCGGTTAAGCCTGAACCTTCCCTTGCAGATGTTCTGAAGGGAGTCGCTCGCTCGGTTGATAAACCCTCTATGCCCTCTCGCTTAACAGAGAAATTGGACAAAAGCATCGTATTAGGGGTAGCAAAGGTAGAGTTTTAGGGAGGTATTGAATGTCACTCTCATTTCCTAAGGAGGTGAGAGTCCCAATGAAACGCTTCCTCCTCTTGATTTTCACGATTTTAATCACTTCCCTTGCCTTCTCCCTGGATGTGGGGATGAAGAATAACGCTTTAAACCTCACAGAAAATACTTTCTCCTCCGATGCATCTTTACCTTCCACCCAGGGAGCCATCTTATATACCGATACTTTAAAGGTCAGCAAGGGAGGGATTTTGTCTCTATCCCATAAAAGCATCGTCCCCGGAAGCGAAAAGATCACCGCTAATGGGCGTTTTCTCAAAAGAGACATAGATTACATCATCGACTACGCGAATGGGACTCTCATCTTATCGGGAGAGATTAAATCTGCCACGCTTCTTGTTTCTTATCTTTATAATCCTGATGGTGATAATAAACCCTCTTCCGGTTTGCCACTCCAATTAGCCCTCACTGGAGGTTCAACTTCTTTGAACCTTCTCACCTACTTTAGACCTGGCTCTATCGGACAAGACGGGGCGGAAACTTGGCTATTTGGTAGCCACTTCACTTCCGCGCTTGGCTCCAATGCCACATTTAAGAGCCTTTTCTTCCTTAGCAAAACCTCCTCTCCGAAAGGCTATGTGGCTGGTTTAGCGAGAAGCAACATCACTCCTATACCCGAACAGAAGGGGCAAGCGATAGCCAACTGGCTGGATTTCAACTTGGGTAAGGGAAAGTTAAGTCTTTTCTACCAAAAGGTGGACAAGGATTTCATCGCTCCACAGGATGTTCCCAATAACCTGAACGGCAACGATGTTTCATTTTTGAAGCAAGATGCAGGGGCAAAGAAGACCGGGGTCAGTTATCAGAGTTCCAATTTTGCGATTTCCTTCCTCCGCCAGACAATCGACCCACAAACGAGAGATGGCTTGCCTCTTGCCAAAGAAAAAGGTATCACCAAACAAATAATCAGCGGGCAGGTTAAGCTTTCCGATTCACTGTTTCTTACCACAACTTTGAAAACCGCCAGCGATGGTAAAGGCGAAGGGCTATTGAGACAAATTGAGCTAAAGGGCAATAACAACGAGTTTCTGCGTCTAACTCATCAGAGCATAGATGCCACATTTGTTAGAGGTGGACACCTAAACGAGCCCGAGGCCGGAGTATGGGCAAAAGAAGTAGGAATCACCAGAGATACACTGGAGCTTTCCAAAAAGCTCCTTCCCAATCTTGCCCTCAACTTCTCCCAGACGAAAATCCGCGATGAGAATGGAGCCCTTGAGCGTCTCAATTGGGGCTTGCAGGGTAAGAACTTTTCCCTCAATGTCAAGAGCCAAGAGGTTGCAAGGGAATTTACCCGATTCGGCAACCTCACCGAGGGAGATGCTGGACAGCTTGCCAAGGAGAAAGGTTTGGCAAGGAAAACAATAGATGGCTCGCTCAACCTTTCTCCAAAATTGCAAACCTCCTTTAGCATTGCCAGCATAAAGGATGGAAAGGAAGGCTGGCATAGCAATAGAATCCAACTCAACAGTGACATCTGGCAGGTCTCCTTCTACAAGAGCCAGTTCAGCCAGGGTTTTAGAAGATTCGGTGATTTAACCGACCCCGAGAAGCAGATGTTTGGCAATGAATGGGGAATAAGCAAATCCTTGCTAACTGGAAGCCTAAAGCTTGATAATCTTTTGCCGGGTTTGATGTTATCTCTCAGCTCCCGCAAGATAGGCGATTCTACAGGAGGAATTAACGCAAGAACGATAGAGCTCAAACGCAATGATCAACCGTTCTTCCGCTTCGCAACCCAAAGGATCGACCCCGCTTTCACCAGATTTGCCGACTTGGTCGAAGGCGACAAAGACCGCCTCGCTCAGGAAAGAGCAACTGAGAAGAAGGATATCTTCCTTGCCCTCCCACTCACCAAAAATCTTGCCTTCTCCACCTCGATAACCAGGATAGATAGCCTTGATACCAAAAGAAGCGACGCTAGGTGGGGCAAATCCACGCTTCAATCCATCTACAACCTCGCCTGGACGGGCAAGGATAATCTTAAGGCATTCCTCACCCTCGATTCCACCAAGCAGGACGGAAATGTTAAACGAACCAAAGATATCTACAATTTGATAGTTGAGAAGGCGTTCTCCAACGCCCACCTCAAAATTCAGAGAATGCAAGCTCTAAGAACAGAGGGTGATAAGGAGTTCCACTCCAACCTGACTGTTTTGAACCTTAACCAATCCCTGAAGCCCAATGTTTCCTATGCTCTCAACCTATCCCGCAACAAATTGGAGAATGGGAACACCATTGAGGAAGGCAATCTTAATCTAAATGCTCCTTTGCTTAAAGGCAAAACTGGAACCATCAGCTTTGCCTTTAAGCAAAGCGAAGAGCATAGCTTTAAGTCCATCGCCCTTGTGCAACCCCTTGACCCTCAATCTCAATTCAAGGCAGAGACAACCAGGATGCGCCAGGGAAACCAGACTGGCAAGAAAGAAGAAGTTTCCCTGAAGAGAAATTTCCTTCCCGGTCTCACCGGTCAATTGGCATACGGAATACAATCCCTTGGAAACAATTCCTCCTCATACCGCCTGCTACAAACTACCTATCAGCCGCAAGGCGCCCCTTACAAAATAAGCTACACGATTAAGGATAGAAGCGGCGGAAAAGATACCACAACAAGAGCAATTGATGTCACCTATCCAGTTGACGGCAAGAACCTGACCCTCTCAATATCAAGAAATCCAGAGGACAAAAATGGCAATCCTATAAACACAAAGAGAGTAGCGCTCCAATTCCAGGGTTCTCCTATTCTCTCAGGACAATATATTCTGGATGCCAACTATACAAATGGAAAGATGAACAAACAATATTCCCTCCAGTTCACCCCTTCTCAAAAGTTCAACCTCAAACTTTCCCTCCTGGACAATGTCCCCGACCCTAATGCGAAGCTTACGAGAAAGCTTAACTGGGAAATCGCCTTCCCCATTAATGATAAGCTTTCTTTCAAGGGTTCTAACTCTTACGATTTCATTGAAAGAGAAAATAAGGGCATTTACAAGACATTGTTCGCCATCTCTGGAAAGCTTTCCTCTAATGAGACCCTTGATACCTCCGTCAGCTTTGATTACTCCTCTATTGCCGGCGATAAGCTCGGAGGAATCACTTATAGGTTCTCCTACTCCCGCATCCTTGGAGCGGATAACTCCCTTGGACTTTCCGGTTACTACACCGACAATTTCAAGAGCAGGAACGACTTCGGTCTGAGGCTCGACCTCACCCGCGCATTTTAACCACTCTTAATCGCTTAATCAATTCCAATCCTTATTATTGAGAAAACTGCCCAATCTTGTAGATTTATTTTTGAGGGAAAGCGCTTTCTTGACCTTCAGGATTCCCTTCAATACAATCTAAAATATGAAAAAAATCATTCCGTTCATTTTTGCCATATTCCTATCCATCTACATATATTCTCAAGGGGGAATTTGTATGGAAACACTTAAAGCTAACATACCCCTCCTTCGCAAAACAGATGTTCTCGTCCTTGGGGGGAGCCTTTCCGGAATAGCCTGCGCCCTCTCCGCCAAAGCTCATTCCCTACAAGTGATTCTCGTTGAAGATAAGGGATTCCTCGGCGGTGCTCTGACAGCATCCTGGGAAACAGCCAGCTTCAAATGGAATGAACTTGAATTGGGTGATGAGCTTTATCGCCTTCTAAATGAAAAAGATAATCTAAGAGAATATCTCTCCCTACCTGAGAAGCTGAAAATCCGTCTTGAGGAGATATGCAGAGAGAAAGATATACCCCTACTTTACTGGTGTCGCCCGATAGATTTGATAATTGAAAACAATCGTGTGAAAGGCGTTATCTTCGCCTCTGAAGGGGGCATATTTTCTATAGAATGTTCCATTCTCGTAGATGCAACTCCCTTTGCTCAAGCTACCTCAATTTATCTACTCACTCCACGCCCCTTTCCTTATATTGAAAGCAGGGGCTTCCTTACACTATCCGAAAGAACTTCCTCACCCTTCCCCAGTTCTCTGCTTATCTGTAGTGATTCAGAAAACGAAGGAGGAAAATACTGTCGTCTCCTTCAGCTTTACGATGGGACAAATTCTCCTACCGAGCTATCAACGAGAAAAGGTGAATTCATCAAAAATCTCGTCGTGCATTTCCATCCTCTTGCCACAGCACCTTTCAGCACAATAGCACCACTCCGCTATCCTCCCACTTACAGGACACTTTATCTATCAGATGCCCTGAATGGGAAAAGTTCAAGATACCCTATCGCAAAAGGAAAGGGAAATGTCTACGCATTTAATTCGGAGGAAAAAACTATTAGAAAATTGGAAAGCAAAGAAATAGAAGTAAGCAAAGAATTCTTCATTTCCCGTCAGATAAACAATCTTTTATTCACATTCGGTGATAAATTGCCACTTCGTCCAGGAATAGCCTGGATGGAAAGCCTCCCTCTTTCGTGGCAGGTGGGCAAAGCCTTAGGTTCTCTTGCGGCGCTTTCCTTGAAGTTGGGACTCTCTCCCCACGATGTTAAAGGTACAGAACTTTTAAAGGAGTTGAGACCAAGATGAAACTACAACTTCTTCTACCGTTATTCATAGCAATTATAGCGCTTTCCCAGCAGATTAACCTTTTATCTCCTTCTTTTATGAAGCCTCTGTCAGAATTTAATGCTTCCCTAAAGATTTCATTCAGAGAGAAAGCAGATGTTGTAGTAATAGGCGGTGGACCGGCAGGGTCTTGCGCAGCTATCGCAGCAGCGCTGGAAGGCGTTAAGGTAATCCTGATAGAAAGATTCGATTTTCTTGGGGGAGCAGGTACCGCTATGGGTGTTTCCCTGTTTATGGGACAGGAGGTTGTAGGAGGTCTTTATGATAAAATCAGGGAAAGATTAAAAGAATTGGGAGGAATAAAGGGTAACGCCTATGACCCCGATGCAATGAAAGCTGTGCTATACGATATGTGTAGAGAACAGGGAGTTAGAATACTCTTTGATTCCTTGGCGATGGGGGTTGTAAAAGAAAGTACAAGTTTAAAGGCAATTCTTATACATAATCCTTATTTCGGATTGGGAATGGTTGAAGGGAAAATTTTCATAGATGCTACTGGCAATGGCGATGTGGCGGTAGCTGCTGGTGCTCCTTACGAAATTTCCCCCGATGAAAGGATAATGCCCCTCACCCTTTGCTATGTCCTCTGGTGGCAGAATGGCTGGCCTCCCCTCTGGAGAAACTACGGAGCAGTATGGAGGATGGACCCCTATAGAGTTTTTGCCAACCAAACGCGTATACCAACCAATCCAATTGACCCCTTCAAGCTAACGGAAGCAGAGGGAGAAGGAAGAAGAGAGACCCTTGAACAGGTAGAAGAACTACTGGGCAAGGGTTATAATGTCAGACTAATTTCATCAGGTCCTCATATAGGGATAAGAGAATCCCGCAGGATAATAGGGGATTATGTTTTAACCGGTGAGGATGTATTATCTGGAAAGATGTTTGATGACCGGATTGCCCTTTGCAATTATCCCATAGACATCCATTATCAGCAAAAGAGCAAGGATTTGCAGGCAGTGACTGGTCGTTTTGAAAAGGTGCCAATATATTCTATTCCTTACAGGTGCTTATTACCTAAAAAGATAAATAATCTGCTTGTTGCTGGTAGATGTATATCCGCAACTCAGGAGGCAATGGCATCATTTCGCATTCAGCCCACATCTATGGCGATAGGAACAGCAGCTGGTATTGCAGGAGCCCTCTCGGCAAAGCTAAACATCTCGCCTCGCCAAGTGGATGCACGGTCCATTCAAGCCGAGTTGCGTAAACTGGGGCAAATATTGGACAAACCAAGGGAGGAGCAAAAGAATTGAAATGCCCAGTATGTGGAAGAGAATGTAGGGATGAGGATAATTTCTGTTCTAACTGCGGCACAAGGCTGAAGCTTCCGTCCAAAGGGAGAAGTTCAGAAGCACTTGATAGAATGATAGATGATTTTCGTAGAAGGCTTGAGGATAATCCAAAAAATCCCGATGTTTATTACAACCTTGCCCTTGCTTACAGTATGAAAGGAGAAGAAGAGATGGCGATAATACAGTTGAAAAATGTGATTGCCCTTGACCCCTCATTCTCGGATGCATTTTTGCTTTTAGGGAAATTGTGCATAAAGCAGAGAAGATTTGAGGAGGGTA
>JACIXQ010000044.1 GCA_014360465.1 bacterium
GCAACCAGAGTATTCATATCCGCCTTCCTATTACGGATTAAGACCTCTAAACCTTTGCGATAAAATTGTGAGCCAACAAACAAAATAAGTGTTGTTGAAATAAATTGCAAAAAGGAAAGAATTTTGAGGGAGAAAGAGGGAAAAGGAAGACCGATCTGCTTCCCCATTGAGAGGTATATAAGAGAAATAGAAAAGAGGGAGGCGATTATTAGTTTCAGCCGGTAGTTTTCCTTTTCTTCTTCTCCTTCGGGAGCATAACCTATTTGTCTGATTGTTTTAGCTATATCTTTTAAAGAAAGCTTTGAATCGTCATATTTAAGGAAAACACTCCCGGAGTTAAAATTGACCCTTACTTCCCCTATTCCATCCAACTTACGAATGGCGTGCTCTATATTCAATGCACAAGAGGGACAGTGCATTCCTTTTACTTTGATGGTCAATTTTTTCATTTGTATTCAATTAAAACAATTATGATTAAATTAGTCAAATTTTTAATTCTTAATAAAGGGGAAATTAGTAAAAAGATGCTAAGCTTAATACGATAAACCGTATCCACTCAAAGAGCTGTGCGATATAAGGGTTTAACTAGTGCAGAATTGCACTTGACTAATTAAGTAAATTGAGTGGGAAACCGTTCCTTTTACCAGTAAACTATTGTTGAGCACAAGCGCGGGATGTTGCTTTTATTTAATTTAGTTGTTAAAATCATATTGAATGAAAAAAATTTTTAAAAAAAACTACCATTCTTGCTCTTTACTTCGCAAAAGTACTCTGCAGAGTTTGCCCCAAAACTTCGCTACAATATTTAGGGATTTTGCTTGGTGATATAATCTATTTCTTTGCCTTTCGTCGCAAAGCTATAACACGATTTAACCTTGAGCTTGTATTAGGTAAAGATAAAAGGAAGCTTTCCCGCAAAATCTTACGACATTTAGGCATAAGTATAATAGAATTTCTCTCCTTACCTTATCTAAAACCCGAGAAGCTCAAGAAGTTTTGTCTTATCAAGGGCAAAGAAAATCTTGAACAAGCATTAAAATTGAATAAAGGGGTCATCGTATTAACCGCTCATTTCGGAAATTGGGAACTTGTAGCAGCCAGGCTCGTGCTTGATGGGTTTAATGTTATTGCATTGGCTCGTCCTCAGGGTGAATTTGATAAATATATTGAACAAATAAGGACAAGGCTTGGATATAAGACCATCTCTGTAGATGGTGGTATTTTACCTTTACTTTCCTATCTTAAAGAAGGTGCAGTCATTGCTCTGTTATCCGACCAACGCCCCTTATTTGGAGGTGTGGTTGTTCCTTACTTTGGAATTCCAGCCTCCACTCCACCTGGAGCTGCTATCCTTTCTCTTCGCAGCGGGGCTCCGATTGTGCCAATCTATGATGTTCGTTTTGGTAACTTTCACATCATCAATATCCAGCCTTCCCTACAAATAATAAGAACTGGAAGTTTTAAAAAGTGCGTTATAAAGAATTCCGAGCTGTTCAACAGTGTGATAGAAGAGTGGGTGAGGCAGTATCCAGAGCAGTGGCTATGGTCGCATAATAGATGGAAACAAATTTCCTACCGGGAGAAATAATGCTTAGATAGGTTATTTCTCCACTTTGAGCCTATTTGGGTTGCCCTTTCGCTAGTTTGGAATAAAATAATATTGAAAATGAAGGTTTTGCTTACACGCTTCGCTATATTCGTTTTTATCCTCATTAAAGTTTTCTGTCGGGCAATACCTTACGAGTTCCGCAAACGCATAGGAAGTTTTATTGGAGACATATATTACTGTTTTTCTATCCATCGCAGGGCAATAGCAAGAGTTAATCTTGAATTAATCTTGGGGAAAGAGAAAAGAAACATTGCCCGTAAAGTATTCCAACATCTGGGGATAAATCTCATAGAATTCCTTTCTTTGCCTTATTTAAAACCCGAGGAGATCAGAAAACTCTGCAACATTAATGGGAAAGAACATCTCGAAAGTGCGTTGAGAGAGGGAAAGGGAGCCATTCTCTTGACAGCGCATTTTGGAAACTGGGAACTGCTGGGTGCCAGGTTAGCGGTTGAGGGCTTTAGGGTTGTTTCTTTGGCACGCCCCCAGGGGGAGTTTGAGAAATATATCGGATCCATTAGGAAAATTAGTGGTTATGAAACCATTTCCGTGGACAGCGGTATTCTCTCCCTTGTTTCTTTTTTAAAGAAAGGAAGAATTGTCTCTATTCTCTCCGACCAAAACATCCTTATCGGAGGGGTCATTGCTCCCTTCTTCGGTATCCCCGTTTCAACTCCTCCAGGTGCTGCTATACTTGCTATTCGCAGTGGTGCTCCTGTAGTGCCTGCTTTTGATGTAAGAGTGGGTAGATTTCATACAATCCACATCCAGCCTCCCCTTAAAATAATAAGAGATGGAAATTTCAAAGAAAGCGTGATAAAGAACACAGCGATGTTCAACAAAATTATAGAGGACTGGGTTAGAAAATATCCCGAACAATGGCTATGGTTGCATAATAGGTGGAGGAGGATTTGAGAATGGATATAGGTACTGCTATAAGGTCTTATATTCTATTTTTAAGAACGGAAAAAGGTGTTTCCGACAATACACTTTCCGCATATAGAAACGACCTTAAACAATTTTTGAGTTTCCTTGAGGAGAAAAAGCTAAGAAAAATTGATGAAGTGAACAACGAGATATTATTGGCGTTCGTTTCTTATTTAAGAAGAAAATTTAAGCAGAGAAGCCTTATGCGAAAGATATCGTCTCTAAAGGGATTTTTGAAATTCCTCCAGCGTGAGGGACTAATAAAAGGGGGGCTTTACGAAACTTTGGAGAGCCCTACTCTTCCGAAATCTCTCCCCAAAGTTATGACTGTTGAGGAAGTTGAGCTGCTCCTTTCTCAACCCGACACCTCAACGTTTTTGGGCATAAGGGATAAAGCTTTGTTAGAGCTCCTCTATAGCAGTGGTCTTCGGATATCTGAAGCTTCCAACCTTCGTCTTGATGATATAGACCTTGAAGGGGAATTCGTTCGCTGTCGTGGTAAAGGGCGGAAGGAAAGGATTGTGCCGTTGGGAAGTATTGCCAAAAAATGGCTTAAGGAATACATTACGGGGGCTCGGTTTGCTCTTGCAAAGGGGGATACCCGCTGGGTATTTTTGGGAAAAGGTGGAAAGAAATTATCAAGGGTAAGTATGTGGAAAATCGTAAAGAAATACGCCAAACAAGCGGGGATAAAAAAGGAGATATCTCCTCATACACTGCGCCATTCTTTTGCCACCCATTTACTTGAGGGAGGTGCTGACCTTCGCTCCATCCAGGAGATGCTTGGACATAGCTCAATAACTACAACCGAGATTTACACTCATGTCTCTCCAAAACATCTGCGGGAAATCTTCAAAGAAAATCACCCGAGAGCCTGAAATTATGAAAGTTATCATTATAGTCCTTGACGGTGTTGGAGTTGGTGAATTGCCCGATGCATATCTTTTCGGAGACCAAGGCTCAGCAACCCTCCCCAATTTAGCCGATTACCTCGGTGGTCTCTTTCTCCCAAATCTTGAGAAAATGGGGCTTGGCAATATCGTCTCTATAAAAGGGATTAAAGCTGTTTCTGAACCTCTTGCTTCTTTCGGCAAGATGGCGGAGCGCTCTCCTGCAAAAGATACAACAGTGGGACACTGGGAACTAATGGGCATAATAAAGCGAAAGCCATTTCCCACTTATCCTAACGGTTTTCCACCGGAGATAATAGAAAAATTTAAGAAAGCTATTAAGAGGGATATCCTCGGCAATATCCCCGCTTCAGGAACGGAGATTATAAAACAATTGGGAGAGGAACATATGCGGACAGGTTACCCAATTGTCTACACATCCGCGGACAGCGTTTTCCAAATAGCTGCTCATGAGGATGTGATTCCCCTTCTTGAACTCTACGATATGTGCCAAAAAGCAAGGAGAATTCTACGAGGTAGACATGCCGTTGGAAGGGTAATCGCTCGTCCATTTGCTGGTAACCCAGGGTCATTCTATAGGACGGCGGGTAGAAAGGATTTTTCCCTCCCACCACCTCGTAAGACTGTTTTAGATTATGCAAAACAGTATGGATATGAAACAATAGCTGTTGGTAAGGTGAAGGATATATTTGCCGGCAGGGGATTCACCCAGCACATACCAGCGTTTTCAAATAAAGAAATTATGGATGGTATGCTACGAGCGGTTGAAGGGGACTGGAAAGGTATATTACTTGCTAATCTCGTGGATTTTGATATGGTCTATGGACATAGAAACGACCCCGTAGGTTTTGCCAATGCTCTGAAGGAATTTGACGATTTTCTTCCCCATCTTCTGGAAGCTATTGCTGACAATGTTCTGTTTATCACCGCTGACCATGGATGTGATCCCACAACTCCCTCCACAGACCATAGCAGAGAATTTGTGCCTATTCTATTTTACCAAAAAGGGAGAAAGCCTGTTCAACTCGGTACGCGTAAAACATTCGCCGACCTCGCCGCCACGATTAGCAAACTACTTGGGCTAAATTATCCTACAAGGGGCGTTCCTTTCTATTAGGAAAAGCGAAATCTTGACGGAACAGTTTTGACATATTTATAATGGAAGTGTGATGAAAACCCATCATATAATCGTTATCGGCGATTCAAGATGGATGAAAGAAGTGCCTGATGAATCTGTCCATCTCATTGTGACCTCCCCACCCTACTGGCAATTGAAGGATTATGGAGAGAACAACCAGATAGGATACAATGATACCTATGAGGAATACATCAATAACTTAAATTTGGTTTGGAAGGAATGTCACCGGGTTTTACATAAAGGTTGTAGATTGTGCGTTAATATCGGAGACCAATTCGCCCGCTCCGTTTATTATGGAAGATACAAGGTTATCCCTATAAGGACGGAGATAATAAAGTTCTGCGAAAGCATAGGTTTCGATTATATGGGTGCCATTATATGGCAGAAGGTCACTACTTGCCACACCACTGGAGGAGCTACAGTTATGGGTTCCTATCCTTATCCGAGAAATGGCATTATCAAAATAGATTACGAATTCATATTGATTTTTAAGAAATATGGCAAGGCTCCAAGGGTGAGTAGAGAGATAAAGGAGCAATCAAAATTAACAGATGAGGAATGGAACGAATATTTTTCAGGTCATTGGAATTTTCCCGGTGAAAGGCAAGATAAACACCTTGCTATGTTTCCTGAGGAACTGCCGAAGCGCCTGATAAAGATGTTCAGCTTTGTTGGTGATACCGTTTTGGACCCTTTCCTGGGCAGCGGAACGACATCATTAGCCGCAAGGAAGTTGGGTAGACATTCAATAGGTTATGAAATAAACGAGGATTTTCTCCCCATAATCAAAGAAAAACTGGGGATAAATAAAAGCCTTATATTTCCCGACGCAACATTTGAAATCATCAAGCAAAAAACCATTGATGTAGATTTCCAAGAAGAAATCAAAAAACTTCCCTACATTTTCAGAGATCCTCACAAGTTAGATAAAAAAGTTGACCCTAAAAAGCTCAGATTTGGTTCAAAAATAGATATTGATTCTAATTACGAAAGGGAAACTTACTATACTGTAAAGGAGGTCCTCTCTCCGACAGAGCTTATTTTAAACAATGGATTACGAATTAAACTATTGGGGTTAAAAGAAAACCCGGATAAATACGAAGAGGCGATTCAATTTCTTAAGGAAAAAACAAAGGGGCAAAAGGTTTTCTTGAAGTTTGACGAATTGAAACACGACGAACAAGGTAATTTACTTTGTTATCTTTATTTGAAGAACAAAACATTTGTAAATGCTCATTTGCTGAAAGAAGGTTTGGTAAATATTGACCTTGAAGTGGATTTTAAGTTTAAAGAAAAATTTCTATCTCTAATAATTAATCAAAAAGATAAGGAACAGCTTTTTATATGAACACGAGTAAAATAAAACTGAGTACTCAGGATATAAAGAGATACTTGGAGATAGATTCGCCAAAATTTCCCAAATATGTTGCCTCTATAATAAATCTTGCCAATCAATTTGCACAGGGCACACGACCAAAAGTGGTTGGACAGATGAGTGAACTTATCAAGGAATTTAAAGGTAGAACACTCGAAGAATGGGAAAGATGGTACTCTGAAAGGAAGCCCGGTGCGATTGAAGCTGCCGTTCAAAAAATATGGCATAAAGTTAAAGAAATAGTGGAAACTGCTAAGGAAATTGACCAAGACACGATAAAACAATGGGTCAGGGATTTGGTCATCGTTAAAACTTTTTTGGGACTGAGATTCCAAGAAGCTATACTTAAGAAAGTAGCTGAAATTAAAAAGACAACTTATAGGCTAGCAGAGCCTGATGAAGAATCTAAAGGTATTGATGGCTATGTCGGCGATATTGCTGTTTCTATCAAACCCGAAACATATAAGTCAAAACAATTCCTATCTGAGAAGATAGAAGTTAAAATAATTTACTACAGGAAAATTAAAGGCGGAATAGAGGTTGATTATTCCGAGATGATGTAAGGGGTGAGACAATCATAAAGATTCCTCCTGAGGAAATATTTTTAAGATTGATTATCTCTCTAATCCTTTCAGGGATTGTCGGTTGGCAAAGAGAAAGAATCCAAAGACCAGCGGGGTTGCGTACTCATATGCTTGTCTGTCTTGGGTCTACTTTGCTCACACTTGTTTCCGTTTCTATCCCTGGTGCCGACCCGATGCGCCTCGCCTCAGGAATCGTCACAGGCATTGGTTTCCTCGGAGCAGGTACGATAATAAGGTCAACTCCAACAGAAGTAAGGGGGCTCACAACCGCAGCAAGCATCTGGATGATTGCTGGTATTGGTATAGCGGTTGGAGTAGGATTTTACCTTGGAGCCGTTCTGACAACCGTTTTCGCCTATATGATTTTGGTTCTCCTGAAAAGAGTTGAGCACCTTTACCATAAAGAACAAGAGCGCCTCCTCACGATTGAGGGTTTGAATCGTCCTGGACTTCTTGGAGACATAGGAACAATACTTGGCAAGTATAGAATAGACATCAAGGATATAGAGATGACGGTTGAAGGCGATAGGGCTTCTATGGTGCTAAGGGTGGATGTGCCATCTTTGGAAAATATCCAGGAAGTGGTTCAGAAGCTTCAATCTCTTGACGGAATCGAATTGGTAAAGTTTTCTAAGGAGTAATTGTTTATGAAAACAAAAATCTTGGCTTTGCTTTTCTTACTTGTTTCCCTTTATAACGCATCCGCTCAGCAGAATTACCCCGCCTATCGCTTTGAGCTTAAGGGACTTGATTATGACCATCAATTACTCGTCTTCTCTCTTCAAGGAATTGTCAATAAAAAGGGTCCGAGGCTTTTCCTTGATACGAAAGAACTTTTCTGGCAGTGGCGCCCATCTGATGAGAAATGGATGGAATATTACTCAACTCGCAAGGGTTTCCTCTTCCAAACTATCAACACCCTTGATGAATTAATCACTGTCTTTAAAGAGGATATAAAGGGTCTTGCCCTTTATGCTCCTTCAGTGGATGCTACAAGATACATTGCTTGCACTTACGCCGGCTTGGAGGATTTGCTTCCTGTTTCACAAGAAGTACTTCAAAAGCATCCTATCCTCAAGGATTTGCCTATCAAATACGATTTGACAAGAGATTCAAGAAGCAATACGGAATGGTACGAATGGGCGATAGCCAACCTCTTACCTCGTTGTAATAAGAAGATGGTTTACAGTGCCGGACATTCCCATGACGATGTTAATCTGGGAGGTGACCCAGGGATTATCATTGGGTTGGATTTTGCCGTTTCAAAGAAAATGTTCGTTTTCAACCTTTCCCCGGCTGATAAACCCTCATCCATATATGGAACTCCCATCCCTGGCTACCCTGAAGAGGCAAGACTCTTCGACGAAATAATGGACAAAATGGATAAACCGGCGGGTGTATGGGGATGGGCTGAACCGGAAGGGGATTTTGCTTTGCGGGTTTCAGCCCACAACAACTATGTTATGTGTTGCGGTGCTCCAAATCTTAGCTTTCACAGCAAAGCACCCTTAACTAAGGGATTCTATTTCAAACAGAGAAACAAGCATTCCATAACTAATACTAAACTTGAGGAGAAATATTACATCGCATTTGTGACAAACGAAGGAGACACGCCAAAAATAGTAGCAGGTTGGCAAGCGGGAGGTTGGCTGAACCCCCACAGGGGTGAAGTTGCTATTAACTGGGGAGTGAACCCTATTCTAATAGCCGAGTTCCCCGCTATGATGGAGGCTTACTACTCCACAGCCACTCCTTCAGATTATTTCTTTGCTGGTGTATCAGGAGCAGGTTATGTGTATATAGACAAGATTCCTGATCTTGATTCCTTTGCCCGCCATACTGCCAGATACCTCGAAATAGCAGATGAAAGTGTCATAGATGCTTGGAGTACTTCGGAGTCCCTCAAACTTTATTCCCGCTATGCCAAGATTGCCAAATTGGAGGGGATGTTGAGGAATCCAAGGGGCGATGCAAAAGTTATCTATCTGGAGAATGGCACACCTCTTATAGAACCTGATAGCTCCATATTCTACATATCTGGCAACGAGACGCCAAAAGAAATAGCGGATAGGATAAGAAGAGTAGCCCAAAACCATAAACCACCTTTTTTCATAGAGGTTTATGGCGGAGTGAGCGAAAATTGTCCCTTGTACTACAAATCTATAATGGATGAACTTGGGAAGAATTATAAGGCGGTAAGGCTTGACGAGATGATGTGTTTAGCAAAACTCGCGGGACAATTGGAAGTAGTGCCCGATAGAATTTTTCTAAAACCGGGAGATAAATCTATTTTCAAAATAAGATTGAGAAACTATTTTTCCAAAACTTGGCGGGGGAAAATAGATATAGAAATACCAGAGGATTACGAAGTTTCCCAATCTTCTTTTATCATTACTCTAAGACCGGGTGAGATGAAGGAATGGAAAATAGAGGTGAAGGCGAAGAAGACGGCTAAAAGGAGTGGGGAGCTAATCATAAGGGAAAGAACACGAAATTTGCGAAAGATAATAGATGTAAAACTTTTAAAAAATGAAGAGATAGGGTTTGAAGAACTATTTGAGAATGTCAGTCAATGGAGCAAGTGGCCAGGTGGAGGGGCGGATATCCATCAATTGAAAGAGGGAGCCTTGATTGTTTGCCCTTCCAATTTGCCCTATGCAGCCGTTGAGACAACCGTTTCGCTTGATTTGGATAGGTATCCAATTCTGGGGATTCAAGTAAAGAACTGCAACAAATTGTGGGCGTTGAAGGTGCGCCCGATTGACGATATTCGGGATATTTGTCTAATCTTGGATACATCCCAAACAGGTATTTTCTTTTGTGATGTTGAAAAAGCGACCGGCTGGAGAGGCAAAAAGGATTTCAAAGTGATAATCTTCGCCGTAGGGGAAGGTTGTCAGCTTGAAGTGGGTTGGCTGAGGATGTTCGCCACTTCTCCAATAGAGGCGTCCTCAGCCAACCCTTAAAATTTTTCTTATTCCCGTGGTGCTGATTGGGCTGCGGGAAGCGGTTTTATTGAATCGGCGGAAAGTATGACGAATTTAGTCTCGCCCTTCTCGCACTTTATCGTGATCTCGTTCTTCGGTTCGGCATCCTCAGTATAAAGGACAAATTGCCAGCGATCTATTTCCCACTTCGGTTCACTGTATCGCCATCCTTTGGGGACTTCTACTTCAATGTTCTCCTTAAGAGGTTCACCCTTTCTCAAAAGGGATACGCCCACCACCTTCTCTATACCCTTCATAATAGTTGGTTCCCCATTATAATAGAAGACAACATCTATATCCTCCACTTTCTCCACAGCTGAATGGATATCAAAGCATAATGCTCTCATTGGTTTATCATTGCGGAAAAGAAGTGAGAGCAGGTCTGGAGGTGTTTGAGTTTGCTCGGCTATCTCCACACTCTGAGAGTTCTCCGCCAGGAACTTCTCTCCTACTTTTACAGTTCGCTCAGCGAGCTCATCAACGGTTTTTGGATGATTAAATTGCCCAGTGAGGGGAACGAGAATTATCTCCCTTCCCACAGGCTTCAGCCATTCCTCGGGTATGCCCGCCGTGCCATAGAGGATACCAAGCAAGGAACCAAGCGTTGCTCCTGTGCAGTCAGTATCATATCCGCAGTTGACGGCTTTGCAGAGCTTATCGCCATAATCTTTTCCATATAGCCAACCGAGGATGATAAAGCCGTGATTAGGAATGGCATTACAAGGTTGATGATGCCCAAAGAGGGTGACGATGTGTTCACGAGCGGCATCCCACTTCATCCCATTCTTATAGCATAAAACAGCCTCTTTTATAACTCTGTAGATGTTTGAGGATGTAGGAATCATAGATAATCCTATCTGAATGAGTGTATCAGGGTCTTTGATGAAGAAGGCAGCGCTTTCAACCGCTGCCCAGAACATCTCTCCATATTGTCCCTCGCCACCGGCGTGGTCTAAACAAGAATCCATCCAGGCGAGGGTCGCCGCAAGCTGGGGGTCGCCCGGAGCAACGCATGCCCATATCTCGCTCCTTATGGGAGCTCCCATTTCGTCAACCCAGTAGTTCTGGAATGTCCCGGAAATGGGCGGTCTTAGCCCGCGTAATAGGTTGTAAAGGCAAACAGAGTATTCAGCATACCAGTGGTTGGAGAGATATTTAAGCCAATGTTCCACGAAGTGGGAGAACTCTACCTTCACTCCCCTATCCTCCAACATCTTCAGCCAGACGAGCTGGAAATCAAGGTCATCATTTGGAAGTGGCTTCTCAGGTACAGGGTCGAAATAATTCAAACAATGGACGAACTTCTGCCCCTCATAGGGTGTGCCAAGAGTGCCTCCGATATTCTTGCCTAGCCAGCAGGCGAGAACCTTATCATAATACTCCGAGCGCGCTAACTTTATCTTGCTCATCTCTAATCATCCTCCTTTTAGGAATGATTTAAATCATTTTAGTTATCCTGTATCGCTTTCTCAAGCAAGAGAAGAGCTACATTGAATTTTCAAAAATTCGTTGGTAATTCAGCGACTGATAGAATAAATATTCCAATGGAAGATGTCAAGAACTTGTAGCATTCCATCGCATAAAGGATATTTATCTCTCAAACCCTGGATGGTCGTAGGGACCGAGACAAAGGTCCTCGGGTATGAGGTCTATGTGTTCCCTGGGAGCTTTCCCGAAGACATTTCTGATTGCATCTAAATAGCCAAATCCATACTCCCTATAGGGCATTATGTAATGTCCTTCTCCCCATTCGTTCCAGTTATCAATCAATATCATCCTGCTTCCTAACTGGTCTTTAGGAAGGGTTCGTATAAATTCCTTCGCTTTCTCACAAAGGGTTTGGAAATCTTTGGGAGGGAGTTTCCATATGCTTCCCTCGTCCTGCCATCCTGTCCATCCCATAGACAAAGTAATCACCTCGGGAATTAGACCCATATCCCTTGTTTTCTCCCAATAATCCACTTGAGTTTTTATCGCCACATCAGGTGGTGGGTTATTAGGTATTGGCCATACATAGGCGAAGGTGTAATCTAAACCAAGGTCCTGCATCAATTTGAGATGATTTGGGTCAAGCCCCCTGTATTCTCCGAGGATTATCAATCCATTAAAGCCTGCATCCTTACATTTATCTCGCATTTTGTTAAGCGCCTTTCTAACATTTTCAACACTTCCTAAGTCATCAACGAGAAACTCCGGACGATAAATGAAAAGAAGCGGTTTATTATCGATTTTCAGATAGCTGGGGTGCTTGAAGAAAGTTTCAATCCAATAAGGAAGAAGGTTGTTGAGAAGGTCGTTCTCATCTGAGACTCCTGCTATGCCCTTATTTTGGTTCTCCCACATAATTGCGAACTTCATATATGGTAGGAACTTCGCTTTGAATAATGCCTCTGTAATTGGTCTCTCAAATATAGTCTGAATTGGCGCCTTACCCTGGTTGACCCTGTACCAGCAGAAAACGAAGAACTGGATTCCGTGTTCAACAGCCCATTTTATCTCCCAATCTTTTACCTCGGGATTTAATTCATCATAAAATCCCAGCACTGGAACACGCCAAAGGTCTCTCAAAACCGTTTTCCATAAATCGGTGCTTTCCCACAACGGGCAATTAAGAGCCCCTATGAGGACATCTGTATCCACAGGTTGTGGTTCAGGGATGTAATCTGCTTTTCTTATCTCCACGGGCGGCGTGAAAGTGATTTTGTAGGTGGAAAACGTTTCCTCGCCATTTTCAACCCAAACTGAAAGCTTAAGTATTCCTTCTAATGCCTTTTCCGCTTCTACCCTCCATTTCAACTTGCCTCTGTCTCCATAATCCATAAAGAGTTCTCTGTTTTCCCCATCCAGAACTTTGACGCCCTCGCAAGGAACAAGACTTGCCCTCACCATCCCTTTTCCTCCTTTATTGGTGAGGTAGGCAAGGATTTTTACCGGTCTTTTTGCCCTGTTGACTCCCAGATCTGAGAAGAAATAATCGATCTTGATCTGGGGTGGCGTCAGCAATTTATTGAGAAGCTCCAGACTTAATATCTCGGCTGTGCACTTTTCATCAGATGGGAAAACAACGAGGGCAAGAAGTTGTTCTTCTTCCCCTTCCTTCGGTAAATTGAGACAATATGTGTGAACTTGTCCATCAGACGACAAGGGAAATTTTATCGTTTTTGCTCCCTTGGAGGTTAGGAGAAAGACTTTACCCTCTTTGCCGCCTGTCGTTGACATTTTGATGAAGAGGAAATCCTTGTCCTTTAAAGGAACATTCAAAGCGTTGTTCACTATCGCTGATTCTCCTCCAGTTGTTTGAACGACAAGTTTATTATCCTTTATTTCCATTTTCTCAACCTCTATTCCTTTCCATCCATAGAAACTGCGGGAAAACTTAAAGGTGGAAAGCCTGATTTTCTTCTCGGAAAGTTCGCCGATATATTTGGAAATTATCTGGGTATCGTATATCTTCTTGATCTCGTCAGATGTTAGAGCGCGCTGGAAAACCATAAGTTCGTCTATTTTGCCAATGAAGTTGTCAAGGTTGGGACCATCGGATAAACCGAGAACGAGCGGATTGGAGGAGCTATGTTTCACTCTTCCAGTAACTTTTCCTGTTTGGGCAACCAGTTCACCATCTACATAGACTCTTAGATCGCCGCTCTTATAAGTTGCGGAAATATGGCACCATTTACCCCGGGATACTCCTTTGAAAGGCAGAATTGCTCCCGAGCTATACCAAGGATTATTCTCAGTTGCGATGACGAAGTGGTCACCCTCGGGTAGAAAAATGAAACGATACACGCAATCCTTTTTGGCGATTGGGGAATATCTACCATCTCCTTGCAGGAGAATCCAACAGGAGAGCGTCAGCTCATCCATACCATCGAGCTTTTCCGAATCTATGATAACGCTATCCTTACCCCGAAACTGAATGGCTGAACCAGACATACCCTTTGTCCACTCAGCTCCTTTTATGATAGCTCTTATCCCATTGGGAGAGCTATCCATTGCAATGTTTCCTTTACCTTCATCAAATTTCCAGTAACCAATGAGCCCCTCGGGTGGAGAGCTCATACTGAAGGCAAGGAATATAAGGCTTAATGAAGGGATATAGAGCCCTTTCAAAGCACATTCAGCTCCTTTTCTGCTCTCTTTATTATTTCTTTCATCTTTGCGAGTTTCTCTTCCCTTCCTTTTGGCTTTTCATAGTTTGAAATGAGCTCTTTTACCTTCTTCTCTGCTCTATCCAAGACCATTCGTTCCATCTCATAGCCATCATAACCGGAGCGGTCTATTAGTTGGGGAAGCCAGAGCGAGGAGCGAAAATGCTTGAAAGTATGCTCGGTCTCTAAATGGCTTTTATGAAAGCCAAGATCTATATCTACAATCTCGTTAAGACCTATAATCTCTCTTTGAGGAATGATTTTTCTAGCAAGATGGTTTACTCCCAGTCCGAATTCCCTTTCCAAAAGGAGCTGAACAGGACTTATTGTCTTTCCACATTCCAGCATTCCCTGTCCAATTGGAGGATGCACCCCCTGAAATGCTGCTATCATCATCGCTTTATATGCTTTCTCTAAAACCGCATATAATCCGGGCTTTTTTGCATCACAATACTCGCCACCGCCCACTGGTAAATTTTTGCCACACCATCTACGCATAAATTCCGATACCGCAAATCCATAAAACATAGAATCTGGAGTAGAGTAGCTCACTCCTCCTTTCATATCGCATGTGCCTGCCCACATACTGCTGCCAACCTTTACCTTGGGGTTGAGCGCCTTGGCGCAAAGCCAACCTCCCATTATCTCTGCTGAAGCGACCACGATGAACCCTTCAACTGTAACTGGAGTTGTTACTCCTGCTACAGGCATCGGAGTCAACCAACCAACACCAGTTTCCCGAACTTCCTTAAGGAATCTCTCCGCAACAGGTTTATCAAACCGCAAAGGGTGGGCAAAACAGATGGCAGAATGGGGATGAATCGAACCTTCTCCATCCAAAATTGAGTCCATCTCAAGGAGGTAATCGTATTGTCGAATGTCTGTGTAATAAACCCCTGCAGGTTTATGGGCGTATTCCGTCAGTAATAAGCCAGCAATTAAAGGCTCTATAAGAGGATTAATTTCTGTTAAAATCAGGGAATGACCTACGCCTTCCTCAGGATGAAGCACATCTGCCAATTTTATCAATGTGATGAAATCATCTTTATTTCCCCTTCTTTTTTCTTTCTTTTCGTAATCATAATAAAATTGGGCGACTTGCAAGCCTAAAACGGGCAAAGGGGGCGGGTAGAATTTGCTTTCTTTTTCGTCGCTTTCTGTGTTTTCCTTTCTGAGAAGCTCAACGAATTCCCTGACGAGCTTTTTGGGGAATTTTGCCCTTTGGGACTCATAATCTACTAATGCCCCAAACTTTTTAAGGGCTTTAAGCATTTCCTCGTTTTGATAAAGCATACCCACCCTTTCAAGAACCTCCAAGACGGCCTCAGCAAGAGGCTCAACATCTTCTTCCTTGAGGATATTCCGTTGAAATATGATTGCTCACCACCAAAAAAGGATTATCTCTTCCATATTGCCTCTGCAAAATCTTTGATTAACTGGTATTTTGTAAGCCAGGTTGTATACATAAAGCCAATTACATTCTTGTATTTTTTTGAAACCTCATACCATTTCTTAACATCCTCAACATTTGGAGCATCGTAATAGCAAGCGACGAGCACCCGGAAACCCTGTTGGGCGAAGAACTTAAGGCTTTCTTCTCTTGGTTCCCCACCCCAAACGGTGATGATTATGTCCTTTGGTATATATTTCCACGAACCGGTGAAATCCCCTTCCACAAGGTAATAATTATTTCTCGCATTGTGATTGGGGTCGAACATATCTGACCAAACATATATTTCTGCCTTGGGATTGTATTTCCTTAGAATTTGAACCTGACGGGTTACGCATTCCCCTATCAATTTCGCCATATCCTTCCCCTGACAAGCAGCGCAGGTTCCTCCCATTCTCACCTCATCCATATTTAGGAGGACCTTATTGTATCTGAGGTTTTCCCAAAGGAGCTTGGCTTCGTGTTCAAAGATTTGATAGACCTCAGGCTCAGCCATACAGACTGTAACCTGCCACTCATAAATTACCATAGGATGGAACCAGCTAACTCTCAATCTTTGCCCATCCTTAATTCGGCTATTTGGAAGAAGTTTCAAAGTAGGAGCAGGTCTATCAAAATTGCGGAAAGCGAAATTGGGGTCAACGAGAGGTTCATAATCCTTACCCTCTTCATAGACCTCTCCTGTGGCTTCATCTTTTACTGTTACGGGGGTACCTGGACGCCTGAGGACATTTATAGGACCGATTTCCTCAATCGTCCAGTCATCCAGCCAGAACTTTCCCGATTTGGCGCCCCAGACACCGGCATAAATTTTCACCTTATCGTTTTTAAGGCTATTGAAGATCATAGATACTTTCTGCCAATCGCTTGTGGGTTGGATAAAGAATGTCAGGGGAGCTAGGTCCCTGTCATCAGCGAGGACGAGGATTCTGAAACAACCCTCAGGTTGAAGGTTTTCCGTCTTTACCCAGAGGCTCACTCTATAGCATCTATAGGGTTTAACGGAAACTTCCTGCATTATTCGACCGTGTCCATAAGGGTTGGCAGTAAAGTTCTCAAATCTGATAGATGCGTTTCCACTTCTTTTCGTCTCAGTATCAACAAAGCTGACTTCTCCGGGTTGGTCGTGAAAGGCGAAATCCTTGAACACATTGCCATCAAATTGTTCGAAATCGCCGTTTTTTATCTTCACATCTGAATCCTGCTGGAAGACAGCTTCTTTACCCTTTACCACAAAAAGCGCATCTTTCACGGGCATTCCCTCGGCTAAATTTCTATTGTGGGAAAGGATTCCACCGCCATATCCGATGGAGAAAACGGAGGGAATGACCTCCAGCTTTAATTTCTCGCAATATTCCTTGATTTCCTTGAGGTTTTTGAAATACTTCTCGCTCTTCATACAAAGGGAATCCAACCCTGCTGAGAGAACAGCACCGTTGTAGCCATTTCTTTTTGCATCGTCAAGAATCCCTTTGATTTTCTGAATATCCTCATCCTTCTCAAAATCAAAGCCGAAAATCCAGACGAATCGGTCCCGAAGCATCTCTCCCTGGGCGAAATTGAGCAAAAATATAGAAAGCAAGAGCACCAGAAATACCTTCACAACCACTCACCTCCCCTTTTGATCTTTCCTCTTTGGGAAAGGATTTCAGCTTTCTTCAGTTCAACTTTTGCGGAAGCCTCATCTCCAACTTGCTTATAAGCGATAGCGAGATGATACCTTATCTCCCAACTATAGGGATTACCTTGCACTGCCTTTTTTAAAAGCTGTAATCCTTCTTTCATCTTGCCATATTTTAGATAAGCCCATCCAAGGCTGTCAAGTATTTCTGGACTCCGCACCATTTTCGCAGCTTTTTCGAGCATCTCAATTGCCTCATCAAGTTTCTTATTCTTTTCCACCCACAAATAGCCGAGATCATTCAAGACGAAGGGATTGGAAGGATTTAATTGAAGAGCTTTCTCCCAACTTTTTTCCGCTTCATCCATTTTTCCCTGAAGATAGAGAAATTGACCGAGAAAATAATAGATTTCATCATTAGGGAACTTCTCTGCGGCTCTTCGGAGAAACTCTTCAGCTTTCTCAATATCCCCATTCAAGGCGAGCAGTTGAGCCGTGGCAAGGATAATCTTTGGGTTATCAGCATTCTTTTCTAAGACTTCGTTTATCTTTTTTTCTGCTTTCTTTTTCTCAGCGTTGAAGAGATAATAACGAAGAAGGATGAAATCGCGCCATCTACTTGGTGGATAGCTGGAAAGAGAATGATTAATCAGAAGAGCTAAAACGAATAGAAGGAGTATCCAAATCCCTTTCCTCACTTTTTAATCCCTGCCACTACCCTTTCTATCTTCAATAAATCCTTATAGACCTCAACATCCCAGTAGCCATTTTTCAACAGGAGGTCCTTAACTGTTTCGCTTTGACCTTCCCCTACTTCAAGAATGAGAAATCCTCCAGGTAATAATATCTCTTTCCCTCGTTCAATAATGACCTTTATCAAATCAAGACCATCCTCTCCACCATTTAATGCTTCATAAGGCTCATAGAGGCGAATCTGGATGGGTAGTTTTGGGATATGTGAACTTGCTATGTATGGTGGATTAGAAACGAGGGCTATGGCAGGGGGAAGCTTTGCATCTTTGACATTGCCATAGCGAAATTCCACCCTATCCCCTACGCCGTTAAGGCGTGCATTCTGTCTTGCAAGAGCGATTGCTTTCCTGTTTATGTCAATTCCTAAGACGCGAAGTTTCGGGCGAAAACGAGCTATCCCTATTGCGATGGCTCCAGTTCCTGTACCTATATCTATCACTAATCCCTCTTTATCACTTAATTTTTTTATCGCAACCTCGACGAGAGTTTCCGTCTCGGGACGGGGAATGAAAACCCCGGGTTTTACCAAGAGCATAAAGTCCATAAAATAATGATATCCAAGTATATAGGGTAAGGGTTCGTGGCGAGCCCTTCTTTTGAGGAGATATTTGTAATAGTCAAAATTTTCTCGCAGAATGGGTTTATGGTAGGTGGCAAGTAAGGAGGTATGGTTCAAGGAAGTTGCGTATTGGAGGAGCAATCGTGCGGAAAGAATGGGTTCGTCAACCCTCGCTTTCTTCAGCAGTTTGGAACCGTAAATAAGGGCTTGTTTATAGGTAAATTGTTTCATTGAAATTCAAAACAAATCTACTATGTTTTTGCTTTTTCGGCAAGGGCGAGAGCTTCTATGAACTCATCAAGGTCCCCATCCAGGACATCGTCCAGACGGTGGACGGTCAATCCAATTCTATGGTCGGTTACCCTGTTTTGTAGGAAATTATATGTCCTTATCTTTTCGCTCCTTGCTCCCGTGCCAATTTGTGCCCTTCTTTGCGCTGCTAATTCTTCTTCCTGTTGCTTTCTTTGGAGCTCTAAAAGATGTGCCCTAAGGGTTCGCAAAGCCCTCTCCTTATTCTGGGTTTGGGAACGCTCGTCTTGACAGACGACAACTATTCCCGTAGGTATGTGGCGAATCCTCACCGCTGTCTCGTTTTTCTGCATATGCTGACCGCCCGGTCCGGAGGAACGGAATGTCTCTATCTCCAGGTCCTCTTCTTTTAGTTCTACCTCCACTTCCTCCGCTTCGGGGAGAACAGCAACAGTGGCTGTGGAGGTATGAATCCTTCCTCCACTTTCCGTTTCCGGAATTCTCTGCACCCTGTGGACACCACTCTCGTATTTCAATCTGCTGTAAGCTCCTTTGCCTTCCACAGTTATTATCGCTTCCTTGTACCCCCCTAAACCGGTGGTGTTAGCGTGAATAATCTCCGCTTTGTATCCATGCCTCTCCGCATAACGAAGATACATCCTGACAAGGTCAGCAGCGAACAACGCTGCCTCCTCACCACCAGTCGCTGCCCTTATCTCAATTATCGCAGTCCTATCAGCGTAAGGGTCAGGAGGGTAAAGGAGTTCCGTAATCTCGGTCTCCAATTTCTCTCTTTCTTCCCTGAGCTTCTCTATCTCTTCCTCGGCAAGGGGTTTTAATTCTGGGTCTCTTAAAAGGTTTTTCGCTTCCTTCTCCTCTTCAAGGTTTTTTTTATACCTTTCGTAACGGGTTACTATCTCCTCGAGCTCGGCCAGGCGTTTGGATAATTGGCGCATTTTCTCGGCGTCTGAGACGACTTCCGGTTTAGCCATCTCCTCCATTATGCCTTGATATTCCTCCTTCAGTTTTTCCAACTTCTCCGTGACTTTTTCTTCAAGCATTCCTTACCACCTCCTGAAGGGCGATAATCGCAACCTCTATCTGTTCTTTGCCGGGTTCACGCGTTGTGATTTTCTGGAGAAGAAGCCCAGGAGTTATAAGGAAAGAGAACCTTTTATCCTGCCAGGCGAGATAAATCAGCTCAAAAGCTATTGGTAGGGAGAACGGGAAGACAACGATTTTGGTGAGGATTCTCGTGATGAAGTCCGTATTTTGGAAAGGTAAATAGAGGATGAAAAGTATGAGAAGGACGAGTGCGAATAATGTGGTTCCGCATCTTGTGTGCAATGTAGGATAAATTTCTACTTCCTCAGGCACAAGTTCGGCTCCCGCCTCAAAGGCGTTTATGGTTTTATGTTCCGCACCGTGATATTGCAAAAGCCGTTTGCCCGATGGAAATAAAGAGAAAACATATAGGAAGACAATTAGGAGGAATATCCGGAGTAGCGTTTCCCAGAAGCTGATAAACAGAAAATTTGAGGCTATAAGATGGGCAAAAATATCGGGTAAAATTACGAGGAGAAGCACTGCTAAAAAGGAATTTAAGAGTAGCTGGAGAAAAAGCCACTGGTCAAAGTCGCGGAAAGAGGAATCCTCGCCTTTGGAGAGCTTATGAGAGATAAGGTAGGCGCGGAGGGAGATTCCAAGGGAGGATAGGAAGGCGACGATACCCCTTAAAAATGGTATACGAGAGAGTAGTCCCATCTGGAAGGATGGTTGATTGTTTGCGAATGACTCGTGGTATACAAGGATGTCGCCTTCCCTTTTGCAAGCAATGGCATAGCCATAGGGGGAAAACATCATAACTCCCTCCCAAAGCGCCGAGCCTCCCAGGAGATAATAATTCAATTAATTTATCACTCCCCTTCGGCTGAAACTGTTTCGCTCTTCCTATATATTTGGGATAAAACGGGATGGCAGCGCCAGCAGACATCCACTCTTATCTCGGGCTTTGTGGATATGGTCTTGAATTTATATCCGCAGGCGCACACGACCACAGCAGGAATATATTTGGGATGGATATCCTTCTTCATAATCTACTATCTCACCTCACTTTAAAATTATACACTCAACTGCCCACTTTTCCAAATTTATTGTAAGGATTGATGAAGGTGCTATAATTTTCCCAAAAACAATTGAAAGGAGTGAATTTAGAATGACCGAGGAAGACCGCAAGAAGCTATCACCCTCTTATTTTCACCTCAAAATGATGGAAAGGGCACCGAAGGCGCTCGCTTTCTCTCCAGATGTTGATTTCCCTGCTTGGCAGAGAAAATTGAGGAGGAAATTAAAGGAGCTACTCGGACCAATCTACAAGGATGTGGGTCCAGTAGAATATGAGGTTTTGGAAGAAGAAGAGAGACCCGAATATTCCCTAAAAAAGATAGCGTTCTACAATACTCCCGATGTCCTTGTCCTTGCCTATCTTTTGGTTCCCAAAGATGGCAAGGAGAAATATCCGGCGATGGTATGTCTGCAGGGGCACAGCCCGGGAGCTCATCTTTCCGTCGGCAGAGCTTACAATAAAGAGGACGAGGAGAACCTCGCCTGCGACAGGGATTTCGCCATTCAGGCGGTGAAAAATGGCTATGTGGCTTTGGCGATCGAACAAAGAGCTTTTGGAGAAAGACAGGAAAGGCTACAAGAGATGCGAGCTCCCCATACTTGTCATGATGCTGTTATGCACGCCTTGATGCTCGGGCATACCTTTACCGCGGAGCGGATTGCTGATGTTATGCGAGGAATAGACCTTCTTTATCAGTTGCCTTTCGTTGAGAGAAAAAAGATAGGTTGTATGGGAGAATCCGGCGGTGGAACGGTCACTTTCTATGCTACCTGTGTAGAGCCAAGGATAAGTCTGGCGGTTGTGATTTGTGCTTTTTGCACCTATGAGGATTCACTGATGAAGATCTACCATTGTGCGGATAACTATATCCCGAAGGCGTTGCTTTATTTTGAGGAGGACGACTTAGCGGGATTAATAGCGCCGCGTCCATTCGTGATTGTGGCGGGAGAGCAGGACCCGATATTTCCCATTCACGGTGTTAGGAAAGCATATGAGAAGGCTAAGCGGATATACGAGAAAGCGGGTTATCCAGAAAGGGTAGAGTTGGTAGTAGGACCTGGCGGACATCGCAATTACGCCGACCTCGCCTGGCCAGTGATAAACAAGATGATGCTTATGTAGGGAAGTCTCTCGCCCCAGTTTAAGTAAGAGCAAAGGGAGAAACCTTGCTTCGCTGAGCGAAGCCATTTTCTGCTTAAACCACCTTTCCAACCTATCTCTTGAAAGCAGAGTTGTGGTAAGTTTATTTATGTTTATGAGAACATCCTAAGTTGGGCTTATTAACAAGTTTGCCATTAATGTACAACTCTAAAGCTCTTTTAACATCTGTCTCGTCTGTTATGTAAACCTCAATACCTATACTCTTCAAGTCATCGTAGATTCGCTTGCCCATACCCTTTGAGATGACAACTTTGCAATCGCTCAAAGCATTAAGAATAGCTTTATGATGGTCGGACTCGTGTTCCTCCTCTAAGCCTCTTGCGTGTCCGCTGAAGGTATTCAGGCGATATTCCCTACTCTTAATCTCATTGCCTTCAATATCAAACACAACAAAACCTCTTGCTCTACCGAAATGGGTGGAGATGGCTTTTTCATCATCAGAGGCGATTGCGATTTTCATATTTAACCCTCCTTTTTTTTCTTTTAGTTGTTTCTTTATTTTCTCTTCAAGCTGTTTCTTAGCGGTAAGCAAAATATTGTTTTCCTTTATAAAATCTCTTACCACCTTTGGGTCTGGAAAGCTTATTGCCTCAAAAACGCACCAAACACTGCAGGAGGTGCAACCAACCATACACTGATAAGGTCTTGCAACAACTGATTTTTTCTTTTCAACATCAAAATCAAAAACATCACGC
>JACIXQ010000045.1 GCA_014360465.1 bacterium
ATAAATTTTTTCTAAAATTAAACCAAGATGGGAAGGAATTTTTCGTTTTCAATTTCTCCTATCATCTTCTTACTATTTCTTTTCACCGTCTCCCTCTCATTTTCTCAATGGGAGGTCAGAAAGAAAGAGTACACCGTTCAGATTGGCGAAGATGGAATGCTTCGCTCCTTGAAAATCCACAATCTTGAGCTACTTCGCTCTCCTCTGGAATTTTGCCCAGGAATCCATTGGACAGCTCAACTAAAGGAAAATAATGCAGAGAGCATAATTTTCAACCTTCAAAGCGAGCAGGGGACAGGTGAAATCCGCTATCGTTTTCGGGATAACCAGCTCCGCATATCTCTTATACACAGACTTGGAGGCTTCCAAACTTTCCTTCTTCATTTCAGCGACGATGTTTTGGCTTTTGAAAACCTTCAGAATAATACCGTCAAAGGAGCAGAAGCTATCCAATATCTCCAGAGAGGCGAAATCCGCCCACTGCCCTCGCCTCCCCTTTCCCGTGTGCAGAGAGCTCGCCTCCATCTCAGAAATGGCGCTCAGGTTCTTTTCTGGCACAGCGGATGGGGTGCTCCCTTCAACCTTGATGAAATCGGAAGCATCAACGGCTACACTTACAGACGCAATCTTCTTGAGAACGAAAAGCAGATGGACATCTATTTCCAGATAGAAAAACCACCTGCCAATCCCCTCCTTCCCGCCCCTGCTTTCATCCCCTACGGTGAAACAGCTCATAACCTTTTTTATATTGGAGAACAAATTCGCTTCAGGATAAAATTCACACCTGAAACTATAGAGCGCCTCAATCAGGCGGAAGTCTGGCAATTGGCTTGGCTGGTCAAGGATTTCTGGGATAAAGAGGTGGCAAAGGGAAATATCCGATTTAAGAAAGCCTCTGCCTTAAAGGATAAAACCGTATCCATTTCTTTTCCCCTTAATAAGAGGGGATGGTTTAGCATCCGCTTCGTCCTCACCCCTGCCGAACCTATAAATCTTCCCATTCTCCCTTCTGAGTTTACCACCCGCTTTGCTATCGTTCGGGATGACAAAGCATTCCCTCGCAGAGTTGATTTCAGTGAACAGTATTCTATGTCCGACTATTACTACTCTGCCCTTCTTGGCTTGAAATGCGTGAGGGAAAGCCATAATATGTCCGATTTCTTTCCTGAAAAGGGTAAGTTCCGTTGGGAGGATTTGGACAGGATAATTGAGAATGCCGATAGAGAATCAAAGCGATGGAATGTCCACTGGTTCTTCCAAGCTAATTCTCGTCCCCGGTGGTGCAGTGAAAAGGATTACGAGGATATAGCCTACCTGCTGGTCAGCAGATACAAGGACAAATGCAAAGTCTGGGAAGTTGAAAATGAGCCGAACTTTTCCTATTCTCCTGAGGAATATATAAAGTTGGCGTTAATTCCCTTCAGCAAGGGAGCAAAGAGGGCGGACCCATCCTGCCATATTATCGCTCCCGCTTGTGTCTCCGTCCATCACACACTTCGCTTCCTTGAAGCGATGGAGTCAGCAGATGCCCTGAAATATCTTGACGGCATTTCAACCCATACCTATGTCGGTCCGGGAGAACCCTGGGAGCTCTTCGGTAATCCTCACTATATCAGGATGATGCAGAAGATGGCTCAGGATAAGCCGATTTGGCAGAGCGAGCAGGGCTATTGGTGGGACAATGTAAGCAAGCAGAAGTTCGCAAGATATGTCGTTCGTCAGTTTCTCAATGCGTTAGCAGTTGGCATTCCCCCGGAACGCCACTTCTATTATTATGTTGTTCATCGTGGTTTTGAACCTATGTATCTTGTTGAAATGGGCTCAAGCGAGGGGCAGAACGGCACGCTTGAGCCTGGTGGCGTCGCTGTGCGGATAATGAACGAGGAGATTGGCAATGCGAAGCCGCAATCCCTTGAGGAGCCTTTCTTCGGGGTTTATGCGCTTCGTTTCTCTGGTGAGGAAGAGGACATCGTCGCCCTATGGACGCTTGATTTCTCCCTCAAATTAATCATAAGGGGTGATATCATCTCCGCCGAAGATATTATGGGCAATAAGAAGAAGCTGATGAAAAAGGGAAAAGATTTTCTTCTTGATTTGGATGGCTATCCCACCTATGTGAAGCTGAAAAAGGGCGGTAAGTTTGAAATCGTCTCACCAAGAGTGGAAACCAACTGGGCGGAGATTTCAAAGGGAGCGAGAGCAACAGCCTCCTCATACGATGAGAAACATCCTCCTCAAAATGCAATAGATGGTAAATGGTTCACCCTTTACCCAACTCCCGCGGGACAAGAGGAATGGATTGGGACATTTTGGCAGGCTGGAGAAGAAGGGGCATCGGAGGGGAAACCGGTTTGGTTTATGGTGGAATTAGCTCAGACAAGGGCAGTAAACGGGTTGATGCTTTTAACTCCCTTGCCGGCTATCACTGCCGTTCCCAGGGATTTTCAGGTTCAGCTTTCGCAGGATGGAAAGAACTGGCGGACGGTGGCGAAGGTGAAGGAGGGAGAAGAATGGGCATATTACTTCAGCTTCTCACCGATAAAAGCGAAGTTCATCCGGGTCCTGATAACAAGGCTCAACGATGGCTGGCATCTTGACGGACAATGGATGCCCATCGTCAGTGAGGACTTCCATAGATACACCAATCTTAAAGCCTCAATCCTTGAACTACTTGCTTTTGGTTACTAAATATCCGATTAACTCCCGAAAACTTCTGGGTATTCCTCCAGTCTGCTTTTTATATCCTCATCATAGCGAATAACGATTACTCTGTAGCCACGAAGCCGCAAATCGTTTCTTATAATACTGTCCTTCTCCCTTTGTGCCGGCTCGTCGTGGACGGTTCCATCACAGAAAATACAGATATTGGGATTGTAAAAGAAATCAACGCTACAATGGTCTTGATGAAGCTCCTCCCGCGCATCAGGGCTTAGGGGAATCAGCTTTTGGGCATCATCAGGAAGCCTATAGTGGAAATGTTCGAGCACATCAAGGAACTTTTTCTCAAGCTCGGAATTGGGGTCTATCACAGCCCTTAGCCATTTCAACTGCTCTTCCCTGCTCAACTGACTTTCAATCTCGGTCTTGCTCTCAAGGAGCATCTCCAAAATTTGCTTCACCGAATGGCGACTTATGAGCAATGCATCCCTCTGGTTTGAATAGCTGAGAAGGCAGGCATAACAAGCTGAATCGCAGTTCTCGTTGTTATCAACCCATCCGCCATTCTGTGGAAGAAAATGACATCTCTCAAGCGCTGACCTCGCCACATTAGCGATGGCATCATTTTCCTCAATGAGCCTTCTCAATACTCCTGCCCCACCCTCGGATGCCTCCCAGAGAAGAATCTTACGCTCTTCTTTATCTCCTATTCTTTGAGATGCTAATTCTGATTCCTCCAATTGATAAAAATCCTCTATCCCACGCTGGATAGCATACTGAAAGGAGGTCAAAACACTCTCATTTGTTCGCAGTTCATCCTTCAATGGATGGATAAAAAGGACATTTTGTGTTCCCTGCACATAGAGGGCAACCCTGGCAAACTTATCTCCGCTTTGACTGGTTCCTCTCATCTGAAGGAATGTTTCATCCCTCACCCACTCTCCGGTTTCCAAATTCACTCTGAACCCTTGTGAACCGCCTTTCTTCCAGCCGAAATTACAGAGATATAGGGTTGTGGTTGGAGCATAGGTGAGCTTTAGAATGGGTTCTTTTTTGAAGTAAACCGTCGCCTCCAGAATCCTTGTTTCCTTATTGGGAGGAAAGCGGAAATATGTTTGAATATCATAACCCCGCCTTATCCTTTCCTCATCGTCGCAAGTTATTTTCTCTATTCTATTGGCGCGGACATTTGCCATCTCCAAGATGTCTTCAAACTTGCTATTTAAGCCATCAAGGCTCTCCCCGCAATTGGGGCAGATATCATCTTCCTCATCACAAACATAATGGCATTTCAAACACAGCTTGACCTTCTTCCTACGGCGGGATAATCCTCCCGGCGGTAAAAGGAAACTGGTGACTTGCCATTTGCCACCCTCATGGTAGATTATGTTATCTGGACCGAACTCGCTTATGGCAAGGAACCGCGGTCTGCTGATGAACTCGCCCCTTTCCCCAATAGGTATCCAGGCTCGCACAGGAAGAGCTGGAAAGTTGTAGCCAGGGAGGAAGCCTTCACTCGCAAGATAGCGATAGGGATAGAAATCGCCCTCCTCCCTCTCAACATCAACATTTCTAAGGAGGGAGAGCTGGCGTTCTGCCTCTTCCAATTGCTGTTTGAATCTCTGTCTTTCGGCATTATCCCTCGCTCTCTTCAATCGTTGGGAAGCTTCCTCATATCTCTGTTCAGCCGCCTCAAAGAGTTCCCTCCAGCGTGTAAAGGCGTCATCAAATTCGGAAGGAATCCGCTCTATCATCTCGTCAATCCAGGCTCCCTCCCTGAACCATCGTTCCTTACAAAGCTCCTGCCAGTCAAAGGCAAGAACCTTCCTCATTCTTTCCCGCAACTGTGTCCTCACAAAATCGGTCAACTTGATTTTTTCCTTTATATCTTCCTTTAAGGGGAACAACCCATTTTCCTCTTTGACCTCTGTATTAACCACATTCTCTATGGAATCACCGAGGGGAAGCCTTATTATTGAGAGCCAAATAGAATGGAGATGCGCCTTCAAGAGGGATTCATTTGCCAAATCAAAGCGAGGAAGCCTGACGCTTCCCGCTACCATCTCCTCTTTCTTGTGGAAGAAATACTGGTCATGGGCACTGCCAGCGCTACAGTAGGTGACTATCAAGCCAGGTTGACCCTGCCTTCCTGCCCTTCCGCTTCGCTGTGCATAGTTAGCAGGAGTTGGGGGAACATTGCGGAGGTGGACGATATCCAGGTCAGCTATATCTATTCCCAGCTCCATAGTGGGGGAACAGACGATGTAGGGCAATCTGCGTCCTCCCTTTTTCTGGTCCTCGGATGTCCAGCGGAACCTACGCTCTCTTTCCTCCCTCTCGCCAGGTCCCACAACTTGAGCGGTATGCTCCCTGCTCTCCAAGTCCACCAGGTGGGCGCTTGAGTTGCTATAGAAGCTCTTGAAGAACTCGTTAGTCATCCTTTCAGGCATTTTGAACGCCTTGTCTGGTCCCCTGCGATAATAAAGAGGATTGAGCGGAGGGGGCGTTCCATCGCCGAGCCTCCATATGATGACGGAAGGATTGAGCCTATAGAGGCGATGGTCGTTAATATTAAATTCGGAGAGAAATCCCTGCTTCTCCAACAGGTTGAGCAAGGAACTTATAAAATTATTCCAGTTCGTTGCTTTGTCGAAATTTATCCTCCGTTTAAGGATTTTCCCCAAAAGGCTCTGGGGACCGAGGCTGAATGTTCGCATTGCTCTCAAGCTTGGGTGGTCTTTTGAGGAAAATCCATAGAGGACGAAGGCGCTGGCTCTCCTCAGCGGTTCACTCTCGCTCTCCAGTCCCCAGTAATCGTTGAGATGTTGTAGTGCCTTTCTCTTTAATTGTTTTTGCTTTTCTTCCTGAAGTAGCGGGTCGGAAATTGCCAGCTTGTGTCTGAAATGGTCGAGGAGAACCCGCAAAATCTCCTCTCTTTCAGCAGGGAACTTATCGGAGAGCGGGGGGATTTCCTTCCAGAGGTCGTCATTCTCGCATAGTTCCTCCAATCCCGCATAATCTATCTTCAATAGTCCAAGGTGCTCAAGGTTTGGCTGGGTGAATCGCCAGCCTCGCCTTAAATCCTCATAGAGGCGATACAGTGTGAGCTCGGTAAAAGTATCCCATACTTCCTTCGCTTCCCTTGAACCCTCGTCCAATGACTCGTTCTTCGCTATATCGGAGAGTTTTAGGTTCATCCTTTTGACGACTTCCTCAGCGATATTGTAAAAACGAAGCTCTTCCTTTTCCTTAAGAGCAGAGACAAGGGCGGAACGGAGGATTGATAGCTGGATGAAATCGTTGAAATGCCCCGCCTGAAGGGAAGCATCCTGGCGATTATCGGTGAATGTGAGTAGCTTATCGGTGACGGAACCAAGACTTTTGGCATTTGTGAGGAGGGATATTGCGGATATGGTAGTGGCGCTTGAACGCCCTTCGCTGGAGAGAAAGGCTAACTTGGTGAATTCCTTCTCCTTCTTTTCATAGAATACTCCACAATAGAGGCAAATCCTAAAGGGTCGGCTCTGCCACCACATCTTAACCGCACCCTCCTCTTCCTCAAGGCTGAACTTACCATCGGGGAAAACCCAAACCGGTTGAGGCAAAGCCTCCCTCCAGCTACCTCGCAATTTGCCATTCGCATCAAGCCATTCCTCGGGAATCTTGCTCTCGTCCCAGTTTACCTCATCGCTATCAAGAACAAGATAACCTGCTTCCCTTCCCTCCGCATCCTCCTCAAATAAAAAGGGAGAGAATTGGTTCCCTTCCCTTATCACTTGATAATATTCCTGACCGCATTCCCTACAGAAACGGAGAGGAGCGAGAACCTTCCCATTTTTGACAAACTGTCCATCGGAGGAGAATATCCTTTTATCAGCGGGTTCAAATGAAGCGAATACGGGAGTGCCCTGGCTCATAAACTGGTGGAGCTTGAAGGCGAAAGCAACTTCCCCATCCTCCTTCCTCAATCTGCTTCCCTGCAACAGGACCTCCTTCAGTTTTTCTTCACAATCTTTCCTTGATATGCCCGTCTCCTCCGAGAGTTTTTTCGCAAGCTCCTTCAGGGTGCGAGGAGGGCGACGCCTCATTCCTTCCTCGTCGATCTCAACCCCTAATTCCCTATCAATCCAGCGAGCAAGGGCGTTTTTCTTGAAATCGTCAAGATTTTCGGGAATTGGCTCTTGCATTGCGGAAACGAGCTCTTCAGCGGTGGGTTTCTCCATCTCCGTCAGAGGGGTGATCGTTTCCTCTATAACCTGCTCGGGCTGAAAGTCTATCCCGAAGAAGCGGGAGGCGAATTCAGCCACTTCCCCCTTCCTTTCCCAGGCTTTCATCTCCTTCTCAACCAGCATAGTGGCGCTCGTTCCGATGTGCAATAAGTTGGGACCGCCAAACCTCTCCCTCAATTTGCGAACGAGGATGGCTACATCTGCTCCCTGTCTTCCTCTGTAGGTGTGTATCTCATCAAAAACGAGGAAGCGAAGCCCCTCTCCACCTACGAACAACTTGTGTTCCTCGGGACGCATAAGGAAGAATTCAGCCATAACATAGTTCGTGAGGATGATGTGAGGAGGTGAGGTTTGAAGCTTATTCCTTTCCTCCTGGGTAGTGTCTCCGGTGTAGCGGGCAAAGCGGATGGGGAAGGGTTTCTTGTATCGTTCCTCGTATCTTTTCTTGAGATTTTCCAGCGATTGGAGCTGGGAATTGACGAGTGCGTTCATCGGATAGATTATGAGGGCTACGACGCCCTTTCCCCTCGGTGGATTGCGGAGGATGGAGTTGAAGATGGGGATGAAGTAGGTGAGGCTTTTACCAGAACCTGTTCCACTGGTAACAACATAGCTCTTGCCTTCCCTGGCGAGTCTTATGGCTTCTTCCTGGTGCTTATAAAGGGTGATGGGTCTATCGTTGATGAGGAATATCCTTGCGATTTCGGGGTGGATGAGCCCCTCGTTGGCGAGTTCCTCAAGATTTTTGCCTTTAGCGTAGGAGGGTGAAAGGTTTATGAGGAAATCTGGCCAGAAGCGGGCTTCGTGCTTTAGGAGGTTGTCAACATAACTGCTAATCCTTTCATCTCGGATGAGGATGAAAGAGTTGATGAAGTTCTTGTAATCCTCAATAAGTTTTTCTCTCAATTCAAATACGCTCATAGTATCTCCCTTGAGGAAAATTTTAGATTGCGGAAAGGGGAAAATCAAGATGAAACTTATAGTTTATTGGCGAACATTTTAATAAATTTGACTATATTTGCAACTCTCATATTATTGATTGTAGTCAAGAAAATTGCTTTAAGCTTATTAATATAGGAGGAGTAAATTGCCAGAAAAATATAAAAATCCACCGATTGTGGAGGCATTATTTGAGGTCAGATTTTCCCCGGATACGAGCTGGGATTTAGCAATACCTGGCTTAATTTATGAGAGGATACGAGGGAGATTTCCTCATAGAGAGGCAAGGATTGCGCAGGAACTCAATGTCGTCTCAGGTCCAGAGGGGATAAAACAAGAAGTTCGCACCAGCGAGCGTTCCCTCTTCTTCCAAGAGGATAGAAGAATGTTAGTCCAAATTGGACCAAGAGTAGTGTCTGTGCATTGTCTAAAACCCTATCCCGGCTGGGAGGTTTTTAAATCAGCGAGTGAAGAGGTATATAAGGCGCTTGGAGAAGTGGTAGAATTTAGCGAATTTGAGAGAATAGCCTTGCGATACATAAATGAAATAATAATAAGAGAAAACAGGGTTGAGCCGAAGGATTATTTCAATATTTACATATATCTTGGAGAACAACTTCCGCAGGATATGATAAATTTTAACATAGAATGTATGTTTCCATTTGAAGAAGGAAGAGATATTTGCAGGCTCCAGCTCTTCGTTCCCCATACTCCTACCCCAGAAGAAGCGAGAATCAATTTCCTATTGGATATAGGGTATTTTCTGACTAATCCAAAAGGTGTTTCAAGCGAACAGGTTATGGAATGGCTTGAAAAAGCGCACGGAAGGATAGAAGCTATTTTTGAAGGTAGCATCACCGACAAATTAAGGAACCTCTTTAGGGGGTAGATGAAAATGGCTGTTTACCGTATTTTACCATCATCCTCACTGCCCCGCTTATCAGATGAAAACCTATCCAATACTCCACTTATTTGGAGGGGGGATTTTGTGGAACCTGAGAGGTTGCCCACTGAAGAAAGCTTAGAGGGGATACCTTTAACACAGATACCACGGGGAGAATTAGAAAAAATATTTTCAACAAAGGAGATTTCGGAGGTTCTTAAGTATATAAAGGAAAAACTAAAAATAAAGATTGTCAACTACGATGAAGTGGTTGATTATCTACGCAGATTCCCTGATATTCTCCATTTGCTCCAAGATATTTGCACTGCTACAAGGGAACGATTCCCAACTGCTGAACTATTATTAGACACGACCGCTGACCCAGAGATAGATTTACAGGATTTAACGATTTATGTCCGTTATTCAGAGTATAATGAAGAGACGCTACGAGACCTAACGGAAGGGATAGACGAAGTAACCCAAAGGTTCAACGATGCATTCAAACACCAAAAAGGTATGATTTTAATTTATGACGATTTGCAACCTGCAACGAAAATAGAATAATGTCGTTTAACTGGCGAGAATTTTTACAACTGGCGAAGGAGTTGATAAGCTGCAAAGAAGGAAGACTTCCTTCTGAAGCGGAGAAACGCACAGCTGTGAGCAGAGCCTATTATGCCTGTTTCTGCCATATCCGCAATTACGAAGCTATTCATAGAAATTTCCCTGCTACTTACACCTATCAAGACCACAAGGAGCTCCTCACACATCTAAAAAATCAAGGGGATTACCAGGCTGCGAATAAACTTCATAAGTTAAGAAAGCGAAGAAACGATTGCGATTATAGTGATGTTGTAAGCGACTTAGATTTGGTAGTGAGAAAAGCTATAGAAGAGGCAGAAGGGTTGCTGCAAAATTTTTAAAGATTAAGAGGGAATAATGCATATATTATTTTAGTGCCCGATGGTTTGTAGTAAGTTATATGGCATCATTTCTCAACTTTTCCCAGGCTTCAAGGATGAGATGGCGGGTGCGGTAGAAGCCGAATTGCTCAATTTCCTTCTCCTTCAGAACCCTGAAGCTCTCGGAGGGATAGTCGGATTGCTCACAGCGTTTTCTATATCCTTCCTCATCCAACACATCCTCCACTTCCTCCCTATCGCTCAGGATGTCCTCAACTTCGCCAGGGGTGAGGTCGGCGGGGTCAAGGATATAGCGGAGCTGTTTGCGATTAAGACCATAAAGCCTGGCGAAATAGGCATCAAGTTCAGCTTGTAAAACAGCTCTCCTCTTCTCATCCCAGCGGAAAGGAGGGAAGGGAATGCCACCCTTAACCTCAAGCCAGGGGGGAGGAGTTGGTGGATTTCCGCCCGTAGCCATCTTATTCTCCTCCCATTCCTTTTTAATCGCCGATTTCAAATCCTCATCTGCGGAATCCCAGACATCGTCGGCGAATGGCTTGACATCCCAAGCAGTATAGACCAACTCAAGCACGCGAGGAACGATGAAGAGCAAATCCCTTTTTCCATATGCCGATGGTGGAAGAACGGGAAGTTGTTCAAGATAGAAGAAATTTAAATGAACACCGCCGATTTTCTGGCGTGCTACCCAATCAAAAACAAGGGAATTCAGGTCTGCGAAAAGGCAGGGAACCTTAGCCCTCGCTCCGAAGGGCATTAAAAGTGGTGCATTGTTGCCCACCCCCACTTTGGGCAAAACGCTGAAAATTGCTGTTCGCTCACTTGTGGCATTGGTTATGTCTCGGAAACATAGAAGCCAATTCTTTTGCCATTTTGCTCCTTGCAACCGTTTCTCAACTTCATCTTCTGAAACCCAATACCAAGGAAGCGCGAGGAAAGACGGGTCAGTATATTGATGAAAGGATGGACTTACCAAATGAACATCTTTTCTGTCTGCTTTCCCTTCAAATGTGCCATAACGATGGTCATAAATCCAGAACATCTTCGCCTCATATAGGGGGAGATAAACTGCATTCCCTTTCACGAAGCGATTGCCGAAAAGCTTGAAACCCTCACCCTCCAAATCCTTTCTTTCGCGGAAGAGATGGGAGTCAGAAGACATATTTATAAATTGCATAAATCGGACATTCCAGGGATTATTTCCCTTCGCTTTATCAATTAACACAGGAACACGCTGATATATAGCCCTCGCCAGCTCACCATCAGCTTTTGAGCGGAAGATGGGGGTTGTGCGGGTATTGGGGTTGAAGAGAGCGAAATCGGCTGGAGCAAGACGGATATGGCGCCTTTCATCTTTCAACTGGGATACCTGGTAGCAGAAAAACACGAAGACCGTTTCTTTCGCTTTCCCTTTCCCACAAAGGGTAAGGAGAGAAAATCTGTACTGTGGATGGATCGCTGGGAAGAATATCTTCCTATTCTCAAAATCATAGAGGCTAACCAGCCGCTTCTCGTGTAAAATTTCTGAGAAATAGTCCTTATTATTGTGATCTGTAACTATCCTGGTTGGGATGACGATGCCCGCTCTGCCTTCAGGATTGAGGAGCTGAGAGGCGAGCTCGGCAAAGACTGAATATAAATTTATCCTTCCAACCGCTGTTAGGGGAAAACGCCCAGAGAATCTAAGAAATTTGTTAAGCGCGTTAACATAATGAAAAGCTGTTTGGTATTCTTCGTAAAGCACTGGATTTTTCCTTTTAAGCTCTCTTATCAACCTCGCACGCTCCGCTTTATTGGGAGCATTGGCAATTTCACTATCCCTCAAAGCGAAGAATTCCTGCTCCTCAAGTTCGGCAATTTCCCAGGGAGGATTGAATAGAAGGACATCAAAGCCACCTTTCTGGAAGACCTCGGGGAATTCAAGTATCCAGTGGAAAAAGCGATTCTTCATTGCGAAGGCTTGGGCTTTCCCGATTAAATCAGCCCTCACCTGCTGACCTGATAGAACATCCCTTATATGACCCGATGTTATCGGCTCCTTCCTCGGTTCAAATTTCTGGAAGAAAGCATATGTCCAAAGATTGCAGGCTAACTCCAATTGCTCCCTCACTTTGTCCTTCCTCAATTCCTCATAGAGCTTTGCCTTCTTCCTTATATCATCCGGCGTATCATCGGGAATCTTCTCCAGCTCACCAATCAGCTTGGAAACATTTATGAGCTGGGCTTTAGCATCAAAGGAAAGCCTTATCTGATACTTCTCTCTCCGGTTCAGATTCTTCGCTTGCTCCGCAGTGTTTTTATCATCATCCCTCAAGGGACGGAAGGCATCCTCGGGAATACCGCTCTTCAATACCTCAAGGTCCATTACGCCGACCAGGGAATCACCGCACTTTATCCTATGCTCAAGGAAAGTCAATGGCTTACCTTCCGCGTGACCCTCAATCCAGAGCGCCACCCGGCATAGCTCAACCGCAAGGGGATTCTTATCAACTCCATAAATGCAGTGGGAGATGACATCACGGATAGCAGAGCGCACAATCTCGGGCGGTGGCTCCTCCTCCCCTTTGCGGATTCTCGCCAGTTCCTTCCCCAGCCTGCGTGCGGCAGCGAGGAGGAAATGACCGGAGCCACAGGCAGGGTCGCATATCTTCAAAGAAAGTATCGCCCTCTCCTTCTCCTCCTTCGTCCTCGCCTTCGAGAGCCTCTCCTGCAAAACAGGCTCAAGGGCTGATTTTATCAGCTCACCAACCAGCACCGCGGGAGTGTAATATGAACCGGTTGATTTGCGTTCCAATCCAGGGGAAAGCTCAAATCTCAGCTTGCCATTCCCTTCCTCTATGATTGGATAATAATCAAGCAAGCTCTCGTAAACCGAGCCGAGCTCCTCCGTATCAAGGGCTGAATAATTCACCTTGCGTTGAGGCGATGAGGGCGATTCCCGATAATAGAAAATGTGTTGAAGGGCGGAAAGAAGCGATTTATTTGAGATGACGCAGTTATCAAACACCAGCTCCTGAAATAGCTCGCCATTCAGAGGAGGAAGGGAAAAGGTCTTGGACAATTCGGGGTCGGAAAAGAGTTTCCAAAGGACCCTCAAACTGTGCCACAGGTCCACCTCATCGTCCCAGGCGAAAGGATTATCAGCGAATTTCCTTAATCGGGAAACGCTATAATGTTCAAGATAAATTGGGTCGGAGCTGATTAATCCCCTCTCCTCCGATACGAGAAGGAAGAGAAAGCGATAGATGAGCTTGAGAAGCTGGCGATAGAATTCCTCCGCTGATTCCCTTTTAACCCATTCTCTCAGCCCATCGTTCTTGGGGTGCTGAAGGAAGGCATTTGCCAATATCTTCATACATTCCTCCACGCCATCCCTCAGCTTATCCCTTATCCTTCCTCCCTGTTCTATTGAAAGCTGATAATATTTCTCCAGTAAACACTCGCTGGCATCAGCTAATCCTTTGGGAAAGCGAGTGCTGTGGAAGAGGCGATAGAGGAGGAAGAAATCCTCAAACCTCTGCTCCTCAATAATCTGGCGAAGGTCGAATTCAAGATAAGCCTGTTGGCGGATGAATGTGGTCTGACGGAGAAGACGGATTATCTCTCCATTCGTCACTATTCCCCAGAGCCACTCGCTCCGGTTAAGGAACTCCTGAAGGAGGGCATGGGGCGAAAGGCGTGGTCTTCCCGTGGGAGAAACCTTTGAAAGGGGTTGCTTTATACCCACTATATGGATTGGTGGAGCATCTTCGTTCTCAAAAGCGCGATGGGAGATGGCGAATGTCTCACCATCCAGCACATAGGCACGAGGATTATAGGTGGGCTTGAAGCCGAGGAGCTGAAGGAAAGGGATAACGAAGTAGCGACGAGTTTCCTCGGTCGCAAGGTCTTTATCGGGGAGGCGAGAAAGGCGCTCCTGCAGGACTTGCCAGCGCTTTCGCACCTCGTTGAAGGCGCTTGCCACCTCATCTATCAAACCCCGCCTTCTATTCAGGTTGAAATCCTCGGGCTTCTGACCAGGAAGCTCGGCGTTGAAAGCCTGCTCAATTATATCCGCTCCCAGAAGCCCGCCTTCAAGTCTGAGCGAGGGAAACGCCTTCATACTCTCACCACCGGTTGTAGGACAAGTAAACCGAGGAGGTCAGGAGGAAATTGGGGAACCATCTCCAGCTTTCTAACTTCCATAGCCAAAGTTCTACGGATTCGCTTGTGGCTTTCCAAAAGCTCATCAGCTCTTTTCTGCAAGATTTCCCTCACCTCGCCTTCCAAATCCTTCCAGCGAGATAGCGCCATCGCAACGAGCTCCTTCTTCTCGCTCAGGGGGATGTTCTCATCCGGTTTGGCTTTGGCGAGAAGGTTGAGGCTCCCATCGGGACTCAACCAGCTTATCTTGGTGGGCGATTCGTAGGTGTAAGCCCGAACGAGCACTTCCTCCGAGAAAAGAGGGCGCCCTGCTTGTTTAAGAAGATAGCGAGCGCGGAGGAGAAGTATGACGGTGAGCTTCTCAACAGCCTTCGTCCTTATCGCTCCCGCCCTGCTTGCCCTTGCCCTTCCCTTGCTCGTCAGTGCCTCCTCAAGGAGGAATTGAGAGAGGGCTTGGACGAAGCGATGGTTTCTGCCGATGTATTCCGCTCCCGAAGGAGTGGGCGCGCGGAAGCTTATCCTCCAACCATCTTTTTTCTCGGGTATGACATTGCGAAGGAGTGGCGGTAGCTCATTAAGGGGAATGAGACGATAGACATCGGGATGTCTATCCTGCTCCACCCTTATATCCAATCGCTGGCAGGCGTTAAGGACGAACTGGCGAACCTCATCAGGCTCCCCTAAAACCGCATCCGTCTTCTCCAGCTCCCTCATAACCTCCGCCGGCTTCAGCGCCCGTTGGGCGAACTTCGTCCGATTTCGCCTTTCCCTTTTCTCATCCAACTCCCATCGCTTATGCAGTTCTTCCACCTCGGCGGGGAAGAAATCAAGCGAGAGCTGGAGGGGAAGGCTTCTATAGCGAAGGAATAGGGAGCGTAGGACGGCTTCAATTATGCTCTCGCTGTCCTGAGGAACCGGAACATAGGTTCCAAGGGCATTATGTATCTGTTTCGCCTTATCAAGAAGAACCCTTATCACTATCCCATCAATGGGATTATCGGGGCTATAGAAGCGGATCGCCTTCACCCGGGTAGCCTTTTGCCCATATCTATCAACCCTTCCTTCCCTCTGCTCCATCTTGTTGGGATTCCAAGGGAGGTCGTAGTGGATGACGGCGGTGAACCAATCCTGGAGGTTTATCCCCTCGCTGAGGCAATCCGTGGCGACGAGGACACGCCGCTCGAACTGCCCAAGTTCCTCAACCTTCGCCTTCCTTTCCTCGTCGCCTATAAGTCCCGTTATGGCGGTTACCTTTATATCGGGAAATTCCCTTGAGAGCTTCTCCTGCATCTTCTCCGCTACATACTCTGCGGTTGCAATATATCGGCACCAAACTATTGGCTTATAATTTTTAATAAGAAGCTCCCTTACCAACTTTATGCATTCCCTTAATTTCCAATCCTCTTCACTATTGATTATTTCCTCAGCAATTCTCTCCAGCTGTTTGAGCTTGAGCTTTTCCTTTTCATCAATTGTAAGGTCTATGGCTTCCAGGGCGGTTGTGGGCTGGCTATCGTCGGTGAATTCGTCGGAGGGCTCAAAGACGGATGAGGCAAAATCCTCCTCAGCTTCTTCCTCCAGCGTTTCTTTCCCTTCCCTACGCAGTTGTAGCGCTTTTCTGGCTGCTTCGGGACTGGACATAACACAACGGAGGAGGGAAAGAGCTCCCCAGTAGCGAACCCTTCGCCTCCTCTGGTCAAGCGTTTCACCCGTCCGCACAATCTCGGAGCAGAAATTGTAGGTTTCCTGAAAGAGTTTTTTGTAAAGGGGGGAAAGATGATATAGAGAATCGCTCGTTAACCTCTCAGGAAATAGCTTTTCACCTTCCTCCCAGTCGCCCATTATATCCTTCCTCGTGCGCTGAATGAAGTATTTTGAGAGTTCATCTATCTGCTCCTCAGAGAGGTTGTTAGTATCCCAGTTTGCGAACTTTGGATTGAGCAGGGAAAGGAGTGAGCGAAAAGCTGTTTCAATCCCGCTATGGGGAGTGGCGGTAAGGAGGACGAGGTGGATATCGGGTCGATGCGATATGAGCTCTTTTAGAAAGCGATGACGCTGTTGCTGCTGAGGATTTTCCGAATTATCTGTTGCTCCGTGAACCTCATCAACTATCACCATATCGGGGGGATGGATGAGGAACTGGTGTTTATTCCTTTCGCTTTTGATGAAGTCTATGCTGATGACCTGAAAAGGATAGAATGAATAGATGCTTTTGCTGGGAGGAGTTTTTCTCTCCAGCTGACCGATTGTCCCCGAGCGGATGATGACGGCGTTGAAGTTGAACTTCTCGCTGAGCTCCTTCTGCCATTGTTCACAGAGATAGGGAGGGCAGAGGACGGCGAGCCTTTTTATCTCACCCCTGTCGTAGAGTTCCCGGGCAATGAGGAGGGCTTCTATCGTTTTGCCCACGCCAACATCGTCAGCTATGAGGAGGCGGACGGGGTTCATCCTAAGAGCCATAAGGAGAGGAACGAGCTGATAGGGACGAGGGCGGATGGAGATGCGTCCAAGGGAGCGGAAAGGAGCTGCGCCCTCCCGAAGGGTGAGACGGGCGGAGAGATGGAGGAGATGGGCACCCACGGCATCGGATACATCATCTATGGTAGGTAAAGGGAAGATAGCAGGTTCTATGCGCTCCTCAGGAATGGTAGAGCCAATAAGTGTGGAGAGTTTACGATGAACGGCGACGAGTTCATCCTGTGAGCCGGTAAGGGGACGGAGGAGGAGAAGTTCTTGGTCATCACTGGGCATAAGGACCCAAAGTCGCTCTCTGAATTTCACTATTGAACCAATATATGCTTCCATACTGGATTATATGTTAAATGATTCATTTTTAGTTGTGAAGTTTTTTATCAAGTATTTGAATTAACCTTCCAATAACAAATATGATGATTTCAAAGAGTTGAAAACCTTTTCGTTTTACTTATTTATTGGAAAAATATATAATTGTTCATTGAAATGGAAGAGACGAGGGTAATTTCGGTCAGCCCTGATAAACCTTTTAGTCTGGAAGCCTATTTCGGTAACCGCTACGCCCTTTACAGCGTTCCGACGAGGGATTACCTCCTCATCCGCCTCAAAGCCTCGGGCACTCCCCAGCTCCGTGCTCCACTCAATATCTGCCTTGTCATAGATAGAAGTGGCTCTATGGAGGGCGAACCACTTGAATACACCAAGAAAGCTTGCGCCTATGTAGTTGACCTACTGGAACCGGATGACATCCTCTCCATCGTCACTTTCGCTGAGGATGTGCAGGTGGTTATGCCTCCGAGAAAGGTCGTCAATAAGGAGCTCATCAAAACTCACATTATGCGCATTGAGGTCGGCGATACCACTAATCTCTACGATGGATTGCTCGTGGGTGGCAATCAGCTCAAATCCCTTCCCCTTTCCAATTACACCAATCGCATCCTCCTATTCACGGATGGGGAGCCGACGACAGGTATAAAGGATTACCCAACAATCACCCAGTTGGCGGGCAATCTCAGGGAGGAAGGGATAAAGGTAACAGCCCTCGGCTTCGGATTGGAGTATAACGAGGAACTCCTCGTGGGGATAGCGAGACGGGGAGGAGGGAATTACTACTACATCTCTCGTCCCGAGCTAATACAGGAAGTATTTCGGCGTGAGATGGAATCACTGCTCACGGTAGCGGCGAGAAGTCCGAAGGTCAAAGTTCATCTATCCCGCTGGGTTAAGGCAAGGGATGTGCTTGGATATAATGCGGAGTACAAGGGCAGAGATGTGGAGGTCCAGCTTGTTGACCTTGAGCGTGGAGCTTCAATATCGCTTTTGATGGAACTTGAGCTGGAGCCACGCCCTCCGGGAATCTATAGAATTGCCAAAGTTGAGGTTGAATCGGATGACATCAAGGAGAAATTGAGCGAGGATGTCGTTGTTGAGTTCGTTGAAGATGTCGCTCTCATCCAGCAGGGAGTGAACGAGATGGTGAAGAACGAGTGGCAAGCAAAGCAAACGGCAAGGTCAATAGAGAAAACCCTTATGGCGATGAAGACCCAGGCTATCTCAACCGCTGCCGCTGTAGCGGAACTGGAGAGGACGAAGGTCTTCCTACGAGAGCAGGGCAGACTGGAGGAAGCAGAAGAGGTAGAACAAGCCATTGAGAGCCTGAAAAAGGGGACATCCCTTGAGGCTGAGAAGACGCTCATCGGAACAATCTACAAGATGGACATCGGCAAGAAGAAAGAGGAGGAAACGAAATGAGCGAAGAGACGGTCGCCCTCCAACCGGTGGAGTGTCCAATCTGCCATTTTCAAAACCCACCTGGGGAAAAATTCTGCCAGGATTGTGGCTTCCTTCTCGGCAGTGAGGTTAAGGAAATAGAACTACCTACCGAAGGTGAGGGCGTTGCTTCTCTGGTATCACCTGACGGCAAGGAGTTCAGCTTGAAAAAGGGCGAGAATACTATTGGTAGGGAATCAGCGGATATACTGCTCTTTTTCGATAAATCCGTGTCACGCAAGCATGCTATTATAACCTTTGAGGAAGATAGATGGTTCATTCAAGACCTCGGCTCAACGAATGGGACATTCCTCAATGGGGTTCGCCTCCCTCCGGGGCAGAAAACCCCCATATACGATGGAGACGAGATAGCTTTTGCCGATTCCTCATTTCGTTTCGTCTGTCCTTCCTGTAAGAGGGAAGAGGTCAAGGCGAAGGCGTTTATTTTGATGGAGGGGAAGGAAATACCGATAAGCAAGGAGGAGTTCCTCATAGGGAGACGGGAAGGCGACCTGATAGTGCCCAATCCCTATGTCTCGGGAAAGCACTGCAAAATTTACATCTGCGAAGAGGGAATGTTCATAGAGGATTTGAATTCCACAAATGGGACTTTCCTCAATGGAGAGCAGATAGAGAGTGGCAAGAGGGTTCCGCTTGTGGATGGCGCAATCATTGAGATTGGAGGGACGAAGCTTGTCTTCAGAATCCCGCACGAAGGTGGAGGAAAAGACGGAGAAGTTGAAGGCGGTTAAGCTTCCGCCTTTCAGCTTCAAAATAGCGGGAAGAAGCATTCTTGGAAAGGTAAGGGAAAATAACGAGGACAAGATGGAGTTCTTCATTCCCGAGAGTGAGGAATTGCTCGGAAAGAAAGGAGCTATATTCATCGTTGCCGATGGGATGGGAGGTCATAATGCCGGTCAAATAGCCTCCGAGCTCGCAGTTGGAACATTCCTCCGCTCCTATCTGAAGAACGACTCCCAGAATACCCTTCAACTAATCAAGAGCTCCATTGAGGAAGCTAATAGGTTCGTCTTCACCATCTCGCAAGGGTTAAGCGAAAGGGAGGGGATGGGTTGCACCTTCACCGTAGCGATTGTAAAGGAGGATGGGTTATACCTGGGACATATCGGTGATAGCCGGCTCTACCTTATCAGAAATCGTGAGACTAAGCAACTGACGGAGGACCATACTTGGGTCAACGAGCAGGTGAAAATGGGCGTCTTGACCCGCGAGGAAGCGGAGCTGTCTCCCTTTAGGAACCTCCTCACTCGCTCACTCGGAGTTCGTGAAAGCATAGAGGTAGACCTCGCCCAGTTCAATCTTGATAGCGGCGATATAATCCTCCTCTGCTCCGATGGCTTCTATGAATACATCAAACCCGAGGAGATGGCGGAGGAACTGGAAAAGGACATATCAATGGGGGTTTTCAACCTCGTTGAGCTTGCCGAGGAAAGAGGTGGCAAGGACAATATCACCGCCCTCGCCGTGCGCGTCTACAGAGAGGATAAACCTAAGAAAAGGTTTTTCTGGAAGATAAGATAAATAATTTTTGGAATTGGCTATGAATAAGCCAGCTGTTCAAAAGCTCGGAAGATATGAGATAATCAGGGAGATAGGACGCTCCAACGATGTCGTTTATGAGGCTTATGACCCCCAGCTGAAGCGTCGCGTCGCTATAAAGGAATTAATCATCCCTCCCAACCTATCCGGTGAGAAGGCGGTGGAGAGAAGAGAGCGTTTTTACAGGGAAGCGAGAGCCGCCGGCTCACTTCAGCATCCCAATATAGTGACGATTTACGAGGTAGGAGAGGACAACGGGCGCCATTATATGGTAATGGAGCTCCTTGAAGGGCAGAATTTGAGGGAGATACTGCAGGTGAAGGGGCTCCTGCCAATAGAGGAAGCACTTGATATAACCCAGCAGGTACTGAACGCGCTGGTGGTCGCTCATTCCCACGGGGTAATCCATCGGGATATTAAGCCGGAGAACATCCATATCCTTCCCTCCGGCATTGTCAAGCTGACCGATTTCGGAATAGCACGCATAACATATGAGCCCTCCCTGACAGTTGAGGGCGAGGTATTCGGAACACCCAGCTATATGTCCCCCGAACAAATCAAGGGACTTCCTCTGGATGGAAGGAGCGACCTCTTCTCCCTCGGCGTCGTGATGTATGAGATGTTGAGCGGTAAGAAACCGTTCACGGGAGATAGTCCCGTGACAATCACCTACAATATCCTTTCAACCCAGCCCGAGCCGATACCAGGGCTTCCCCTCCCCGTTTGGGAGGTTATTAGAAAGGCATTGGAAAAGAACCCTGCTAATCGCTTCCGAGATGCGGAGGAGATGCTGAACGCCGTCAAGAAACTGAGGGAGATGGAACTACACAAGACGGGAAGGACAACACCACCGCCCTCGGTTCCCAGCGTTCCCAGCTCACCAATTCCTGGAACCCCCGTTCCCGGCACCCAGGTTCCACCTGCCCCTGTGCCATCAGCCCCCGCACCCGTTCAATCTATCACAAGTGAGCCGACTACTACCCTCCCACCGAGAAGGAAGGTCGTCTACCTTTCCGAGACAGCGAGGAACATCATCACCGCTCTTTTGGTGACGATAATGGGAACGGGGACGCTTCTCTTTTTAATATTCGGTGGAAAAGCCCTTTATGAGAGATTGGAGATAGCGAAAAGAAGGGCAAAGGCTATAGCCCTTTTCAATGAGGGAATGGAACTTTTGGAAAAGGGCAACCGGTTAGAGGCTTTGCAGAAGTTTCAACAGGCTTTCGAATTGGATAAGGGCGACCTTGATAGGTCAAGCGTGAGTAGGGCAACAAGAAAAGCGATAGCCACAATATATGTGAATTCAGCTATAGAGGAATATAAGAGGGGCAACCTTTTCGTCGCTCTAAATTATGTCAATCAAGCTATAGCTTGGGATGAGGAGTTCGCATCAGCCCATCTTTTGAAGGGTAGCATCCTCCTTTCCTTGCGGATGGATGACCAGGCGCTTACAGAATGGCAGACCGTCATCACTTTGAGCCCTATGAGCAAGGAGGCAGAACTGGCGAAGGAAGGGATTGCCACGATTTATTACAATAAGGGAATTAGGGCTTATCAAGCAGGTGATACGATAAGTGCCCGCCAATGGTTGACCCTTGCCCTCACAACCGCTCCAGGTAGCGATATCGCCAAGAAGGCGGAGGATGCCCTAAGCAGGATAACTTTGGAATCGCTCTTTTAGAGAAAATGAAGATATCTTATTCTCGCCTTGCTGAATATGCTGAATGTCCAAGACGGTATTTCTACCGTTATGTGCAAGGACGTTCCCTTCCCAAACAAAGTGAGGAGATGACCCTTGGTAGCGTCTTCCACGAGCTTCTCAAGTTCATCCTTTCACCATCGCTTCTCCCACCTACATATATGGATGCCGAGAACCATCTCCGCTCCCTTCTGAGCGGTAAGCTGGGGGCAGAGCAAATGGAGGAAGCTCTTGCATTGGGCAGAAAGGTAATCGAAAACCTCCTGCAGGAAGATACAAGCACAATCCTCGCCATTGAGTTTTCCTTCTCCCTCCCCTTGGGAAGGCATATAATAAACGGCAGGATGGACAGGGTCGACAGGCATAAAAATGGTGAGCTTGAGATAATTGAGTATAAACTGCGGGCAACGATTAAAGGAAAGGATAACCTTCAGTTAGCTCTTTATCATCTTGCCGCAGAGAGCATTTGGCACCCTCCTTCAATAAAGCTGACGCTTGTCTCATTTATGGACAACGAGAAGAGCAGTTTTTATCTTGACGAGAACGAGATAATTGAGGGAAGAGAACGGATAATCCACCTTGCGAGCGGGATAGAGAGGGAGGATTTCACCCCACTTAGGGGAAACCATTGTTTCAATTGTCCGTTTTACACGGTCTGTTTCAAGGAGATTCCTCCCGAGAGGGAGAGCCTTTTATAAAAAGGGCAACGGCGACGGCTGTTGTGCGGGAATGGGAGATACTGATGAGGATTTCCCCATCCCCAATAAGCTCTTTTGCCCTGCCGTAAAGGATAACACAGGGTTTACCATTGTCCTCGTTTGTTATCTCTATGTCCTTCCAAGGGAGCCGTCTCCCAAGAGCCTTCATAATCGCTTCCTTTGCACAGAATCTCCCAGCGACTTGCTCTTCGTTTTTACAATAATTCCTCTCTTTTTCAGTGAGGATACGGAGCCTGAAACGAGGATTTTGCAGGGATTTTTTTATCCTTTCTATCTCTATTAAATCAATGCCGATTCCT
>JACIXQ010000046.1 GCA_014360465.1 bacterium
CTTTTAACCAATTACAGATATACACCTCGTCTATCTCTATTTGACCTAACAGAGGTTCCCTCTCGCGATAAACAGAGACTAATATCTTCATAACCCGTTTGGCTAAATCGTAAATTGTTAGGGGAGAACGATCGAGCAACCTGGCTATTCCTCTAACCGGCAAGTGGAGATAAATAAATTTGCCATTAAAAGTTTTCCCGCATTCTTTGCATCGGTATCTCTGCTATATTTGTTGATATACACACCATTTAATTACATTCTTACTACCACAATATGGACATTTTAAGCCTTCCACCTATAACTCCCGAAGGTTTTAGCAATTTCTAAAGGATTACTAAGTAGAGAAACTAACCTAAATGAGTTGTTATTGGTAAGTCTCGCTCTTGACATTTCTCCTTCACTTAGAAATTCTACCTATTATTGCTTTACAAACGAAGTTTTGAAAATACAGCGAATTTTTTTATATCTCCGATATCATTTTCCACAAAGTATCAAACAGTTCGACGAAAGAGTATCGCTCTCTCTTAAAAAATTTCTGCAATGTAGATTATCTTAAATAATATTGCTTGGATATTTACCCCTTTCATCTCGCCCTGCTACAAAAATATGGGTTTTTGTTTTTTGGTTGTTGTAAATATTCTGGGTATATATAATTATTTCGGTGACGATGATATGAAATATAGCGTTTTCACAGTTATGATGGGACCTCTTCCGATGGAAGAGGTTGTAGAAAAGCTCCTTCGCTATGGCTACGAAGGAGTAGAATGGCGCGTGCATCGGGAATTTCATCTTGACCCTGAAAACATAGAGAACGACTTGAAAGAAGCTAACAGGATTTGCCGTAAAGCGGGTCTTGAAATCGTTGGACTTGCTCCCTATCTTCAGCTCGGCTCTCCCCTACTGGAAAGGGTTGTTATTGCAGCTGGGGAGTTCGGCATCCCTATGGTGAGGATAGGTGTTCCTCCCTATACCGGAGATATCAACTACTGGCAGCTATACGATGAGACCAGGAAGAAGCTGGGTGAATTCGAGAAGATAGCGGAAAAGACAGGTGTGAAAGGAGTTATAGAGATACATATGGGAAACATCGCTACAAGCCCAAGTCTTGCGAAATGGTTGCTGAAGGATTTCAATCCCAGATATGTGGGTGCAATATTTGACCCCGGTAATATGGTTGTTGAAGGATACGAAGCATGGAAGATGGGCTTGGAGATACTCGGTAGCCATTTGGCCCATACCCATGCTAAGAACACGGGCTGGTTCAGACGAGATGGAAAATGGGAATTCTCCTTCGTCCCGATGGATGAGGGTATAGCCGACTGGAAACAGATACTCTTAAGCCTGAAAGCTGTGGGATACGAAGGCTGGATATCATTTGAGGATTTCTCCGACCTACCACTTGATGAAAAACTTAAGAAGAACATAGAACTATGCAAACAATGGGAACAAGACTAAAGCGGAGGTGATGCTATGCGGAGGTTGACAAAAGAAGAAGTAGAGCATGTAGCATATCTCGCCCGCCTTTCCCTTACGGAGGAGGAAAAGGAAATGTTCACAGAGCAGTTGAATCGTATCCTTGAGGCGTTCGCTCAGCTTCAACAATTGCCAACGGATGATGTTGAACCCTTATCCCACATAATCCCCCTGAAGAATGTCTTCGCCGAGGACGAGCCGAAAGATAGCCTTCCTGTTGATGAGGCTCTGGCTAATGCTCCCGAAAAAGAAGATGGTTATTTCCTTGTCCCAAGAATAATTGAGGACTGAAGAAGCAATGGAGATATTCGGATTGACTGCCAGGGAAATAAGCGAGAAAGTAAGGAAAAAAGAAATAAGCCCTAAAGAAGTTGTATCCGCTTTCCTTGAGAGGGTTGAAGAAATAGAACCGAAGGTCAGGGCTTTCATCAGCATAACCCCGGAGCTGGCGATGGAGACAGCAAAGCAGATTGAGGAACACCTTATGAAAGGCGAGGATATAGGTCTCCTCGCCGGCGTTCCCATTGCCATTAAGGACAACATCTGCACCAAGGGGATTCGCACAACCTGCGCCTCCCGCATTCTGGAGAACTTCGTTCCTCCCTATGATGCAACCGTAGTGAAGCTCCTTAAAGAAGCTGGAGCAATAATAGTGGGTAAGACGAATATGGATGAGTTCGCTATGGGCTCCTCCACTGAGAACTCCGCTTTCTTCCCCACCCATAATCCCTACGACCTTGATCGTGTGCCCGGTGGCTCATCTGGAGGTTCAGCAGCAGCCGTTTCCGCCCGGGAAGCTCCTCTCGCCCTCGGTTCTGATACCGGCGGTTCAATTCGCCAACCTGCCTCCTTCTGCGGAATCGTCGGCTTCAAACCAACCTATGGCAGAGTGTCACGCTATGGGCTCGTCGCCTTTGCCTCCAGCCTCGACCAAATAGGTCCCCTAACAGCCAATGTTGGGGATTGCATCCTCCTGTTCTCCATCATCGCCCAATATGACCCCCTCGATTCTACCTCCGCCCCTCTACCTACACCTCCTTTAGAGGAAATGCTCGTGCCAGAGGCAAAAGGCTTAAAGATTGGGCTCGTTCAGGAACTGTTTGGGGAAGGTATAGAAGAGGAAGTGAAGGAGAAGGTGCTGGAAGCAGTGAAATATCTTGAAGAAAAAGGAGCAATTGTAGAGTGGGTTTCGCTTCCCCATCTTTCCTATGCCCTCCCCTGTTATTACATAATCGCTCCCTCGGAAGCTTCTTCCAATTTGGCAAGATATGATGGGGTTAAATACGGGTTAAGGGTGGAAGCTGATGGAATAATCCCTATGTATATGGAGACGCGGGATAAGGGATTCGGTCCCGAGGTAAAAAGGAGGATAATGTTGGGAACCTATGCCCTTTCCGCAGGCTATTACGACGCCTACTATCTCAAGGCACTCAAGGTAAGGACACTCATCAAACGCGATTTTGATAAGGCTTTTGAAAAATTTGACATCCTCATTTCCCCAACTTCCCCCATTCCTCCTTTCAAGATAGGGGAGAAGATAGATGACCCTTTGAAGATGTATATGGCTGACATCTGCACGATACCGATAAACCTCGCTGCTTTGCCAGCTATTTCTCTTCCCGCCGGGCTGGATTCCCAAGGCTTGCCCGTGGGTCTTCAGATGATAGGGAAACCATTTGAAGAGGTGGTTCTCCTCAAAACTGCCTTCGCTTACGAAGAAGCCAATCCTCTACTGCCGTTGAAGCCGCCCATTTAATCATCTTTATGACCGGCAGAGAAAGGATTATAGAAGCTTTCCGCGGAGTCCCCGATAGAACTCCCCTGTTTGAAAGAGAAGTAAAATCGCCCAGCGTGAGGGAGATTTTGGGCAAGCCTTCGGCTGTTGATGATTTTCCCTACAAAATGCAGTTTCTTGAAGAAGGTAACTGGGAAGGCTTGATGGAAGAGATGGCCGATGATGTAATAAAAGTGGCCGAGGTCTGCGGATTTGATATGATAAGGCTGGGCACGAACATTCCTAAAGATTACGAGCGCCCCCGCAGGGTTGGCGAATATATCTGGGAATTGGAGAATGGATACATAAAATATCTTCCCGAATCGGATATGGATACATTCGTGCCGAAGATAAAGGTGGAGAATGACGAGGAGGAAACAATGAGAAAATGGCTTCTAAAAGGGGAGTTTCAGGAGCCTAAATTCAGCGATGACCAGTTTGAGTTCTTCCGCAGGGCAAAACGAAAGATGAAGGAAAAGGGGCTTGACCTCGCGATAATGTGCTCGCTCTACACCTTTCCTGTTGCCGTTCTGCCAAACTATATGCTGGAATGGTTCGTTAGGGAACCCGACCTCCTCGCGGAGTATTATCGCAGACAGGCTCTCTGGGCTATGGCACTTGGGAAAAGGTTAATTGAAGAGGGAGCAGATGTGATAGGTATAGGCGGCGATTTGGCAAGCGATAAGGGTCCCCTTGTCTCTCCCGCTTCCTATAGAAGGGTGCTCCTACCAGCAGTAAGGATGCTGAGCGATTACCTCCATTCTCTCGGCGCCTTCGTCATCCACGCCTCCGATGGTAACCTCTGGCCCATCATTGATGATTTCCTCATCGGGGCTGGAGTGGATGGCTACGAAGAGATAGATAAAGCAGCTGGTATGGAGATACCTCTTCTCAGGGAGAGATTTGGAGATAAAATAACACTGGTGGGAAATGTTGACTGCCGCTGGCTCCTCACACTTGGCACGCCATCGGAGGTGAAGGAAGCGGTCAAGAAGTGCCTTGACGAGGGAGGAGGCAAAAGACATATCCTTATGACGAGCAATGTCATACATCGCGGAGTTAAACCCGAGAATTTCCTTGCTTATATAGAGGCATATAGGGAATACTACGGTCTATGAGGCACCTTTTCTTTTCCTGATTATATCGCTTATCAAACCTCCCAGGAAACCACCAATGCCCAGAGCTATGCCCACGATGAACATCGCTATAGGTTCATCTGCAAAGTTTGAGTAGTTCAATATAGCTGAATAGAATGGCATAGCCAATCCCATCAGGACACCGAAAAGCCATCTCAAAGAGTAATCGCTCCATCTAAGTGGAAGCGCGCTCGTTAACCCAATAAGAACGAAAATTAAATAAGATTCCATAAGAATATATATGCTTGCCTCGTTGATTTCCCTTTCTTCGGGCAATATAAGAGAGAAAAGTTGGAACAAGACGCTGAAATTTAGGTAGAACATCAGCCAGCCGGCAAGGGCGATGAAAAAGACGCTTCTAACTTTCTTCTCCCATAAAAAGAACGCAAGAGCGGAAAAAATGAAAAATAAAAGACCGATCGCCAGCCCATTGGCTATGTAAAGAAGAACGCAGAGAGATGTTGTAGGATGCCCGAAGTGGATTTTATTCAGAAATGTGAACAACTTTCGGAATAATAGGGATAAAATGATAAAACTTGAGAAAAGCAATATAACCCTCCAAACTCGTTTCCCTTTCTCCTCTAACAGAATGGCTGCTTTCGCCATTTTCCCCCATTCTCCTAAGCGGTTTTTAATATTAAGGGAAAGGGAGATTCTTGGTACTGATTCTTTTATGGAAAGAGCTATTGGTGGACAAAGGAAAACGAACCAAATTATGAGGAGGCTGTATTCGAAAATAAAGCGAGATAAGATCTGGATGTCTATAGCGGTGAAACGAGAGAAAACGATAACATCGTGGGAAGGAACAAGTTTGGGCATAAGAGGGGAAGCAACAAGAAAAACTAAGAGGAGTCCACCAATGAGCATCGCGGATTTGCTTTTATTCGTCCAGCTTTCTGAGAGCTTGTCCAGGAGAAAAAGAAAACAGGTGTAAAGGAGACAAGGATAAAATCCAATGACTGGTAGGATGTTCAGGTCTATAGTGAGGAAGTGAAGGGGAGGTAAAATTCCGCTTGAAAGCTCGGCTTTGCTCAGAGCCAGGTTTCTCACGATTTCAAATGCTTCAAAGACTATGGTTACAGTGACCATTGAGGCGAGCCAAGTGAGGAGGAAAAGCAGCCAACTTGCCAGCCTATATCCTCGCTCCCTGAGCAAGCTATAAACGAGAACGACCAAGAAGATGCTTACGATTGTTCTAAACCAGTCGAAAATGGGGTGGGCTACCCTCGGCGAAGCGTAGAACTCCAATTTCCCAAGCTTTTCCTCCACATCTTTCTTCCTCATACCCATCCTGATTCCCTCGGGAAGGGAAGCATTGCCACCTAAGAACTGGACTGTTAGCAATTTACCATCCAGAAAGTTCAAAATCATCCGACCGCCTTGGCGGTAATAGACGAGAGAAAGGGAACTTATCGTTTTCCCTCTCTCAGCCTCAACGAAATAACTCGGCTCCTTGCGCAAAATGATTAAATATTTTGCCTCTGCACCCCGCGCCAACCTCGGTTTTCCCAGCTTCCTGATAACCTCCTTGACCGTATCACCTGCCCACAAACCCGAGATTTCTATTCTTTTCCCCAAATCGTAGCTCGCATTTATCAGCCTACCTTCTTTGTCAAAGCTAAGGGAAATGGGATATCCCCCTTTTGCCCGATAAATGTAGGAATAATAACGCTTAGGGAAATATCGCTCGCTCAGGAAATATATTATGAGGAGCAGAACACTAAGACATATTCCAATGTATATAGCGATTTTCCTTCTTTTTGTGTTCATTTCACCCTCTCTATTTTTGGTTTCTCAACGCTTGGTAGTAAAGGATGGAGCGAATATCCGGTTACAAAGGCAATCCATTCGCTTACCTTGCTTATCGTTCCTCCGAGAGTGTAAATAAGCGTCCATCCCCATAGGTCCTTTTCTTGGCATTTTTGGGCTTATTCCATATAGCTAATTTGCCAGATGTATCGCAGTTCATCAAAAGCACTTGGAATAAGATAATGGCTGGGGAAATTGATTATCAGTGTCTCCAAATGGTCTATCGCTTCATCTAACAGCTTCTTCCCACCTTTATCAAGGTAAATATAGACCTTGCATTGAGCGAGATTGAAAAGAACAAAAGGAATTGCTTCATTAGTTGGGTAGGTCTCTCTGAAGAAGCTATAAACTTCAACTGCTTCATTGTAGCGTTTCAAGGTCATCAAATCTGCGCCCATTGTAAGGAGGGCAGATGAAACATCTGTAGGTAAAGTTTGGCTAAGCTCTTTATATCTTCTGAAAGCCTCTTCGTATTTCCCCTGCAACTGGTAGTTCTTTGCAAGTCTGAATTTAACCAAAGGGATAAGGGTTGCGTCGGGGTAATTCTCAAGAATTCTCTCATAAAGCTCGAGCGCCTTCCTATAACAGGCTCTATTCTCATAGATGTCAGCCATAGGAAGCAGTTCTCTGATAATATCATCCGAGACGCTTCCAAGACAGAGTTGAAGGCTTGCCCCGAGCGCCAAGAACAGCTTCTCCAAAATCCTGTTCACCCGGCTACCCATATCCTCTCGCCTCCTTTAATGCTTGAAAGACTTACTAAAAGTATAAGAAAAGTATGAAAATTTTGCAAATTTTGTAGAATCACAAAACATTTGGATTGAATAGTCGGGAACAAGGGTGGCACTTACCCTTCCTTTATTTATTCTCTTTTTGTATTTCAGTTTCCGAAGAGACGGAAGCCTCTGGTGCCCACGAATGCATCTATGAGAAGCCAAAAACCAAGCATAATGAAATCCCCCATTATGAAACCGAGAAAGAAAAGTCTTGCCCTTCTATAGAGCTTCAATCCGCCCACCTTTGTGATTACCAAATTGAAGAAGGAACCGAGAAAGAGTGAGAACCACATATAGTTGGTAGCCCAGATGGTGCTGGTGACATAGCCTATTGGATGAAATCGCCACCAAAGGAATCGCCATCGCATCTCAAAGAGAAAAATTGTGAAGGCGAAGGCGAAAACCATCATAAGTATACGAACGGGATTTATCTTCTCAGGATGGTCAGTCACCGATACAAGCTCCATAAATGGTCTCTGCCCCACATGGACGAAGCGATAATCACAAAGGGATACACCTCCCCCCTTCGTATGGACGATATAGATTACATAAAAATATGCGGTGCCCATAGCCAGAAGCATTGCGAAAGGGAAAATGATAAAGAGTTTTTTGGGAGATAATCTTGCTTCATGGGCAATCTTGAAGGATTCAAAGCTTTGGGGACCAACCGGTCCCTTGAAGTTCCAAATGAAATAGGGAAGGGATAAGAGGACTAACCATTCCCTGATTTTCAGAATCCTTCCACCCTCAAGGGCGAATATCAGGTAGTTGGGTCCGCTCTGCGCTGCCCAAAGGAAGTTCACACCACCCTCCGCCATCAACCTATAAACGCCAAGAGCGAAAATGAGCGAGAGAAAGAAAATGACGAACGATAGCCAGAGTGACATCCCCGCCATCACTCCCCAGATTATCAATCCAATGAAGCCTATCATACCACCGATAAACGAAAGACGGTAAAGTGGAGCATCGGGGTCATTGGTGTCCTTTCCAAAGGCGACTTTCCAAACATCTCTCAAGTATTTCCTCGCTCCCCATAGTCCCATCCCCACGAGAGCAAGCATTGAACCGACCTCCTGCGCCTCAACATAAGGAAAGGATGTGCCGCGCAGGCTCCTGTCCTCCCAACCGGGAGTCCAACCTAAAGCCGAACCAATTACGCAGGATAGCTTATAAAGGAGAAAGAAAAACCAGATGCTGAAAGGAACATCCCTACTGGTGAGAAAGGAGAAACCGATTAGGCAGAAATAGATGCAGATGAAGAAGGGATTGATGGCGTTCCAAGGTCTGCTTGTAAAATATATCCCTATTTGGATGTCCCTAATAGGGATGGAAGGAATGAAGGGAAAGCGATAACTCAACCCATTTATGAAATGCACTGCCAAGGGAATTGCAGTGCCAAACCAGAAAATTCTATCCTTGAAGATGTTTCCCGCCTCGCTCGTTATTTCAAGAGGAAGCTGGACAAGAGGAAATGTCAGCTTTTCATTCTCTATCCAATGCTTGCGGAGGATGAAAGAAATACAGAACAAGGTGAAATAGAAGCATATCACCATAGGGGCGAAAGCAAAGAAAGGGCGAGCCCACTCGCCCCAAGGTATGTGCTTTCCAGGTGGCAATCCCTCATAGAACCATTTTATCTTCTCCTTGTCAAGTGGTACCCACCAGCGCGGGATGTATTTCGTCAGAGGAAGCCATTTGTTCTCGGGCGTGCCAAAGTAGAATGGACCAGTGACAACAGAGGGTAACCACTGGGCAAACTGGCAAGAGGGAAGGACAGCAATTAAAAGCAATACAGCATAGAATAAAAGGAGGCTGTTTCGTGAGATTTCCTTTTTGAACCTTCTCTTCAGAAGTGGATTGATGAAGAATACGAGGATAAAAAGGAGGATAAGAGGACCAGGGGGAGGAGTAATGGAACCTATCTGAATCCCCCAAATAACTATCTCTATATAGGGTGTGAGAATGGCAAGGACAATAACCCCAAAAAGGATAAAGAATATGGCACTCATCTGTTAAGAAAAGTGTAATACTAATGAGACATCAATTCAAACATTTTAATGACCTCGCTCAGCTTATTGAGAAATTATACAAGCAGATAGGATTCAGGGGTCATAGAACCAACTTATCGGCAGGGATTTAAGCTTTAGCGATATCCTCCCATTAAGCATTTCGTAATAAGTGAGTATGGCACGGTCATTGAAGAATGTGATGCTTGTGTAAGCGTATGTACCAGGACCAGTTTCAAGGTTTTTGAGGTTAATCCAACTTTCTCCTTCATCTTTTGAGATGGCTGAAGTCAGGGGCACTCGTTTATCAGCTGAATTGTTCCAGATGATAAGGAGGTCTCCTGTTTTGGGAATGCGGGCAATCGTAGCGGGAGCAGAGGGCGAAACAAGAAAAGTGGGCTCGGCTGGCTCCCAAGTCCCGCCTCCGTCATTAGAGAAAGCCCTGTATATCCTCCCAAGATTCGTCCTAATTATCATTAGTAACCTTCCATCCTTTAGTTCAACAACACCTGGCTCATCGGCACCCATACCATCCAAATCCACAACATTTCTGCTTCTCCTCCAGGTTCTCCCCTCGTCATCAGAGTAGAGGCAGAAGGAAACAAAATGATATCTTTTCCCAACATCTTTAGTATATGCTACGGGAACAACGATTCTCCCCGATGATAGTTGTAGCACCCGCGCATTGTTCAAAATGTAATATCCTGGTTCCTCAATGTAACAGGGAAGCGGTTTGTTCCAAGTTTTCCCTTCATCGGAGGAAGTCTTCATATAAACATAACAATTTGAAAGCGAATCCTTCTTTAGAAAGAAGAGGGCAATCCTCCCATTTTTAAGACGCAAGAGCGATGCAGACATAACATTGAGATTACCGATATTCTCCTGCAAAAGGAACGGCTCGCTCCAGTGCCTGCCACCATCGGAGGAAATCTTCCCCATAATCTTTGCCTTCCCTTCATCTTCCCCACTACCTTCAAACATAGTGTAGGCTAAAAGGAGAGCACCATCCTTGAGGGGTAAAACATCGGCTTCCGAATTTCGCGGATTCCCCTCGCTCGCCGGACAGACTATCAGCTCATAAGGTTCATCCTTCACAAAATTCCCTCCCCCTTTCGCTAAAAGAGACAACGAGAAAAAGAGAACCAGTATAAATGAGACATCTACCTTCATATTTGTTATTATATACAAGGTTTAAAAAAAGTATTGAGCTTGCTTAAAGGCACTTCTTGTCAGGGAAAAAAATATGCTGGAAATGATAATTAGCAAGAAGGCATAAATGAATTCAACAAGCGTTTGTTTTCGCAAAGTTGAATATGTTGTTGAATTATAAAAAATCTTGACAATCTAAAGGGATTGATAGTAAATTAAGAAAAGAAGGGAGGTGAAAAAGTGAAAGGACCACTCCCCCTTGATTTGGAAGGACCCTACCCACTTGATTGGGTGGATTACTTCGTTGCTGATAAGGAGAAGCCCGGCACATTCATCCTTTCCCAGGATGGCAAAATACACCATTATATCGGGCGGGCGGATTCTGGTTTAGGCGATGCGATAAAGGAAGCTGCTCGGCGTGGCGATTATTCCTTTTTCTGGTTCAAGTTCGCGGAAAGCCCAGAGGAGGCATTTCATACACACTGCCATTTATGGCACCTTTTTAATCCGCCTCATTCGCCCAACCATCCTACACCTCCGCCGGGGCAAGACTGGAAGTGCAGGGAATGCGAAGCCTAACCGCTCAGATGTAGCATACCTCCAGGCGGGACCTTTATAGAGAGGGGTTTTTCCTCCTGATTTAAACCAATCTCTTCTATCTGTTCAAGATATTCGTTGTATATCATTGCTTTCTTGAAACGAGATATGCCTTTTATCGGTAGCATCAATTCTTCTTTCTCAGAACAATTGAAGACGAATAGTTCCTTGACAATAGAGCTTAGCTCAAATGAAGGAACGGAACTCTGCCCCACATACAAAAAGCTTTCTTCCCCTTCAATGAGGTTCACTGGGAAGGAAGGCAGAGCAGTAAGTGGACGGAATTCGCCCTGGAGAAGTTCTTTTCTGTGCTTTTTATAGAAAGAAATGTAGGCAGAGATTATCTTTATATGGGATTGAGGGAGGGAAGGAAAATCCAGGGAGAAGGCTGGAACGCCGCCCATAATCATCGTTGCACAGTGCTTAGCAACTTCCCAGGGTGGACATTTAGGGCTCCACATCGTTGGGTCCGTTTTAACTGCTACTCCCTTAGCGAAAGAGCGAACATAAACCCCAAATCGGCGGTTGTCATCATAATTATGAGGCGTATCCGTCGTCTCAAGAACATTTAGATATCTCTTGTTGTTCAGATTGCCGTGGAAAATCCTATATTCAACCACAGCATCTGGTCGGATTGATACCGCCGTCCTGTAAATCTTTTCCAGGCAAGCTGAAGCACCCTCTCCTATCGTTTGAAAGATATGCTGATGGTCGGCGCCACATTCCCAGGGAAGGGAATCCACGAAGTCAACCCAGATGCCATCCACACCCAATTCCTGGAAGAAATAACGGATTATCTCTTCCATTCTCTTGAGGGTTTGGGGATTCTGAGGGCAGAGGTTTATATTATCAACCAACTTATCCCCCTCCCTTACCTTGCACCTCGCTGCACCTAATCCCTTTTTGTATGTCTCGCTCTGGGAACCGAGCCAGAAGGGAGCAAACCAAACCTCGACTTTCAAACCGAGTTCGGTTTGCATCTTTTTTATCAAACCCTTGAAATCGGGAAATTTGCTTTCGCAGGGGATATAATCGCCATAGCGTCCATCTATCCAGGACCATTCGCCATCCTTCTCCGTATTCCAGCCAGCATCTATCAGGAAAGTTCCTATGCCAACTTCTTTAGCTATCCTCGCATTTTCCCAGATTATCTTTTCGTTTATTTTATCCTCATAAGGATACCAAGAGCAGTAAACGGGTTCATAGGCCCAATCGGGTATTGGGTTTGGCTTGTAGCCAATGAAGGAATCCACAAAACTGGCATAATCCTTCGCCACATCAAACCAGTTTTGAGGAGCCGTTGATACATAAAAAGCATCCTTATGTTCCGTAGTTTTGAGTTTGGTGCTATCAAGGAATAGTTTTTTGCCTTCAAGATGATAGCTTCCTTCGTCCCTGAAGCGAAGACCGCCACTGATTTTCGTTTCATACACTTGGTCGGCAAAACCTATAGTGAACTTGTTAGTACCATCCCTTCTTAATAACATAACGCAAGGAATGCCCCTTGTGCTTGCTGTGGCGTGTTCAATCCACCAGGGGAGACCCTGAGCATCCCATGTACTGAGAGGGTAAACACGGTGAACTTCGGCGATGGGGACATCGCAGGAGAAACCATAGGAGTTGATAATGAATGTCTCCCCGTCCTTCCTTTTCAAGGAGAAAGATATTACCTGTTTACCTTCATTCTTATGTACTTCCAGCTGAAGGATATAATCGCCAGAAATATAGCGATTTCCTTCCAGAGATTGCCATTCACCCCCTGGAGGCGTTAGGTCGAAGAAGAGACGCAGAATGATTTCAGCTGTTACAGCTAATTGTATCTCGCTCATATATCTAACCTCCTTTCAAATTTGTTATAATGAGCTTTCCAAAAAGGGAGGCATCCTTCCTCCCACATATCCCTCCTGCCCACTCCCACCATCCTCTGAAACCCTCACCATCATTATCATTTATAGTAAAAGCCCATCCCAACTCCCTGCCTATATCGGGATTTCTTATACCAATCTCCCTCCAAGGTAGAGCGAATTCATATCTTATCAGATTACCATCCCGGGTTATTCGACAGAAGGCAGAGCCAACTTTTCCTTCCTTTGGACTCCACTGATATACTTCTTCTCCATCCGGTCCAAGTGCGAGACCAAACTCGTAAACCCCATCGTAGGTTGGATTATCAGCAACCCCTGAAGGACGAAATGCCATCTGGATGCAATCGCCCTGCCAAATATCCCTCCCTCTGAATGGCTGATTGAAAACATCATCCCTAACATCTATCAAGAAATAAAAATTCTCCTCATCCCACCCCAGCCAAGCTGAAGCCGATAAATCCTCTTCCCCCTTCCACTGGGAAATCTTGAGGTTTTCCCTCTTAAGCACAAGGGGTGCATTTTCTCTCAAAACCTTTTGCCAATTCTCCCTCATAGATACATAGTTGCAAAAAATCAAAGGGGGCGGGGGAAGAACCTTCAGGGGTATGACACTGGATTCGTTTGCTATATAAGCCTTCACTTTTATCTCGCCTGTGGGGAAGTCAGCAGGTAGCGAAACTACAAAGAAAAATTCACCTTCCTCATTGCCCGGGATAGCAACCTCTAAGGAACTGGCTGGAAGAATTTTCGCTTGAGGTGGCAATAGAAGAAAGAGGCGGGAAGTTTGATAGGAGGACGAATTATTTTTGACTTTCACGACCAAATTTGCCGTCTCGCCTGCTCGTATTGTATCTGAGGAGAGAGAAAGCGTGAAGCGAGGCAAAACATTAAGGGAAGTGACTACCTCAAACTGGTAGTTGGCTATTTTTACTGTTCCCTTTTGAACCAAAATTTGGGGGTCATAAGGAGCTACCCTGGGTATAACGAGCTTCGTTTCTTTTTTGCCGTCAAGAGCCAGATTGTAGGTTGCGTCACCAAGATAAAGGCTGAGTTTGAGCGGTTTTTGGGATTTAGCTTTAAAAATCAATTCATATTCTTCACCACCTGCAACCTCCTTTTTATCGGTATCTAAATCGCATTGCAACCCTTTGGAATGAATGAACTGATAAATTGGATAAAGTTTTGCCTCCTCCTTAGGTGCGACCGCCTGAAATTCCAGAACACGCACGGATGAGGGTGGAAGAACGATTTTTATAATAGACTCATTCGCCGAGACGAAGGGGCGCCTGCCCTCGGGGAAAATCTCGCTTACCTGAACCTTTCTACCTTTGGGAAGGAATTCCTTTGGGGAAGGAAAGGAAAAGACTTGCTCGGTATCGCTTACATTCACGATAAGCGCCCCTATCGTTCCATCGGAACCTTTCCAAAGCGCTCCCATAACAGCGGGAAGCTCCGCTTTGAACGGTTGTCCATTCCAACCAAACCAGGTGCCTTGAACGGTAGGCACGGGGTTGAGAGGGTTAATTTCTCCTAATAGCTCACCATAGATGATATATTTGAGAGTTGCCATCCTGTATTTCGCGAGCATTCTGAGGAATTCGGCTTTCTCCTTATGTTCTGGAGAGAGAAGCTCAAAGCCCATCCAACCAAGTTGGCATCCCCAGATGAAATCCCTTCCCTGAAGCATTCTGAATGAGATTGTATCACTGTAGCCATGGGTTGGACTGGAGAAATAAATCGTGTATCCACTGTAGACGGCGGTCATCATAGGGATTTCAGAGGGATAACGAGGATTCCAGATGAGAAATGCGTCAACTCCATCCATATAGCACTCGGTATTGTTCTCTGTAGTTATCGCAACCTTTCCCGCTACTTTTTCCTTAACCCTACCCAAAAGTTCTCGGTATCCGGAGACCCAATAGCTACCGCCACCAAGAGGATGACCGTGATTCTTATCGAAACAAAGGACGGAACCAGCTGCTCCTATCTGGTCTATATAGATTGCATTCACACCACATTCCCTAACCAACCTCTCAACTATCTCGTTTACCTTATCCTGCCAGAATTTCGTGTAGGGACACATAACAGCGTGTTTTACCTTTGGATTATAGACCTCAATGTAAGGTTCGCCGTTCACCTGCTTCGCGCACCAGATTATCGCCTGATTCCTGAAACTATCAAGGGCAGAATCCCAGAGCCTGCCATTAATGTAGGGCATAGCAAGCATATTTCTCCGCGTCAGCTCCTTCACACCTTGGGGGAAACCAGGCTTATAGGGAAAGTAGTTCGGATACTCGGTATCGAAACCTATCTGGTGCCAGTTGTACCAATGGATTCCTATGGGGACTTGGAAAAATTCCTGTGCCTTCAACATATTGGGCACAACCTCATCCTTTGTTCCGCCACCAAGCATCCAAAGTCCCAGCTCCTTAATGCTTTTCGGCGTATCCTTGCGCGTTGTAAGAGGACCCTTTCTCGTCCAGGGAGCATTTTTCAGAGCCCACTCCCGATAAATCTTGCAGGCTGTGAGCCAATTGCCCTTATAGATTCCCACCGCTATAGGAAAAGAGGCAAAACCCGAGCCAGCCACTCCCATATTCTCCGCCCTTATATTGAAGAAAAACTGTGCACCCGGCGTGTAAGAGAATGATTTCGTCCAGGCTTCTGGATCGTGGCAAGCAAGGTAGAGACCACAATCGCCTATATTGAGCGAGAGGAACTGCATTGGCCAATCACAGCTCGGGTAATATCCTGTAACAGAGTCCTTAAGTCCGCGATACAAATAGCCCCAATTTGAACGAGGAACAGCTACATCAACCTCCCCAGATTTGCCCAGAGGGTTAAGAAGTGGGAAGTGAACCTCCCAAAGACCATACTTTTTGCTTCTATTATCAACATTGATACGCCAGATCGATATGGACGATTTCTCTGGAAGTTCAACCTTCACGGTTACATTTACCACACTTTTCTCATCCTCAAGGTCTATGTTCTTCCATTGCAACAATACTTCCCAGCCGGAACTCGTCCTCTTCATCTGGAAGTCCTTCTGCGAAGGGACAGTATTATCTATCGTTAGGTTGTTCTTGCCACCCTGAGAGAATACGAGACGCCATATAAGGGGTTTCTCCTCGCTGGGCACCTGAATAAAAGGCATCCCCACCTGTTTATTTATAAGATTCACGATGCCCAACCCCTCTTCCTCTGCACTGAACCCTATCGCCATCGCTTTATTCTCCACGATGTGGTGGGGGGAATGGTAAGAAGGTTGTTGGACTTTTTGGGGAGTGATTTCCATCTTTGCCTCCCTTTCTATCAATGCGAATGTTTTTTCTATATTTTCCGGTGTTGGTCCGATATAAAGCAAAGCGTGAAGGGAGCGCTTCCTCTCGCTAAAAGGGCTAACCGCTTCCTGAATGTAATTGTAATAATCGCTGATACCATCATATAGCGAGATGCCCTTTTCCGTATAAAGCCCTATGGCATCCTCGTTATTGAACATAATCGCCCATCTTTCCAACATCCTTCCCTGCCGAGAGTCGGTAAACTGCCCTTTCTGGAATGGCTCACCACCCGCCCAATAGGGAAATGTGTTATCCTTGCGGGATATTTGGAGGAAATGAAGCTCGCTCCAGTGGAAGTCGTCATCCTTCTCCACTTTTGCGGAGACCTCTATATATGGGCTGTAAGCGTGATAAATGTAGCGATAAGTAGCCCTTGCTTCGCCGGGTGCATAATGGTCGCTGAAATATCTCGCTTTAGCTTCAACAATTATCTCTAACGGTCCGCTGGAAACAACTTTAACGAAGGAATTAGGGTCTCCCCTCAAGGTGAAGTAACCTTTGTCCTTCTCGTAAAGGCGGTCCTCTAAGACGAATCGCTCCGAATTTCCTGAGATATTGAATACGATCTCCGAGAAGAAGCCACCTCCACCCCTTTTAGGATGTTTGATTTTGAAATATGTATTGCTGATAATTATTGAATCCCTGGTTTCCATCAATTTTAGGTCTGTTTTCGCAGATGATTTCTCCTTTAAAAAAATATGAAAACTTCTTGCATCTTCTGGCTTTGTCTGACCAGGTAAAAGGAAGAGCAATCTTTTTTTCTCCCCATCATACTGGGTAGCTACTTCTTCCGTTCTCCCGTCCCTTACTTCCACGACTTTAGGGTTATAATTTATTTTCTCGGAAATGGGATAGCTAACGATTTGCTGGAAAAGGGCATCCTTACCTTTATTCTTAATCTCCAGAATAAATGAATCATTACCCCACCCCAAAACCGAGGCGAAAAGGAAAAAAGTCAGAAAGCACATCCGCAGAGTTTTGCCCCTGTGAGGAAAAACCCTGATTGATGATAAGAACATAATGCGATCACCTCTGCTAAATTATAGTCAAATGTAAAAATAACCGTTAGAAAAATATTTCACACAAACGCAATAAGTAAGATAATATTGATTGGCTATTGGGGAAACCTTCCTGCCAAAAAAACGCTTGCTTTTCTTTTATTTTATTTTTGTTTAAAATCTAATCAAAAATCTTTTTACCATCTGTTTAAATTGGAGAGAAAGACAGGCGTAAGCTGGAGAGCTTTCCTTATAGGTTTCCTTCTCATTCCACCCAATGTCTATTGGGTGATGATGGTTGAAGGGATATGGCATACAGGGCACCCGAGCGTTATGGCATTGCCCTGGAATGTCGTATTCAACATCCTCATCCTTATCCTGATAAATCTTGCATTAAAAAGGACATTCCCCTCACTCGCTTTGACACAAGGAGAGTTTATCGTCATCTATGTTATGCTCGCTTTAGCGACGGTTATTGCTGGACACGATTCCCTTCAGTTGGGTATTCCCGAGATGGCTATCCCTTACTGGTTAGCTACTCCGGAGAACAAGTGGAGGGAGCTTTTCTTCCGATACCTGCCAAAGTGGCTAATCGTTCCCAAAAAGGATATTGTCGCTGGCTTCTTCATAGGTGGTGAGAATTTCTTTAAGCCTACCTATCTTCGCGCCTGGCTTCCTCCTGTGCTGTGGTGGTGTGCTTTCATCTTTGCGCTTGGTTTAGCAATGCTGGCGATAAACAGCATAATCCGAAAGCAATGGGTGGAGAACGAGAAATTAAGCTATCCAATCATCCAGCTTCCCCTTGCTATGACCGAAGGAGGTGGGGAAACAACTTTCTTCAGGAACAAAACACTTTGGGCGGGTATCGGTATCGCTTCTTTGATAGACATCATAAACGGGCTCCATGTCCTTTACCCTACTTTTCCCTTATATATCCGTGTCCGCCATGATGAGGTTGACCTGGGACAATACATAAGGACCTTCCCCTGGAATGCTATAGGTTGGCTCCCCCTTCCTCTTTATCCATTCATAATCGCGATGGGATACTTTATGCCACTTGACCTCTCCTTCTCCCTTTGGTTCTTCTATCTGTTCAAGAAGATGCTCCTTGTGATAACTGCAGCTCTCGGCTACCAGGAAAGACCCGGTGCTTTCCCTTACATAAATGAGCAATCCTACGGAGCCTGGTTCGCGCTCTTCTTCTATGCGGTATGGGGTGCCAGGCGCCACCTTTGGCTTACATTAAAAAAGGCTTTCGGTAAGGCGGACATAGATGACAGCGAGGAACCGATGAGCCACAGAACAGCCTATATACTTCTCATTCTTTCCCTTTCCTTTATGATATGGTTTTGCCTCAGAGCAGGAATGTCGTTCGGCATCACTCTGGCATTCTTCGGTATCGTCTTCGTAATCCTATTTGCAATCACACGGGTAAGGGCAGAGGTGGGTCCTCCCACCCATGAGATGGCAGGCTCTATGAACGCTTATAATATTCTCACCGATATATTGGGGACGAAAGGGGTAGGAGCGAACAACCTCACGGTTTTCTGCCTTTTCTGGTGGCTTACGGGTAGGGGATATCGCACCGTTCCAATGCCCTATCAGCTGGAGGCGTATAAAATGGCAGATGTGGCGAGGATGCGCTCCCGCGGTCTGGTATATGCAATGGCTGTAGCCCTTCCTTGGGGAGCTTTCTGCGCCTATATTGCAGCCCTCTATGAGCAATATAAGGTAGGACCAAGCCCATTATTGGACCATAACTATGGTATATTCAATCAATTGGCAACAGACCTATCATCCCCCAGAGCGGTAAACCCTCCTGCGATGATTGCTATGGGTGTGGGAGCGGTTTTCTCCGTCTTTATGATGAATATGAGAACACGATTCGTCTGGTGGCCTCTCCACCCCGTGGGCTACGCTATTTCAATGAATTACGGAGCCGAGTATTACTGGTCCTGCCTTGTTATAAGCACACTTATAAAGTTCATAGTGATAAAGGTTGGAGGTTATAAGTGGCACAGAAAGGTAATTCCTTTTATGTTCGGAATAATTATAGGTGAATATTCCGTCGGCGCCTTCTGGAGCGTTATGAGCGTCATCCTTAGGCAGAGGATGTACGATTTTTGCCCAGGCTGACCTATCGTCTCCACAAATCACCCAGATAAGGAACTCCCCGGCTATTAATTGCTCGTTTTATCTCTCCAGCTATAGGTGGTAGAAGCACTATCTCTTCTAATTTTTCCATAGGTATGAATTGCATATCAACAAGCCTTCCTTCTACAGGGATATTCTTCGGCTTTAGTTCCCCTCCAACTTTCCTGGCTCTGAGGACTATCGTAACTATATGTCTGCTTGGCTCTATTGTATCGTAGACGAAGAGAACATCCTCAATCTCAATCTCCAGCCCACCTTCCTCCCAGATTTCCCTTCTCAGGCAATCGGTGATTCTTTCCCCTTTCTGCAAGCCACCCCCGGGAAGCGTCCAATATTCCCTTTCATCTCTTCTGTGTTTGGCAAGAAGGATTTTCCCATCCTCTATCAAAATGCAGGCAATCCTCAATTTGAGCACTTCAGGCTTAAGCTCATAATCCATCAAAGCGCACCTCCTTTGGGGCATAGAGAGTCTTTATGCATAAATTGACCATTCTCAAATCGCTCTCTTCCATAGCTTATTTTGATATTTTATCATAAACCTCATCGCCCTTACATTTGAAAAATAGTCCCTTTTGATAACGTTGTTCCCAAGAAAACACTTACCCGGTCTCCACTGAATCAGCTCCCCATTTTACAAAAATTTTTTCATTCTTTTTGTATCTATTTCTGCATCTTTGACCTCTTTCGTCACTCTTCCTTCTTCAACCAATCACATACGCTGAGGAGGACCTTCAAATAGAATTTTTAGAAGTTATTGTTTGGGAGAAGATGAGAAGATGAAAAGAGGGTAAATGCTAAAAAGAAAATCCTAACGAACACAGGACTATTTTAAATTCCGAAGTCCAAAGCATTTTGGGGTCAGCGAAAAAAATGTTGACTATTTTTAAGACTCAATATAAAATTGAGCTATTAAACGATTAATAAAGGAGGTAAGAATTGGCGACTTTAAAGGACATTGCCAGGGAAGTAGGAACCTCGGTTGCGGTGGTCTCTAAGGTCTTGAACAACAGCAAGACCACCGCGACAGTAACAGAAGAAATGAGAAAAAGAATACTTGCAACAGCAAAGAAACTCGGCTACCGCCCCAATGTCCTCGCTCGTGGTCTGGTCAAGGGCAAGACCTATACTATAGGCGTGCTACTCACCTATCCTTCGCCCGCCTTCCTTAGTAGTTTTATGGCTTCCCAAATTATCTCCGGCATATGGGATAGAGTTAGAAAAGTTGGCTACAGCATCTTCTTGAAAGCTCCAAATGCTAAAAAAGCCGGTTTCTTTCCACCCATTGAAGACTTGAGGGGGAGGGTTGACGGCGTAATTGCCATTGGTCCAGTGAGAAGCGACGATAAAGAGGTATTGAAGTGGAACGATATTGACATCCCTCTCGTAATGATTGGAACCCATCCTCATTTCAAGGGGAATAGAGTTGATTATGATAATGAGGGTGGCGCCTATCTGGGAACGAAGCATCTCTTGAGACGAGGGCACCAAAGGATTGGGCTAATAGGCATCGGCTTAGAGACGAGTTTTATGGAGGACAGGTTCAGGGGATATAAAAGGGCACTTCAAGAAAAGGGGATAAGCATAGATGATGAATTGGTTAAGCTGTTAAGCTGGTGAGCTGGAGAGAGAGGGATGGTTATCTCTCGGCTATGGAACTCTTGTCTCTCAAAGAACCTCCTACAGCCATATTCATAACCATAGGTGAACACATAAGAGGGGTATGCGAAGCGGTCAGAGAAAAAGGGCTAAGAGTTCCTGAAGATTTGGAACTGCTCAGCTTTGATAAATTACCAGAAGATTGGTTGTTTGGGTTTCCCCTTTTTTCTTTGAATACATCCCTCTACAAATTGGGGCTTTTAGCTGCGAGAAGGCTTCTATGGACAATAGATGGTAGGCGTGTGTCTTCCTCAGAAAAAAGGCTATTCGTGGGAAAGGTAATTCAAATAGGAAGAAGCAAAGGAGGTGATGTTATTTGAAAGTTCACCTATAGGAGAAGAAGTTCGGCTCCTGCTCCTTCATCCTCATATTCTAAATTTGTTCAGGGAGCCAAAAACAAAAAAGGAGGATTAAAAATGTTTGAGAAAAAAGCAAAGAAAGGTTTCACCTTGATTGAGTTGCTTGTGGTGATAGCGATTATCGCCATTCTGGCAGCTATCCTGTTCCCCGTCTTCTCAAGGGCGAGGGAACAGGCGCGAAAATCGGCGTGCTTATCTAATACCAAGCAGTTAGGCACCGCCTTGGCTATGTATGCGCATCTATGGGAAAGGTCAAATAAATTTCACCCACCCTTCCATTTCGGGAAAGTCCTCCAGAAAGATTTCAGAGCTTCTTTCACGGCGGAGAAATTCATAGAGTTGGGAAGCTAAATCGGAGAAGTCGGGTTCAACATAATTCTCCGCTTTCTTTTCCATAATTCTCTTCTTTTTAAGGTATAACCTCTTCTCACAATCCC
>JACIXQ010000047.1 GCA_014360465.1 bacterium
CTGAAACATTCAGGAATTATAGGTGGAAGGATGGTTTAAGATGACAATGAATATGGCAGAGATACCGATAACAATGAACGATTTAGCCAAACGGGTTATGAAGATATCAATCTCTGTTTATTGCGTGAGGGAACCTCTGGTAGGCCAAATAGAGATAGACAAGGAAGCTATGATGACGACAAGGTGCCCGTGGTAGCTTTGTATGAAAGGGGAGATAAGAGATTTTTGATGGAGGCATTTCCAAGGTTAAAGAATATCTTTTGCTTTTCGCACCCCATCGTGCAGTATCACATCTCAAATTTGGGGAGGCAATAAAGGAGATTCTTAAGATCGTTCTTCTTTTTGGCTTAATTTATAGGTGGTTTATCATGACAAAATACAGCTTGATTTCAAGGAAAAGTAGAAGTAAGGTGATTATATCCTGCTAACCAACAAGATTCTTAAAATAGAGCGAATATTTTTTACTATAGAAAAATAGGCAACTATACCACTTTTGCCTTTATTCGCCAAGCGCGAAACCTTCTGATAAACCACCTATAAAATTAATTGCTTTTCTTATTCGGAGTCGGCAAGCATTGCGTATTAAGAGAGAGGGCATAAAAGTTCATCTGCATTAACGATTCAAAGCGATTTTATCCATTGAGTTCCCTTAACAGCTCAATATTCTATCCCTTTACGTGGTGGCTCTCCCCGCTCATATGGATGTCTCAAGGATAGCATCTCGGTTATTAGGTCGGCAATAACCAAGAACTCCTGGGGGCAATACCTTCCAGTTATCACTATGTCCAGCTTTTCCCTGTGCTTCTTCAAAAAAGTTAGAACTTCTTCCTTATCCAAGAGCCCGTAATTAACAACGTGAGTGAGCTCGTCAAGTATAAGAAAATCACACTTCTTTTCTTCAACCCACTGCTGTAAGAACTTCCACCCTTCCATAATGATTTCCTTGTCCTTATTGCTGATTTCCCTCACTCCTTTGTTTACAAGATTCGGATTCTCTTCTATGACATTATGGGGAACGGGGAAACCCCGTTCCCCGAATGTCCTCACAACGAAATTCTCAATTTTATTAAGTACGTTTACTTCGGAAGTTGGCACTTTCAGAAACTGGACCATCAGGACGCGTCTGCCTGCCCCAACAGCCCTTATCCCCATCCCTATTGCGGATGTCGTCTTACCTTTACCGTTGCCGGTGAGAACGAATATCATCCCGAAGCGCAAACGCCCCATCCACAGTTGGGACACAGTTTGCATCCCTCCTGCCGGATAAGAGGCGTCTTACATACAGGGCAGAGCTCTTCATTATCATCTCCCACTCGCACTTCCTGCCCCTCGTTGGTGCCCAATTTAAGGTAAATTGAGGGTCCCTTTGCTTTGACATCCTTCATATCCGCAAGTTCCTCCGTCCTCTCCTTTTCCTCCTTTTCCCCTCCACCAAAGGTATATACTCCCTTTATAGATTTGTAGCGATATACCGTGATGTCCTTACAACCAAGCTCATGGGCGAGCAGATATGCCTTTTTAATATCCTCCACCGTAGCATAGGGAGGGAAATTTATCGTCTTGGATACAGAAGAATCTGTCCATTTTTGTATCTCCGCGAGTGCCCTTATATGGTCTTCCGCAGATATGTCAAGGGAAGTAACGAACACCCTTTTAAGTTTTGGAGGGATATAAGGAAGCTTCTGGCAAGAGCCCTCGTTCTCTGCCACCTCCCTAATAAGGGCTTCGTCAAAAAGACCTTCTCTCTCCATAATCTTCTCAAAAACGGGATTAACATAATAAAATGTTCCTATAGAGACTCTCTTCTCATAAACCAGGCTGAAATTCGGCTCTATTCCAGCGGAACATCCCGCAATCATTGATATGCTACCCGTTGGAGCAACTATGGTGGTATAGGCATTACGCAACCCGTATTCCTTTATCTCCTTTATTAGACTTTCCCAATCCTGATGCCAGCTCTCCCTTTCATAAAAGCCCTTGAAGGGCATCTTCCCTTTTGGATAAAAGCTCTTGTTGAAATAAGGGAAGCTTCCCCTCTCCTTCGCCAGTTGGACGGAAGCGATTTTGGAATGATAGTTCACGAACTCCATCAATCTACCCATCAATTCCCGTCCCTCCTCGGAGTCGTAAGGCACCTCAAACTCATAAAGAAGGTCTGCAAGCCCCATAATTCCCAAGCCAATCTTGCGAGTGTTAAGGCTCATTTCCTCAATTTCAGGAAGGGGGTAGTTGTTAACATCCAAGATATTATCAAGGAATTTCGTGGCAATTCTTACAGTCTTAGCCAGGTCTTCCCAATCTATCGTAACTTCCCTTTCGCCATTTCTCTCTCTGACTCTGGCAAAAGCCCAGAGGTTTATTGAACCGAGGTCGCAAGATTCGTTGGGGTAAAGCAGGGATTCTCCACAGGGATTAGTCGTCTCAATGGGACCAAGAGTCTCCAGAAATGGATTGTATTCGTTAGCGTTATCGGCAAATATCAATCCCGGTTCAGCTGATTCCCACGCCTGATAGGCTATCAGGTCAAACAATGCCTGAGGGTCTATATATCTAACCACCTCCCCCGTTCGGGGATTTATGAGGGGATAGGGTTTTCTCTCTTTATAGTAATCCCAGAAATCGGGCTTTATTAGAACCGAGATATTGAAGTTGCGCAGTTGAAGATTACCCCTTTTGGCTGTTACGAATGTTTCAATATCTGGATGGTTAGAATTGAGGATTCCCATATTAGCACCTCTCCTTATCCCACCCTGCTTTATTACCTCCGTCATCTTGTCATACAGTGTCATAAAAGTGACGGGACCAGAGGCAGTTCCTGCTGTTGACCTGACATAATCACCTGCGGGTCTCAATTTGGAGAAATTGTAGCCTACACCGCCTCCAGATTTGAATATCAATGCGGCGTTCTTCAGGGTCTCCATTATGGAGTAAAGGCTGTCCTCTATATCCAGCACAAAACAAGCTAACCCCATTCCCAATTCCCTACCAAAATTGGCGAGTGCGGGAGTGTTGGGGAAAAACTTCCTATCTACCATAACCTGATAGTATTCCTCTAACTCAGCCTCATAGTTGTCAAATTCTCCGGCGGAAAGCATATGCAACAGTTGAGAAAGGGTGACTTTCATCTGCCCTTTCTTATTGAATCTCTCATACATCCTAACGAGCGCCTCTGTATGAAATGGATTAAGCACATATTTGCCTATCCTGAGCTTCCCCTCATACTGGGAGAGGTCCACTTTCTCCTTAGGTTGTGGTTTACCTTTGAATTGGAAAACCCTCTTATCATATAAGAGGGATGGCAAAGTTACATGGAGTGCTACCCTTTGGAAAAGCTCCTTGGGAGATTCTATCACCCTTCCTTGCTGGTCTTTCTTAAGGTAACGGGAGGCGAGCACCCTCAAGCTGTTGATATCGAATTTCTTATCAACTTCGTCTATCTCCGTTTTGTTAAGTATTTGCTGCTTTTCCTTCCGTATCTCAGCTCTCTTTCGCCTATAAAGTATATAAGCTTTCGCTACCCTGGCTTTGCCCGCTTCTATTAAGACCGACTCAACGATATCCTGCACCTCCTCAACCTTGGGAATCTGCCCAGGTTGAAGTCTCTGTTCAAGGATTTCCACAACTCTTTGGCTCAATCTATCTGCGAGCTCGTAATCTGGCTCTCCCACTGCCTCGGTAGCTTTATAGATGGCGTTAGTGATCTTCTCTCTCTCAAAAGGGACGATTTTTCCGTCTCGTTTTTCTATTTTCTCTATAGCCATATGGATTACACTCCTTCCCTATTTTCTTCTGAATACTTTGAGCAATTCCTCAAGGGGCAGGCAGTTCACGACATCCTCCTTTTCGAGCCAGCCCCGCCGAGCTGTTGCCACTCCATACTCTATCAAATTGAGCTGGTCTATGCTATGGGCATCCGTGTTTATTGCGAATTTCAAGCCCTTACCTTTACCCGCCCTGCAGAGGGTATCGGGCAAATCCAACCTATCGGGAAACGCATTTATCTCAAGGATGGTCTTTGTCCTAACCGCTGTATCCAGAAGAATCTCGGTATCCACCTCATAAGCATCTCGCTTCCCAATGAGCCTGCCCGTAGGATGCCCGATTATGTCAACTACCTCCCTCTCCATCGCCTGGCAAATCCTTTCCGTCATCACTTCCTTTGGCTGCTTGAAGGCGCTGTGGACGGAGGCTATGACGAAATCAAGCTGGTCCAAGACCTCTTCATCTATGTCCAGCGTCCCATCCATTCTGATATTTACCTCCACCCCAGCGAGAATGGTGATGCCTTCCATCTTCTCATTCAACCTCTCTATCTCCTCCTTTTGCTGAAGGATTTCCTGCTCATCCTGTCCAGCAGCCACGCCCAAACCTTTAGTGTGGTCTGCTATACCAATGTATTCGTAGCCCAATTGCTTCGCAGCTAAAGCCATTTCTTCTATGGTAAAGTTTCCATCGGAATGCTTGGTGTGAACATGTAAATCTCCTTTCAAATCCTTTAATTCAATCAGATGGGGTAGCTTTCCCTCCGCTGCCGCCTCTATTTCTCCCCTATCTTCCCTCAATTCAGGAGGAATGAAAGGTAAACCTAAACTATTGTAGACCTCTTCCTCGGTAACTCCCGCTATCTTCTCATCGCCACGAAAAACGCCATACTCACTTATCTTCAAGCCCATATCTTGTGCTATTCTGCGGAGGTGTATGTTGTGGTCCTTTGAACCTGTAAAATACTGAAGAGCTGCGCCGAAGCAATCCGGTTCAACAACTCTTACATCCATCTGGATGCCCATTTCCGTCACCACGCTCGTCTTAGTCTCGCCCTTGGCAAGCACTTCCCTGACAATTGGCAAGGAAACAAAGGCATCCATAACTTGCATCGGCTCGGTGGAAGTTACAAGTATATCTATATCACCTATTGTCTCCTTCCACCTGCGGAGCGAACCAGCGGGTTCTATCTTATCTATTGGCGCCCTCTCCTTCAGCCATTCCACCACCTGACGAGCGAAAGGCAGGGCAATACCAAGGGGGACTCTTTCACTAAATCTTTTCAACCTCTCTATTCCCTTTAGAATGTTTTCCTCGCTCTTTGGTCCCATTCCGGGAAGGTTTCGCAGCTTGCCCGCTCTTGCCGCTTCTTCCAATTCCTCTATTGATTTTATCCCCAGCTCCTTGTATACGAGCCACGCTGTCTTAGGACCAACCTCCGGTACCTTAAGCAATTCAACCACACCAGCGGGTATGCTCGCTTCCAGTTCCTCCAAATAGGAAAGCTTGCCGGTCTCAATCAACTCGCTTATCTTCTCTGCAATGCTTTGCCCGATTCCAGGGATCTCGGTTAGACGCCCCTCACGGTAGATTTTCTCTATTGGCTCGGTCAAGGATTCAATCACAAGTGCCGCCTTCTCATATGCCCTTATCCTGTATGGATTCTCTCCTTTTATCTGCAGGAGTTCAGCAATACGATAGAATACCTGTGCTATCTGGGCATTGGACATCGGCATATAAAATCCCTCCGAGGATTAATTTTATCTCATTATCCCTCTTGAATCAAGCAACCGGCGAACTTCAACAAAGAGGAATATAGGGTGCGGGCACTCCAGCTAAGGAGCATATCAGCGCCCAAAGAAGGGCTGTTGAGAATTCTCCAAGTATCATCCCAAGGAAAAAAGGTCTCGCTTGTATGAAAAGCCTCAATCCACCATATTTGTTCACAAAGGATTTGATGAACCAGCCGATGAAAAGGGGAAACCAGTAAACGATAACTGGCCAGGAAGCCCCCATCGCATAACCGAGCGGATGGAAAGGCCACCACCAGTATCTCGTCCTCATCACATAGAGAAAGAAAGCAACAGATCCACCTATCAGGAAAAAGATAGGTGCCCTGATATCATAGGAATGGGAGGAAGCGGAAAGTATTGAGGCACTCTCTTGAAAATAAAGTTGGGGATTGGACATTAAGAACCAGCTATTGAGAGTTACACCACCATGCCGATAGATTATCCACAGCTGGAGTGGTAAAACCGTTAACATAGCCACAGGAATAGCCACGAGGAAAGCAATGTGAAAACTCCGCTCCTTTATTCCCGTCACATCGCTTATTTTGAAACCGTCCATAAAGGTAGGGAGGAGAATTCCCCTCACATCCCTCATAAAAGCGCCATCCATAAGTGACATAATGGAGAGATTGCCAGCTCCTAAGACGGAGCGAGGAACAGCAAGGGCAATTATGTCAATCGGGCGAAATAGCCCCTGTATCATCAGAAGTCCTACCTCGGAAACACAGCGAGATAGAACAAGAGATATGAAAAAAAGAAAAGAAATTATGACGATACTGGCAACCAGGAAATTCATTCCGGCAAGAACCATCCATATGATGGCGAGGATTACGGAAATCAAAAGACCAACAACATAGTTACGGGATGATTGCCAAATCTCCCCGAGTTGCCTCCTCATCAGATGTAACATATAAAGGGCAACAACTACGCAAGCACCAACCGATTGGTAACCAACGAAAAAACGTGCTGGATAGACGGGCATATTGTCTAAGGTAGCGCCGAACATAGAGGCGAACAACTCCTGCGTCCGGAAAAAAAGCAGGAAGAACCAGAAACTGAATGAAATATCTGAGGGCAAAAGGAAACCTATGGCTATCACAGAGAAAGAAACAACGAGATAAATAACGAAGAGGTCAGACCAAGGTCGGGTCTGGAAAAGCTGGTTGAGCACATAAATAACCGGAAGCTCAGGAATATAGGGGAGGAATTTGTGGATGCCATTAATGGAATGATAGATAAAGGGAATAGCGAAACCAAACCACATAATCTTATTACGAAAGAATGGCGTCGCAGTTTCCTCGCGGGTGATTTCAAGCGGGAGATGAAGAAGGGGGAATGTCAGCCTTTCCCTTTCAATCCATTGTCTTTTAACCAATTTCGCCAGGAAGAACATCGCCGAGAATAGCAGGAGGGCGAAAATGCTCCAGGAGATGAGTGGAATAAGCCAAGCACCCCAGGGAATGGGCTCGCCATAATGGAGCCCCTCATAGAAATCCCTTGCCACAGCCTGCTTTTCCTGATCTTTTGGGTCCCAGGGAACTAGCCAGTGCGGGATATGGGAGAAGAATAGTTCTCGCCATTTGTTCTCCGGGGTTGCGAAGTAGTTTATACCAACAAGGTTAGGAAGAAGTTGCTCAGCAAGTCCAAAGGAGGAAAGAAGGGCGGCTATTATCAGCATCACATAGATTATCAAGAGCTCTTGACTTGATAAGATATTTTTCTGCCTTAATCTTTTCCAAATTGCATTCAGCAGAAGTAGCAGAAGGAGGAAAGCTACGGCTCCTGCTGGAAAATGGGACCCACCAAGAAGGACCCCTTCCATACTTCCTCCTCTGCTGACAACCAGCTCAGCATATGAGACGACTAAACAGACAAGCGAAACAAGAGGAATACCGATGAGAATTGCTCGCCTATACACAATTTAAGTTTGAAATTTTTATGAGAGAATTTCAATAAAAATCCTTAGGAACTTCCATTCAACAAGTAAACTGTGCAGAAATAGTTTGAGTTAGGAGAAAAGATGGAAAAGTGGAAGAATTTGGTTTGAAAAAGAAAAATTCTAAGCGAAAATTATCCAAAAATTTGACACAGTTTAGAATATAGTCTACAATAATAATTGGGCTCCCGAGTAAGGCGTGTGTATCTGCTTAGACAGATATGGTCCGTAGAGACCGATAAATCTCGTTTAGAGATATAAGCCGTCGGGAGCCCTTTTTCTTTGAAATCCTTTGCCAATAAATGACTTTTAACCTTATACTTTACTCGTGGAAAAAATCAGCTTGCGAGCAATCACAATAGGTGTAATTTGTGTTGCAATATTATCCTTTGCGGTCCCCTATTCTGACCTTCTTCTCAATGGCACCTGGATAGCCTGCTCTCATCTCGCCATCGGACCCATCATCCTTTTCTTTCCCCTTGTCACTCTCCTCAATTACTTTCTCCGTAAATATTCACCTCTTACCAACACGCTCTTCCTTTCCTCACTCGGTGTAATCGGCATAGTTCTATCCTATTTCCTTCTTCGTCATATAGGGGGAATCGCACTAATTATTTGCTCCCTTCTTTTCTTTTTTCTCTTTCTATGGTCGTTCAGAAAGATATCAACGGGCAAGCCGATTTCGCCCTTATCTCAATCAGAACTGCTCATCATTTACTCAATGATGCTTGTTGGCACAGGCATCCCTTCCTTTGGACTCACGGCTTACCTTGTCCCTACCCTCCTAGGTGGAAACTATTTTGCCACTCCCGAGAACAAATGGCGAGAGCTTTTCTACCATTACACGCCTAAATGGCTGGTCCCCTGGGACCCTTCTGGCAAAGAAAAGCAATTTGTTTCCGTAGCCTTCTATGAGGGATTGCATTATGGAGAACCGATACCATGGAAGGCATGGGTCGTTCCCCTCATAGCCTGGACCATTTTCGCGCTTCTCCTTTTCTTTATGATGATTTGCCTCGCCTCAATTTTGAGAAGACAATGGGTTGAGGGAGAAAAGTTAATATTTCCCCTCGTTCAGGTTCCAATGGAGATGGCGAGAGAGGATGGTGGAGTGGTTAATCCCTTTTTCCGCAACAAGCTTATGTGGCTCGGTTTTGCCATCCCCTTTATCATCCACACGATAAATGCCTTCCACTACTATTTCCCTTACATTCCCGAGCTAACACTCCATACCAGCCTCAATCAATTTCTACCAAATCCGCCCTGGAATCAGATTGGCATATTTGAGATTTGGGTTCATTTCTCGGTGATCGGCTTATCCTTCATCATCGCTTCCGACCTCGCTTTCAGCCTCTGGTTCTTCTTCCTTTTATTCAAAGTGGAGGCGGCAATCGCCGCCTCCTTCGGAATGAAGATGGACTATGTGTTCACCTATCCAGTTCAGGTTTTCGCCGCCTATCAGATGTTAGGAGCCTTCATTGTTCTCACATTTTATATGCTCTGGACAGCACGCCACTACATCAGGGAAGTTCTTTTAAAGGCTTTCACAAATAGAAGTTCGCTGGATGATAGCAAAGAACCAATGCCCTACAGGGTTGCGGTATGGGGCTTCCTCATCTCGGCTGCCCTTCTCGTTGCTTGGTGCGGTTATGCAGGAATGAACATATTGGTTGCGATTGTTGTCCTTATCCTTTTTGTCTTCTTCATAATGCTCCCCCTAACCCGTTTCGTCTCAGAAGGGGGTCTCCTTTTCATTCAGGCGCCCTTCCAACCCACGGAAATAATAAATTCCTTCGCTCGCTCCGACTTATTGGGAGGAAAAAATCTCACCATCCTGGCTTATATCCAGCGGATATTTATGTTCGATCTCCGCGCATCGCTTCTCCCAAGCGTGATGGACGCATTCAAGATTTCCGATAGCACTCGCTACTCAAAGCGCCATTTCCTTATGTGTTTGATATTGGCGATCCTGGTAGCGATAGGAGGCTCTTACATAAGCGAATTATGGATGATTTATCGGCGTGGTGGCGTCAGTATGTCCCCCTGGTTCCTATTAGCCGCTCCCCAGCAACCATTTCAATTCCTCGCCTCTGCACTCCAGAATCCCACTACTCCCGATTGGCGAGCGGGGACATTTTTGGGAGTCGGACTGGCGATAGCGATATTCCTAACCCAGATGAGGCTTCGCTTCACCTGGTGGCCGCTTCATCCTCTCGGCTATGCAATGGGACCATCCTGGCCAATGATACAGCTATGGTTCTCAATAATGGTTGGCTGGTTCATAAAGGTGTTCATCCTGAAGGCGGGAGGGATGAAAGCTTTCAATCGTGCTCGTCCATTCTTCTTGGGAATGATACTCGGCGAGTTCGTCGTCGGTGGGATTTGGATTATCATAGACGGGATAACAGGTATGCAGGGACATAGAATATTCCTCACATAATTTTTCCCAATTTTTGAGTGTAAGCTTTGTATTTTTATGTGGATAGGATTTCCCATAAAAGTTAAAATCGTTAACAAACCAAGATGAAAATCCTAAAAGAAACATTTGCCTTTCAAAGGGATGAGAGGTTTCCTTTCTGCCACGCCTCCACTTTAGCGGAATTGCCGAATGGAAACCTTGTCTGCGCCCTTTATGCAGGGCAATATGAAGGGAGTCCTGATAGCGCTATATTGTTGAGTGAGTTTGTGAAAGACCAAGGGAAATGGACTTCTCCCAGGGTAGTTGCCGATACTCCTGGGCTTCCCGAAGGCAACCCTGTCCTATTCCTTGATAAAAATGGAACCTTATGGCTCTTCTTCGTCACGATGTTCGGGAAGGGCTGGGATACTTGCAAGGTGAAGTATCAGCGCTCCTATGATTTCGGCAAGACCTGGCAACCACCGGTTACCCTTCGCGATGAACTCGGCTGGATGACGAGGAATAAACCACTTATCCTGCCCAATGGTGATATCATCCTTCCTATGTACGATGAAAGGGACTGGACCTCCTTCTTTCTAATCTCTGAAGATGGAGGAGAAACCTGGAAACCAACTCATAAGCTGGTCGCTCCTATCGGAATAATCCAACCCGCCATAGTTCTTGTTGAGGATGAACTCATCGCCTTTATGCGATGCGGTGGAAGCGGTGGTAATATCTGGAAAGCCGTTTCAAAGGACTTCGGTCGCAACTGGTCTCATCCCCAGCCAATTCCTCTTCCCAATCCAAACAGCGGGATTGACGCTATAGCGATTGAGGATAAAATCCTCCTTGCCTTCAATAACTCTCCTCGCTGGAGGACACCTTTAAGCCTCGCTATTTCCTCCGATAAGGGAGAAAGCTGGGAACTTCTCCTTGATGTGGAAGATGAGGAAGGCGAATTTTCCTATCCCTGCCTTTTAATTACAGGCGATGGGTTTATACATCTTACCTATACATATAAGAGAATCGCAATAAAACATTGCATCATTGAGATTTGACTTTTTATTCTCCTGCTTCGCTGAGGAGGGATAGGCGTTCCTCAAGGGAACGCTTCTTCTGGAGCAGTTCCTCCCTTATCGCCTCCTGCTTCTCCTTTATATGTTTGGGAGCATGTGTGAGGAAACCCTCGTCCTTCAATCTCTCCTCCACCTTTCTCAATTCCTCCTCTACCTTCTCCAATTCCCTCTTTATTCTGTCTATCTCTTCATCCAATTTCTCCGACTTCTTAACCTCAAGAAGCAACTCAACATCTCCCACCCTTGACTTTAAAAACTTTTTGTCCTCAGGGACCTCTTTTATGACTTTCACATCGCCGAGCGTGCAAAGGCTCTTGATGAGCTCTTTCTCTTCCGCTTCCAACAACGGACGCTCCTGATTGCCATAATAAAGCAGGAGTTCGGGCTTACCCCGAGGTCCAACTCCCAGCATCTTCCTCATACTCCTCGCTTCTTTGACGATTTCCTGGAAGAAAGCAACCCTCTTCTCTGCCTCCTCGTCCAAGGGATATTTATCCGCCTCGGGCCAAGAGGCAATGGATATGCTTTCTCCACTGATGGGAAGCTTTTGCCAAAGCTCCTCAGTCACAAATGGCATAAATGGGTGAAGCAGTCTAAGGGAAGAATCAAGAACCTCCAGAAGGATGGATTGAACGATTTCCTCGTTTATCCTTCTCTTTGATATCTCTATGAACCAGTCGCAGAAATCATCCCAGAAGAAATTGTAAATAGCAAGGGAAGCAGAATCAAAATCATAACTATCCAGATTCTTTGTCACTCCCACTATCGTCCTGTGAAGTTTGCTCAATATCCAGCGGTCAAACACATTTTCAACTTTATTAAGGTCGAGTGGCTTGACATCAGGGGCGAGATTGAGGAGAACGAACCTGGTAGCATTCCAGATTTTATTACAGAACGCCCTCGCCATTTCTATCCTGTTTGTGGAGAAGCGCAAATCTTGTCCAGTTGCCGACTGAACGGCGAGCCCAAAACGAACCGCATCTGCTCCATATTTCTCCACCAACTCCAGCGGGTCAATACCTGTCCCGAGGGACTTGCTCATCCTCTTCCCTTCCTCAGTCAGAACGGTGGGATGGACATATACTTTCTCAAATGGTATGTCTTTCATAAACTCCATCCCCATTATTATCATCCTACCTACCCAGAGATAGAGTATATCCCGAGCTGTGAAAAGGATATCAGTGGGATAATATTTCCGCAAATCCTCCGTATCATCTGGCCAGCCTAAGGTAGCAAAAGGCCAGAGAGCTGAGGAGAACCAAGTATCAAGCACATCCTCCTCCTGCTTCACTTTCTTTCCACATTTAGGGCACTGGGTTAGTTTCTCTACAGAAGCGATGTAAGTATTACAAGATGAGCATCTATAAAGTGGCAACTGATGCCCCCACCAGATTTGCCTGGAGATGCACCAATCCTTGATGTTACGAAGCCAATCCAAGAGCATATCGGTATATTTTTCGGGGATTATCCTTATCTCGCCTTCCTCCAGAACCTTTATCGCCGGCTTCACAAGTTCGCTCATCTTCAGAAACCACTGTTCCGAAAGATATGGTTCTAAAACCGTTCCGCATCTATAGCAATGCCCAATTACCGTAGTATACGGCTCGGACTTCTCAAGAAAAGCAAGCTTGTCAAGTTCTTTAACTATTCTCTCCCTTGCAACAAATCTATCCAACCCCTCAAAATATTTCACCTTCACAATCTTCCCCTGTTTATTCATAATCGTATACTTCTTGAGTATATTCTCCGGCTCCAGGCTATGACCTAACTTAGCCTTGAGCTCATCCTTATGTCTCATAACAATCTCAAAGTCGTTCGGGTCATGGGCAGGGGTAATTTTAACTGCTCCCGTGCCGAAGTTGGGGTCAACCGACGGGTCGGCAATAAGGGGTATCTCTCGTCCCGTAAAGGGAAGGACGAACATCCTTCCAATCCAATCCTTATAACGCTCATCATCGGGATGAACAGCAATGGCAACATCCCCCAGCATAGTTTCTGGTCTGGTTGTAGCCACGGTTATGAAAAACGCCCCGGTATCAACAGGATACTTTATGTAATAAAGGGTGGTCTCTTCCTCACGGCTGTCAACCTCCAGGTCGGAAAGAGAGGTCTGGCAGCGCGGGCACCAGTTGACCATCCTTAACCCTTTGTATATCAATCCCCTCTCATATAACCTGACGAAAGCCGTTTTAACAGCCCGGGAATAATCCTCATCCAGCGTGAAACGCAACCTACTCCAGTCAAATGAATAACCCATCCTCTTGAATTGCTTGATTATTGTATCGCCGTATTTCTCCTTCCATTGCCAAACGAGTTGGACAAAAGCCTCTCTACCTATATCAAATCTCGTCTTCTTCTGCTTCGCCAGTTCGCGCTCAACCACATACTGGGTAGCTATGCCAGCGTGGTCGGTTCCAGGCAAACACAAAGCGGAAAATCCCCGCATACGCTTGTATCTGGTGATGATATCTTGAAGGGTATAATTTAGGGCATGCCCCATATGAAGGGAACCTGTTATGTTAGGAGGGGGAATTGTTATACTGAACCTTCTTTCCCCTTCTCTCGGAGCGAATAGCCCTTTCTCTTCCCAGTATTTATACCATTTCTCCTCTATGGAAAAAGGGTCATACCGAGGAGGAATGCTCATTCTCATCACCCTCACTTGCCACGGAAGGGGTTTTCGCTAAGGCTTTATCCTTTGCCAGGGCTATTTCCAAAACCTCGTCCATATGTTCAACAAATTTGAAATCTAACTCTTCAAGAACCTTTGGGCTAACTTCGGAAAGGTCTTTCTTGTTCTCCAAGGGGAGAATAACGGTCTTAATGCCAGCCCTATGAGCAGCAAGCACCTTCTCCTTAACGCCACCAACGGGGAGAACCTTTCCCCTAAGTGTGATTTCCCCTGTCATTGCCACATCCTTCCTCACGGGGATTCCGCTCAAAGCTGAAGCAAGGGCACACGCCATAGTTATTCCGGCGGAGGGACCATCCTTGGGAATCGAGCCCTCTGGAACATGGATATGTATATCCACCTTCTCCTGAAACCTCTCATCTATCCCCAACTGTTTCGCTCTGGAACGGACATAGGTGAGAGCTGCCTGCGCTGACTCCCTCATAACCTCTCCAAGTCTTCCCGTCAAGATAAGTTGTCCTTTTCCTTTAAGGACAGCGACCTCAACGGAGGTGGTATCGCCACCCACTGGCGTCCAGACGAGGGCTGTAGCAACTCCTATCTCATCTTCTTTCTCAGCAACTCCATAACGGAAACGAGGAGCACCAAGATAGTTAGGAATTGCCTCCCCATCCACAACGGTCTTCTCCGTGTTGCCGGATGCAACCTTAACCGCAACCTTACGACAGATGTTGGCTATCTCCCTCTCCAAATTCCTCACCCCAGCCTCCCTTGTATATTCTCTTATTATCCGCATCAGGGCATCATCGGTTATCTCCAGTAGCTCTCCTCGCAGTCCATGCTCCTCCATCTGCTTGGGCACAAGGAAGTATTTGGCTATGTTGAGTTTCTCCTCCTCAGTATATCCTGGGAATTCTATAACTTCCATCCTATCCCGCAGAGCGGGAGGAATCGTATCAAGCACATTGCCCGTGCAGATAAACATCACCTCGGAAAGGTCAAAGGGAACCTCAAGATAATGGTCGGAGAAAGCATAGTTCTGCTCAGGGTCAAGCGCTTCAAGAAGGGCTGAAGATGGGTCACCACGAAAATCTATTCCCAACTTATCTATTTCGTCGAGCATAAAGACAGGATTCTTCGTCCCAACCGTTCTCATCCCCTGAATTATCCTTCCGGGCAAGGCACCGACATATGTTCTCCTATGCCCTCTTATCTCCGCTTCATCTCTCACACCTCCCAGGGAAATCCTGATGAACTTTCTCCCCATAGCACGCGCGATGGAACGCCCAATGGATGTCTTTCCCACGCCAGGAGGACCGATAAAAGCAAGAATTGGTCCTCTCGTCTTATCCTTCAGTTTTCTCACAGCCAGGAATTCCAGAACCCTCTCCTTTACCTTATTCAAACCGTAATGGTCCTCATCAAGCACCTTTCTCGCATATTCTATATCCAGATTATCTTCCGTGCGTTTGTTCCAAGGTAGCTCTACTAACCAATCCAACCAGGTCCTTATCACCGCAGCCTCGGGAGCTATGCTCGGCATCTTCGTCAACCTCTCCAGCTCCTTCAAAGCCTTCTCCTTCACTTCTTCGGGCATCCCAGCCGCCTCTATCTTCTTCCTGTATTCCTCCCACTCCGAAACCCCTTCCTCCTTCATTCCCAGTTCCTCTTGAAGCGCCTTCAGGCGCTCCCGTAGAATGAACTCCCTTTGCGATTCCCCTATTTCCTTCTCCACCTTACTCTTGATCCTTCCTTCTATCTCAATAACCTCAAGTTCCCTTCGCAGAATTGTCGTAAGCTTCTCCAGCCTTTCTTTGACGGAAAGGGTTGATAATAGTCCCTGCTTCTCCTCAAGGGAAACGGAATAAGGAGGACCGAGATAATAGGCTATGATGTCAGCAACCCTGCCAGGGTCGGTTATCGTCTTTATCTCGCCAACAAGTTCAGGTGGTATATTATCAGCTACGGGAGATATCGCCCTGCTCGCCCGCCAAAGTTGCTCAAATAGGGCTACAACGAGCCTCTTGTTGGCTTCAACTTCCGGCGTGTTCTCAACTATCTCCTGCAACTCCTGTATCCTAACCAGGAAATAAGGGTCAGTTTGGAGGAATTCCTCTATCCGCACCCTTTTTACTCCACCTATGAGAACCCTTATCACATTGTTGGGCAAGGGCAACATCCTAACTATCTCCCCCACTACACCGACCTTGTAGAGGTCCTCAGGACCAGGCTCATCCTGGTCCGGGTCCTTTTGGGCGACAAGCACTACTAGCTTGTCCCTGTTCATTGCCTCCTCTATCGCTTTATATGAGCGGGGTCGCCCTATCTCAAGAGGAGCAAGAATATTGGGAAATATTACCGTTCCCCTCCTAAGGGGAACGAGTGGCAACTCAGATGGTAAAGGTGTAGTTTCCTCTTTCTTTTCAATCATTTCCATTTCACTCCCTATGATACAGCAGTCTCGTCTTCAAACTCTATGAGGGAGCTTCTCAAGCCCTGCACGACTTCCCTGGTGATGATACATCGCCTTGCTCCCTTCATAGATGGGAGCTTGAACATAACATCCAGCATTATCTCTTCCAAAATTCCCCTTAAAGCCCTTGCTCCCGTTCCTCTCTTTATCGCTTCCCTTGCTATTTCCTCTATCGCATCATCCTCCACCACAAGTTCCACTCCTTCCATCCTGAAAAGAACCTGGTATTGCTTAATTAGGGCATTACGAGGCTCGGTGAGGATTCTCTTCAATTCATCAATGCCTAAGGGGTCAAGGACGGCGATGACGGGTAAGCGCCCGATAAGCTCGGGTATGAGCCCGAACTTATGGAGGTCCTCAGGCAAAACTTTGTGCATTATCTCCGAATCGTTCCCTTCCTCTTCGCTTTCCGCTCTGAAACCTATTGCTGCGTTCTTAGTCCTGCTCTCTATTATCTTGTCAAGACCCTCAAAAGTCCCACCACAGATAAAGAGGATATCAGTGGTATCAAGAGGGATGAATTCCTGATAGGGATGCTTCCTCCCTCCTTGTGGTGGGACATTCGCTATCGTCCCTTCAAGAATTTTAAGCAATGCTTGCTGCACTCCCTCGCCTGAGACATCCCTTGTTATGGAAGGATTTTCAGATTTCCTCGCTATCTTATCTATTTCGTCTATGTAAACTATTCCCTTCTTGGCCGCCTCCAGGTCCCAATCAGCAGCCTGTATAAGCCTCAGAAGAATGTTTTCCACATCCTCTCCCACATAGCCCGCCTCTGTAAGTGTCGTTGCGTCAGCAATGGCGAAGGGGACATCAAGGCGTCGGGCTAAGGTCTGGGCAAGAAGCGTTTTCCCCACGCCGGTTGGTCCAATTAGAAGTATATTGCTCTTTTGTAATTCCACATCGCTATTATCCGTTGAGGAAATCCTCTTGTAGTGATTGTAAACCGCAACGGAGAGTATTTTCTTCGCCCTATCCTGTCCCACAACATACTGGTTCAGGAAATCGTATATTTCCTGTGGCTTGGGTAATTGCCCTACATAAGGCGTTCTCCGCGACGATTGGACACCACTCTGCCTGAGAAGTTCGCCAGCCAGTTCCACACAATCGGCGCATATCGCTCCCCTCTCGCCTATTACCAGCCTCGCTACCTTGCTTTCCGGTCTACCGCAGAAAGAACACCTTTTCTCTTCCAATTTGCTCATCTACCTCATCTCAACTCCCTTTGACTTATCCCGGGGCATAATGATGTTATCTATGAGACCGTATTCCTTTGCTTCCTCCGCCGACATATAGTAATCTCTTTCCGTGTCTCTCTCTATCTTATCAATAGGCTGACCAGTATGCTTGGATAGAATTTCGTGGATTATTCTCTTTATCCTGAGCATCTCCTCAGCTTGTATCTTTATATCGGTAGCTTGACCGTAAATCTGCCCCCAGGGTTGATGTATCAGAATGCGGGAATATGGCAGAGCGAACCTTTTCCCTTTCGCACCACCCGCAAGTAGAACAGCTGCAATGGAGGCAGCTTGCCCTATGCAAATGGTGGAAACATCAGGCTTTATGAACTGCATAGTATCGTATATCGCCAATCCACTGGTTACTTCTCCACCTGGGGAATTTATGTAAAGGTCTATATCCTTCTCCCTATCCTCTCTTTCAAGATAGAGCAGTTGTGCTATCACTAAATTGGCAACCTCGCTGTTTATGGGCGTCCCGATGAAGATTATCCTATCCTCAAGCAGACGCGAGAAGATGTCGTAAGCTCGCTCTCCACGTGCTGACTGCTTTATAACAATGGGCACGAGGCTCATATCTCGTCCTCCTTTTTCTTAATTTTAACCGATTTTTTAAGGAATTCAAACACCTTGTCCAGATAGAGGTCACCGACGACGCTGTTTAATCGCCCCGTCTCTTCAAGCACCCTTCTCATCGTCTCCTTTGGCACCCCATTAGCCTCCGCAAGTTCTTCTATCCTTTTCTCAATTTCCTCTTCGCTAACGCTTATCCCTTCCTTTCTTCCCACTTCCTGCAATATCAGGCGCCTTATAAGGATATCCCTCGCCTCCTCCTCTATCCTCCTTTCCAACTGCTCAAGGGTGAGATTATTCTCGGCAAGGTATCTGTCCAAATCGTAGCCTCGCCTCTCCAATGTCTCCATAAATCTCCTAAACCGCTCCTTCGCTTCCTCTTCCAACATCGGAGCGGGAAATTCGACCTGCGAACGCGCGATTAGGGCAGCCATTATCTCCCTCTCCAACTGCTCCTCCGCCACCTTTTTCGCTTCCCTTTCCAACTCCCTCCTGATGTTTTCCTTCAATTCCTCTAATGTATCAAATTCGCTCGCTTCCTTGGCGAACTCGTCGTTTAGCTCGGGCAGAACGAGCTTCTTAATAGCCTCAACCTTCACCTTAATCACGGCATCCTTATCGGCTAACTCCGGATTGTTGAAATCGGGAGGATAATGCACCTCTATCTCCTTTTCCTCTCCCACCTTCATTTCCTCAAGATAAACATCTATGGGAGGAACGAGGTCATCGTCCCCAACTATCACCGTGTCCTTCGTCTCGTCCTTGTAGGGTTTGCCGTCAATGAAAACCTGCATAACGATTTCCACAACATCGCCTCTTTTAACGGTCTTTCTTTTTATTGGTTCCGTTTTTGCGTAGCGTCGCCTGAGCATCTCAAGTCTGGTATTTACATCTTCCTCCCTAACCTCTACCTCCTTCAACTCCACTTCAATGGAATCGTAGGGAGGAAGGTTCACCACTGGTTGAGTATAAAGTGTAGCCTTAATAACGGCGTCTTCACCTTCCTCCAGCTTTTGTATCTCAATATCCTGGGTGGAGTAAATCTCTATATTCTTTTCCTCTATTGCTCTCTTGAGATACTCCTCAGCGAGGATGCGTCCCGCCTCCTCTTTGAGTCGCTCTTCGCCTATATATCTTCTTACAAGGATAGCTGGCGCCTTGCCTTTTCTGAAGCCAGGGATTTGAACTAATTTTCTAAATTGGGAAAGGGCTTTATTTATAGTTTCATCTACCTTTTCTTTCTCAACCCTTATGTCCAGGGACAAAAGGCAAGGGGCTAACCTCTCAAGGGAAATTTCCATCTTTCTTCTCTCCTCCTTGTAAATCTTCCATTATACAATAATAAAGCCCCATAAAAGGGGCTATTTATTTCAATGGAGCGGGCGACGGGACTTGAACCCGCGACCTTCAGCTTGGAAGGCTGACGCTCTACCCGGTGAGCTACGCCCGCTTCTGGTGGGCGAGGGGAGAGTTGAACTCCCACAGGTGTTAACCTATCGGATCCTAAGTCCGACGCGTCTACCAGTTCCGCCACTCGCCCTCTATTAATATAATAACAAGTTCTTTGTCAAATATCAAGATTGGAAAAATCTATCTCACTCTGCCTAATCGCTTAGCCGCTTTCTTCAAAAGCTCAACTGCTCGGGCATCGTATAGCCTACCAGCGCCCTCCTCCATAATCCTTATTGCCTCCGCTGGTGCAATCCTTTCCCTGTATGATTTATAACAGGTCATCTCATCAAAATCACAACAAGCACCAACAAGATAAGCACAGTAAGGAACTTCTTCAACATCCCCCTCTGGATATCCACTTCCATCAGGATGCTTATGATGATAGCGAACACAGTCAGCGACAACATCAAGAGTGGGAAGAACAGCAACGATTTCAGCGCTCCTTATAGCGTGCCTTTTGAACTCCTCCGATTCCTCTCCTTCTGGAGTGGGATAATTAAGAATGTCGTATGGCACATCAACAATGCCGATATCATGGAGTATCGCACAGTAAATCAGCCTTTCCCTCTGCTCGTAGGGCAAATCCATAATCTTCGTTATCTCGTCCATCAACATCCCAACCCTCCTCCCATGCCCAACCATTCCCATCCACCTTCCCTCCGCCACTTCCGTGAAAGCCTCTAACACGCCTCGCGTGTTGACCCTGTTCCATTCAGCATAGCGAACGAAGAGCACAGCAAGGACAAGAAAAAAGCTCGTTAGAAGGAACAGAGGCAGCTCAAAGGGTGTTGAGTAGCCTGCCCCCATAAGCATAGCCCCCAGAAGGAAAAGCAGATACGGCATATAACTTTCCTCCCATTTGCTCTTCCAGAAATTCTTCTTGAAAAGCCTTCCATCCTTTAATGCTACCTCAAGGCTCACTATTATCCTGTCACTGATATAATAAGCCACGCCACAAACAAGTAGACAGGCAAGGCGCAGATAAACATTCTCTGCCGGCCCCCCCATACTTTTGTAAACCAAATTGACGGGATAGAGTGAAACGGTTTTCAGCGAGCTTTCCGTAAGTGCAACGAGAGGATTAGCCCTTTTGGAAACGATAGGGGCGAGGAAAGCAACTAACCAGAGAACCCAAATCGTTATAGGTAAGCCAAGTCTTATCAATGATGCGAGAACGAAGGGATAGCTTACAGTGATGAAATCACCTTCCCTTGCGGGAGTATAGGAAGCTTCGGCGAAGATGATTAAGAATGATAATATTATGAATGCTTCCCATTGCTTTTCGCCGAAGCCGAGAAAGTCCAGAGCAAGTTGGGAAGAGTTACTATAAAGGATAAATAGGGCGCAGAAAATAACGATTATTTGGTAGAGTCGCCAAAAGATGTTATCCCGCATTCAGCATATCCCTAAAACGTTCGTCGTTTTGCACGATTTCCTTCATAATCTCCAAAACTTTAACATCCCATTTCCCTCTCCTTGCCTCCTCGTAAAGGATTTCAATTGCCTCATCAAATTTATATGCAGGGCGATTGCCACGATAGGGGCGAGGGGAAGTGAGGGCGTGGATGGCATCAACAACGCCCAATATCCTCGCCTCCAGGGGAATCTCATCCCCAACCCTTCCCCAGTATCCTGAACCATCCATCTTCTCATGGTGGAGGAAAATCCAATAGCCTACCTGCTTAAGGTAGGGGACATCCCTCATAGCATGGTAGGGAACAGAGGTATGCCTGCGTATCTCCTCCCTTTGTTGAGGAGTGAGTGGTCCGGTGCTTTCTATTATCCTCTCATCAACAGCTATTTTGCCAACATCGTGGAGTCTCGCTGCATAGACCAGTTGCTCCCTTCGCCAAAAGGGAACCCCCATCCTCTTTCCCACTGCCTCGGCAAGAATACCCACAACCTCGCAGTGCTGTTTTGTTGGAAGGTCGAGCTTCTCAAGCTGCTCATGGAGGAGCTCCATAAAGAGATTGAGGATTTTAACCTTCTCAAGATGGAGCAAATAGCCCCAGCGAAGCACGGCGAGGAAAGAGAAGCCGAGGATGAAGAGGAGAATGCCACCCACATAATAGGTAACGACATAGAGGACACCAAGAACCACCTCAAGAAAGGCGAAATATATGTTCCAGGAGCGATTGGTAAGCCAGATTTTCCAGAAAGGAATTCCCGTATAGAG
>JACIXQ010000048.1 GCA_014360465.1 bacterium
GGTAAATTGTAAAAGTTAACTATAAATGGATTGGGAGTGCGATTTCGCACTCCCAATCCAAAATTTTTCTCTCTTTCTTTGATTAATTACTTAACCACGACTTCTACATTTCCTCCCAGAAGGTTCGTGCCATTCAGCAGATAGGTGCATTGCCAGATTGGTTTTTCTTTGCCCTGTGATACGGTAAAGCCGGAGGGAATTATGGTTATAACCTCTTTAACGACACCAAGCTTATCGGCGAACCATACATCGGCGTTTATAATTGCCCTCGCAGGCATGCCTTGCTTATCGGATTTCTTCACTGTAACGGCAACGGGGGTTGAGGTATAGCTTATCTTAACGCAATCGAATGTTCCAATCTTCGTTTCAATGCTTTCGTTTCCAGCGAATGTGGCGTTCCATATCAGACCGAAAGCCTTACCCACTGCCCAGCTTTGGGGAAGAGAGAGGTTAAGAAGGAGCAGGGGAGGATTGAAGACCTTTATCTCGTCCTCGTATTGGCATTGGGGGCAATCGTTCTTTATTCCCCAGAGAAGCAGGTTCTCTGTTGTCCCTCCGCTTAGATAGGCGATTATGGAAGGAGAATGAGGAATGCCCTTTGAAGAGGGAGGGGGAGGTGGTGTTTCTATTCCGGAGATTGGCGTTATTGATGTCAATTTATGCGTCATCTGGAGGGCATAAACAGGGGAGGGGAAAAGGTTTTCCTCATAGGAAACCACCTTCCAAGAAGCTTCTCCCTTCGCTTCAAAGGGATAGGGAACATAATCAGGAAGCCCTTGCCTTGCTTCCTTGGAGAGGGTTCCCAGGTTATTCGTTATCGTCAAATCGTAGGTCCACTCATTTCCTACTTGCAGTGGTAGAAAAGCCCCTTTTATCTCTCCCAGCTCTACCGTTGCCGTGGTCGTCGTATTGGCTACAACGGTAGCACTTGTCGCTCCAACAGCAAGGGGTTTACCGTTTGCATCATATGCTGTGACGATTATCGTCTTATCTCCCGCTGGGACATTTATCGTTATAGAGACCTCTGTTTGTCCCGCTTGACGTTCAATCCTTTTCTCGATCGGCTTATCCAGACCAACTCCACTTATTTTAATCGTGACATAAGCGGTGTTCTCAGGAATGGCACGGGTAGGCCACTGTATGGTTACCCGCATAGTTCCTGTCCCGGTTGGAGTGGAAGAGCTTACGAGAGAACCACCTCCACCACAACCTGCAAGGAGGAAAATACCGACAACTACAGAGAAAGCCAAAGCTACTTTCCAGCTGAACTTCTTCATACTTTCACCTCTAATAAATTAGACGATATAATGTCTCCAAAAGTTCCTATAATTAGATGAAAAATTTTTGTAATCATTGATAAAGCTCAGAGGGAAACTCCAGCATATGACCATTGGAATTACTTGCCATCTCTATTACCGCAATTACTCTTCTTGCTTCTTCAGGTTTTACCGCGAGTTCCTCACCTTTGAGTAGGTGCTCTGCTATATTTTTATAATAGGCTGTCCATTCATCCTTCTTGTAGGGCACAATTCCTTCTACCTTGACCCCATCCACCATCTTCCTCAACCTGAAGCCATTAGCTCCCCACTCGTCCTCAAGACTACCCTGCGTTCCCAGGATGAACCATCTGCGTTTTTGTGCCATCGCAATGGAGGACATCTGCACATAGGCTACTGCTCCGTTCTCAAATTGGATGATTGCCTCTACATTGTCCTCGTTCGTGACATTATGCCAGAGCAGTTTGTGGCTGAATCCTCCGACTCTTTTCACCTTTGAGGGAATCAAGCCGAGAATCCAATCTATCAGGTGGGCACCCCAATCGTAAAGAGCTCCGCCGGAAATTTCCTTGTATGACCTCCACCAGGGACCAGGAGCACCGTAATGACCCATAAACATTTCCAAGTGGAATATATCACCTATGAGCCCCTTAGCAACAGCTTCCTTTAAAGCCATATAATCGCCATCCCATCTTCTGTTATGAAAAACGGATAACATAAGTCCTTTTTCCTTCGCGAGATTTATCATATCCGTTGCTTCCTTTGTGGTTATGCAGAAGGGTTTATCTATAACCGTGTGTTTTCCCGCTGTGAGACATTGCATAGCGAGAGGGTAGTGAGTATTGTGGGGTGTAACGATGACGGCGAGATCAAAGTCGCAATTGCGAATCAACTCCTCCACGCTTTCATAAGTTTGAATGAAAGGGAAGTCTTTCTTTGCTGTTTCCCTGCGGGCTTTGTCCAGGTCGCACACGGCGACAAGCTCTAAACCCTCCGTGGAGTTGATAAAATCGCTATGAACTTTGCCCATACCATAGCCGATTACGGCACATTTGACGCTTTCCATAAGAATCACTCTCCTTTTAGGCTTTTCCATCATTATAAAAAAGAGAGGGAAAGAAAACAATAGAGTGGGGAATTCCATACTATATTCTTCAAGAAAATCTGACATAGTTGAATGGAAAGTGAGAAAGGCAGAATCATAACCTGCTAACCAATTTTTGTCTTATTAAGCGACGAACCTATTAACCTTTTACTGTGTTATCATTCGGGCATAATAACCGGCGTAAAAGCTCACTACATAGTAGGCGATGGAGAGAGCTACCAACAAGTAGATGCCAATTGAAACTGCAATGATCCAGCGGTTGCTTGAAGCAATTGCTTCTTGCTCCAGCCTTTGGGAGCAGAGCTCCAGCGCCTCGGGCAATCTTCCGCCTTCTTCACCTGCAATAACCATACTCATAACCGAAGGAGGGAGAATTCCCACTCTCTGGAGAGATAGAGACAGCTTTTCCCCTTGTCTTGTTTGTGGTGCAACGAGCTGTACTTTTTTTGCAATCACCAAGCTACCGGAACTTTCTGCGGCGAGATTTAAGGCTTCAGCGGGTGGAACTCCCGCCATATACAGATGGGCGAGGGTGGTAAGGAAGCGAGCGAGGGCGAACTTCCCGGCGAGGGAGGAGATGCCTGGCAGACTTGATTTCAGTACATCCAAAACCTTGTTGAGAGTGCGAGGAGGTATTATCAGCTTGACTATGACGAAGTAAAGGGCTACAAAAAGAGCAGCAACTCCCAGGGAGCGCAATGCGAGCATACCAGCTTCTTTGTTCCCCAGAAGCAGCCAGAAGATGAGATGAGGGAATACAAAAATTAGAAAGAGGGCGATAACAGCGAGCAATTTCGGATACAGCGTCCAGACGCTCAACTTTCGTCTCATCTCCATATCTCTTTCTATTAGATTACCCAAGTTTCCACAGGCGTCTGCTAACTTGCCGCTCGCCTCGCCTGCCAGTATCAAGTTGACCATAAGGGGAGAAAAGACATCGGGAAATTTCTTCATAGCGGATGAAAGTGGGATTCCCCTACTTACCTCCTCCCTTAACTTGGGTATTATGCGTCTGAGGGAGGGAGGAGGAAGGGACTCAAGTATTGAGAGAGCTTGCACTATTCCCATCCCGGCACTTAGTTGATATTGCAACTCGTGGAAAAAGGATGCTAAATCTCCAGGACGAGCCATCCCTATTCAGCTCCTTTCCATAAAGTAAGGCTCACAAGCTTTTTAGACCATCTGATATAATCTGAAAGTCGCCAGGCGCCGCCAGTGGCTAATTCCTCTATCCCGCAGATGGGGTTTTCGCAGAGAAGGCAGGCTCCATCACAGGAAAGTGGAGCGAATTTATCTCCCTGCCTAATATAGATTGGCACATTCATCCCCTCACAGTTTCGGGATGTGGCGAAATACCTGTTCAGACCTTCAACGATGGGCTTTCCGTTCAGCTCTCTTCCCGTTAAGGCGAACTCCATACAGAGGGCGAAAGTCAAGCCCTCTTCCTCACAGATTTTTTTAAGCTCGGAGAATATATATCTTCTATAATCTATCTTGGCGTGGAGTGAATAGCCAATCTTTTCCTTGAAGAGCTCGTAGTAGGCGGGAAGGAGTTTTTTATCTATGCGTCCGATGAGGGAGAAGATTTCCTTTCTTGTCTTGACAGGTATATCCACCACACTTGCCACGATGTGCTTCGCTCCTGCTGATTTCACCAACCTGACAAGCCTTTTTAAATCAGCTGGATTATCGGTTATATAGGGGAATATTGGGTCTATACGAGCCACAGCATAAATGCCGGCTTCTGAAGCCCTTTTTAGATTATCAAGCAAAGCATCGGTATCAACACCGCCGGGAACAAGGATTTTCCGCAGGTTCTCGTCCCAGGTGAGGATTGATACCTGCACGAAGGAGTGCTTTTGTTGGCTCAAGAGTTCTATAACCTCCTGAGGGATTTTCCCCTTCGTTATCACCTCTATCGGTATGTTTCTCTCAACGAACACCTTTACAAGTTGGTAGGAAAGACGAAATTCTTCTTCAAGCGGTTGGAAGGGGTCGGTTACAGGGCTAAGATAGCCGCAAGCGGCGATTTTCAATCTATCCAATTGCTTGGCAACGGACTGAGGGAAGTTCTCAAAGATGAAAATCGTTCCCTTATCTCGCCATTCCTCAAAATAGCCCGGAAATGTGCGGGTATAGCAAAAAGGGCAATTATGCTGACAACCTATATAAGGGTTGAGGAGAAACCGTTCAGCTGTGCATTCCCTTCTTCCATAAGGTCTTAGAGGATGCCACCAGCCATGAACCTCCTTAGCTGATTTAACGATAACCAATTTCATTGTGGCTCTCTTTTTATTTTAAATTCCGAAAGGAAAAAGGCTTGCGGCTTGTAACCTCTCCCGACCTACTTGTGAAAGAGAACTGATATTGCCGATGATTAACGAATCAGCCTTTACCTTCAAGGAAAAAGTGCCCGCTTCTGTAGCGGTCCTTCAACTCTCCTTTTTTACCCTTATTCCAACCTGAAACGCGGGAGAAGTAGCCGGTGACCCTGGTTATTCCTTCCACATCCTGAGAGGAACAACGTGGGCAGGTGTCGGTGATTCCTCGGGAAAGGGTGTTGCATCTATTGCAGAAGGTGAAATCAGGAGAGAAGGCAATCTGGGCGTTATCGGTATGACGAAATACCTTCACGACGAAATTGGCGAGGGACTCCGCATTGGGACGAGCTTCTCCGAGCCATATGTGGGTCAAAGCACCAGCTTCAATCAGTGGATGGAATAATCCTTCCTTTTTAACCCTTTCAATTGGATTGAGAGGAACGGAGACATTCAAGTATGTAGAATTGGTGTAATAAACCTCTCCTCTGGAGGGGTCTCCCTTGATTATGTCCTGCGCCCTTTGGGGGAAATGGGCGAGGTCGAGTTTTGCCAGGCGGTGGGCGGCAGATTCAGCGGGAGTTTGTTCAAGGACGAAGCGCATATTGTATTTGCGGGAAAATTCCTCACATAACAGCTTCATAAAGGCGATGACCTTCAAGCCGAATTTGAGCGCGTCGTTGCTCTCATGCATCTCCTTGCCAAGATGGGCTTGCACCATCTCGTTCAATCCGACCATGCCGATGAGGTAAGTGGCGCGGTGCATCCTCAGGTAGGGTTGACCGTCCCTGTTCATAGTTAGGAGGGCAAGTGGACCCTCGGAGCCAAGCGAGAGAAGCTCCTCAAGGAATCTCCTCTTCTGGAGGTGAGCCTTGACGGCAAGCTCAACCCTTTCGCGAAGAAGATGGAATAGAAGCGCATCGCTACCTTCAGCTTCGTAGGCGATGCGAGGAAGGTTAATAGTGACATTCTGTATCGCTGTGTAACGCATTTTCCAGGGTTGTTTAGCATCAGCGATATCGGCTTCTTCAAGTTTGAAGGAGAGCCTGCAACATTCGGAGATTTTTGCAGTTCCACCTCTATCAAAGACGAAATATGTATTTCCCTTCTCCGCTGCTACCTCGCAGATAAAACGAAGAAATTCTTCCCAGCCATCGGTTTTGAAGAATTTTTCCGTCATATGGACGAGTGGCTTAGGGAAGAAGAAGGGGCGACCTGTCCCATCCCCCTCCATATAGACCTCAAACAATGCTCTTACGAACCTCTGGGCTTCCTTCTCATACTCCTTATATGTTTTCCCTGTATATTCGCCTCCCGGACCTATGGCTGGAACATCGGCGAAATGCTCTGGGACCTCCCAGTAGAGGTTTATATCGCTGAATATAGCCTGACCACCTCTCGCCACCGCTTGCTGGGAGAATTCAAAGATAAGCATCTGGGCAAGCTGGTGCAAATCTCTGTCCGAAAGCCCCTCAAGATAAGGGGCAAAGAAAAGGTTAACCGCATCCCAGCCGATTGCTCCCGCAAAATGTCCTTGGAGGGCAGCGGAGAACTTCAACATCTGCCCCAAGAGAACCTCGGGATGCTTTGCAGGCTTGGCAATGGATAGAGCATTGGGCAAGTCCAGACCGAATTTCTTAACATACTCCAACGATTGCCCCGAGCAATAGGGACGGTCTATAAAACCCAGGTCATGAAGATGGATAATTCCACTAATATGAGCGTCGGAGATCTCTTGGGAAAAGACATGAAGAAGGGCAAACTCCCTCTTAATCGCCTCCGCGAGAGTGAGGTTGGTAGCTTCCGGATTATGGGGGATGTTAGCGTTCTCCTTGTTGGGATAAAAGATGATGTTCTTAACATCATACACAGGCACCCCGATGCGGGTATGCATCCTTCGGGCATTCTCAAAACCGTATTCAATGAGCTTGGCATCCACAAGTTCCCGAACAAGGGATGTGGTTATAACCTGAATATGGGATGAGAATATCTCCTCTTCTACCTCCTTGGCGATGCGTTGTGCTATAGCTACTTCCATATGGGCTTCACGAACGAGCGCGTCCACGATTCTCTGGCGGTTCCAGCGCTCTAATTGTTCGCCTGAAGTGCGGACAAAAAGGGATACATCCGTGACCTCTCTCTTCTCTTCAATCATTGGGGATTGCCTCCTTTCTCTTCTAATTATATCATTAAAACAAGAATGATAAAGTGGAAATATCTCTTATCATTGTTTTTTTTCTGCCTGATTCCGATTTCAGAGCGAGCGAACACCGCTCCTATTTACACGATTCAGGTGGATGTGAATCCAAAAGTTGTTCCTGCAGATGGGACATCCACAGCGGTAATTACAGCTCAAATAAGGGAAGAGGGTAAAGGGCTTGTAACTCAGAGCCTCAGGGTGGATTTTGCCACAACTCTTGGCACGATAACCCCCTGGGTTAACACGGAAGGAGGAGTAGCAAGGGCGGAGATAACGAGCACAAAGCAGGGAACAGCAGTTATTACAGTGTCCTGTATGGGGTCCACAGTTCAGACAAATGTGACTTTTGTATCGGAGCAGGAATTCGCAAATAAAAGACAATCAAGGTGCATTAGAGTTACTGGCGATTATCTTGCCTGGTGTGCCGATGGAGGTGTGTTGGATGCCACAGGAAATGTAATGGTGAATTATGGGATGCTTCTATTTGAGGGCGATAGCTTTCAGATTGAAGCTCGTTTATCGTTCCTAAGGGCATTGGGTAAAATAAAGGTCAGCAATGGCAAAAAGGTAATAGAAGGAGATAGACTCTTCTGGGATTTCACAGCAAACAGAGGGTGGATGTTGATAGCGAGGGAAGAGGTAAAAGCGATAGAGATAGAAGGAGTGGGGCTTGTTGAAGGAACCAGCAGGGGCTATATACCTTCTTATGCTTTTGAGTTCTATGACCCTTCTGAATCTCGTATAATTATCCTCGCAAAAGAGGCTAATATATTTCCTGGCGAAAAGGTTTACCTAAGGGGGACGACGACCTTTGTGGGAGGAAGCAAGGTTTTCTCCTTACCCTATCAGCTGATAAGTTTTTCCGCCTACGGAGACTATACTCAGCAAATGCTCAATTGGGGAACCAGCGGAATAGCTCTGGATTTCCCATTTTATTTTGCCTTGAAAGAGAATTATGTAGGAGCCCTCCGTTTGAGATATGCTACTGGTAGTGGCATTGAAGTATATACGAGGCGACGGGGTTGGAACCTTGCCCTTGACCAGCAATACGAACTCCCACAGGCGCGAGGTGGGATATTGTTAGAGCAAGGGGAGGGCAACGATTGGGGAATAACTTGGTCACATAATCATTTCCTTGGAAAAAATTTAACAACCAACCTTTATCTAAACTACCTTGCAGAAGGTGATAGATACAATAGGGCTTCCCTAAGAAAGGATTGGAAAACTGCAAGCTTTATTTATAACTTCTATCAAAGGGAATACAGGGATTATCAATCAGAAGGGCAGGATGCATCGCTTCGTCTTCGTCCTTTGAGGATTGGGCAATCATCCTTAACAATCGTTAGCAGGTTATATAAGTGGAATGTGTTAGGCAAGGAATTGTTTCTGCAGTGGCTATCCCCTCCTTTTAGGTTTGGAAAGAGCCATATTGATTTCTCTCTTGAAACGGGGTATCAGTGGGCAATGGAGGATAAAGGACTATATACTTTTAACATTTATTCAGGTAGAGAGTTGGGTAATTGGGGTAATCTAAGCCTCTCCTATTCCAAATTCAACGGGACGAGATATGGAAGCCAGGGAGGGGAAAATCTTGGGTTGAACTTCTCTTTCAGAAAGGAAAAATGGAATGGTTATCTCTATGTCAATAATGGTTTAGAGGATAATAGTCACTTCAGCTATGGTAACCTTTCCTATTACCTCAACCCAGATTGGGGATTTCACCTTCGCTACTATTTCTATAAGCTTGGTCTTTATAAATTCACCGACCGCCAATATATCATCTCAAGAACTATAGGCAATAGGGAAGCATATCTTTATTGGTCTGAGAGGGATAAAAAGATAGGGTTTGAAATATCCCAGGGAGGCTTTTAAAATTATTAGGATTAGGGAAAATTTTGGTTAGGTGGAGCCTTCAAAATATTAAAAAAGACTTGACCATATAAAATCCTGTTATTTAGAATTAATAAAAATCTTCCCAAAGGGGGTATGATGCTTTGAAAACACATATTCTGTTGTTAGTTGTTTTATTGATAGCTGGTATTGCCCTCAGCCAGCAGGCTGTATATTTTGATGTTGGTATGGCCCGAGAGCTTGGTATGGGTAGTGCATTTACCGCCCTCACCGATGATGTAAACGCCGCTATGTGGAATCCTGCGATTCTGGGGACGCTTACCCAGACCCAGACCAGTTTCACCGCCGCGGCAAAAGCAAAGGATGCCAAGTTATATATGCTATCCTTCGTGGCACCAGCAAAAGGACCAGAGGAACTATCGTCGGCTCTCACTTACTGGAATGGTAGGAGAGATGATACCCAGGAGGAGGAAACCGATATAATGTATAGCGTTGCCCAGCAGTTGGGAACTGGTTTCTATCTTGGCGGCTCTTTGAGAAGCAAGCGGGCGGAAATTGCAGGTTCGGGAGATAATGCCTGGGCGATTGATATCGGTTTCATTAAGCAGGTTGACGAGAAATTGGCGCTCGGACTTGCCTACTTGAATGCCAATTCCCCCTCCTTTGAGCTCCCAGGTGGAACGCCTCCCCTTCTTCCCATTAAACCTACCTTGAGCGTAGGGTGTTCCTATCGCCCTGATGAAAACACCCTACTTGCTTTGGATGTATTTAACATAACGAGGGAAAAAGGGAACATGCCAACCGATAAGGTGCAGATTAGATGGGGTCTTGAGCGGAAGATAAACCAATATCTGACCGGCAGACTTGGTTGGATACATAAAAACGGCACCATTGGGCTTGGAATAACTTATGGATTGATAAGGTTGGATTATGGCTACTTGATAGCGCGGGACGAGAGAGATGACCTGCATCTTCTAACTCTGACATTTGCTTATTAATTTTCCTAAAGATTTAGACTTTTTTGATGAGTGAGAGGGGAGGAAAGTTGCTTTCCTCCCCTCTCCGTTTTAAGGGAATTTTTATCTACGCCGAAAAATATGAAGAACCGCATCAGAAAGGGTGGGATTAGTGAAGCTAACCACTTTTCCGCCCTTTATCGTGCCAGAGGAAATAGTTGTTCCCTCAATAGGATGAATCCATTCTACATTAAGCGTTCCTTCCGCCCTTGATAGGTCAACTTGTACCTCTTTTGTGTGTGGAGGCAGATAGACAAGGTATTCTTTTCTTGGGTTGGCCAGGCAATATTTTGTTGAGGCAAGTTCAGGCTTAGGAAACATCTTCGCCAATTCTATCCTATCAGCAAGCCTTCTCGTTACACCCATTGCTTTCCTAATCTCCTCTGATTGAGGTATATCTTTGGCAGGAGGACGAGCAGACCAGGGAATGAGTCCTTTTGTTAGCTCAACAATGCGGTCCATAAAGATGGGGTTGTGTCCTCTCATAAAGCTCTTCCAGACCCACTGGGGATTCCCTCCTTCTCCCCAGAGGTGGTCTGTGTCGTTCAAAACTACCTTTCTTCCATCATTTGGCGGAGGGTCATCCCTATACCCTCCTTCGGGATTAGGGGAAATCCAGTCGGCAGGACTATTGAAGAGCGTTGCGTTTCTCCCTCCATAAGCCTGAATTGTCATACCCACTGGATGCTGTTTGGGTTTTTTCGATTCGTAATCCTTTATAAAACGAATGAGATGATATTGCCACTCTGTTGAGCTCGCATCGGTTTCATTACATATCTCATATAGGACATTGTCCAAGTCGTTGACCGTATCTATGACCTTCTTCACATAAGCTTCCTGAAGGGCGAGGACTTTTGGATCCTTCAGAGTATAGTAATCCCTTTGGTTGCTATTTATACCGTTTATGTTGTTCTCTGTATTGAAAGGATGATATTCCCAGAATTCACCCCAAATAAACAACATAATTGAGACATAGATTCCCCTTTTTTGTGCGGATTCAACCCTTGCTCTCAGTCTCCTAAAGTAAGCTTCGTTAAATTTAGTGAGGTCGTATTTGGGTTTACCATCTTTAGCCACTCCTGGTCCGGTTCTTGCCCAAGGTTGAGGTTCAGCATAGAAGACGGGCATCCCTTTGAATTGGAATTTGGGGAATTCCCAGCGCCAGAGCCTGATGAAGTTATGGTTGTGTTTTTGAAGAAAATCAAGGTAAGCGTTCCAAGGGAACGGATTGGGTGAATCTTCGGGCCAAATATCGGAGAGATTGCTCCAAGTGTGGGAGCCAGTCAGGTAAACCGCTCGTATACCATCATCGGTAAAATAGCGAGGATTTCGGGGATGAACCCTCAAAGGTCCTTTTATCAATTTTGAGAAATTTGTTTGGGGTGAAGGTGCAATGAGAAGAGCACAAAGAGGAATTAATAGTAAATAAGAAAGTTTCGAATATCTATTAATTTTCATACTTTCTCCTCCCGCGAATGTTATTGAAAGTGATCAATTCAATAAGGGATAAAGGGATGAGGTCACGCCGTATAATTAATGGCTTCGCCGATTACTCAGCCAAAGGAAGGTCCCTACTAACCACTTCCTTCGGCTTGTTCGTTTTTCAGAAATTCAATATGGAGTTATTCTACCCCTTGTTTTCCCTCCTATTCACCGAACGGAGGAGCGGGTGGCAGTTGAGCTCCACCTTGAGGAGCAAACTGGGGACCACCAGCAGGACCTCCTGGCATTCCTGGTCCGGGACCAAAGGTCGGCATTTGAGGGCGTGGTAGCTCGGCACTTGTTACTTGGGTGAGTTTCTTCTCTTTAGAGTCGAATTGATACACATAAATGGACCCCATCCAAAGGACATAGACATAGTTGCCAGAGGCAACCATTGCTGTGCCTCCTCCGCCCATCATTGGCATCATCGGCATCATAGGCATCCTCGGGGCGCCCTGCCCGGGTGGTGGCGCCTGTTGAGCAAAGACCTTGCTTATGGCGAGACCACCAACTGCGAGGAGAACAGCGATAGCGATACCCACATATACCCATCGTCTCATCTAAATTCCTCCTTTCTTGGAAGGATTTTTTATGTTTCAGCTATATTATACTTGTCGCTTAATAGGATTACAATAATGTTTTCCTTCAAGCAAGTCAACTTTGTAAAAATTGTAAACGCCTTCTTAGTTGTTAAAATTTCTAAAACAATCCAACAAAATGCTTAAGGTAAAGCAAGCATTAGGATAAAAGAGGGGAACTTTTTACCCCTCCCCATTTGACCTCCTCTTTTTTATTATTCGTATGCATAGGTTGATGCGGTTGAGCGCTAAATTCAGAAAAACCAAAGGCAAAAAAGGGGAGGAATTCTATTCAGGAAAAAGAAAAAAGGGTAAAAGTGGTAAATGCACTTAGTGGTATTAAGGGGTTCAGCATAATTTGGGGAGGTGTTGAGAAATAGAAAGGAGGGTTTCAAAGATAAAGTGATGGAAATTGCCTGCGGTTTGTGGAACTACCATTTAAGTAAGGCGAACTAGCTCTATTTGATCTCAGGGATTGAATCGCTGGAAGTGAAAAAAAAGGGATAAAACGACTGCTTAAAAGTTATTTCGCACCAAATCTAATTAAACATTTTATAAATAGCTCAGCCCATGATCCAGGCTCTAATAATTTTCCATTTGGATCCACCCCATTCACCGGGTCATTCTCGCAATAGACCCACCAGTTGAACCCCGAAAGGATTGGGTCTTTCTGTATCCATCTTCCTATCATTGGGTCATAGAATCTCGCTCCTACTTTCATAAGTCCTATTTCCTCATCTTCTCTATAACCAAATATACCACAATATTTGAAGGGATTGCAACCTTATTTCTCAGTTTTATACCAGATGATATCCTCGTATAGGAAAGCATCACGAAGGGCATATCCTCGCTTCCGCGCTGGTAAATATGCGAGAATATAGAAAAGAAACGACCACAATATAATGCCACATAAGAAGGAAAAAAACAATTGCCTAAAATTAATAAGGAAGGGAAGAGGAGAACGAGGCCCATTCCCAAAGGAGTAAAAAAGAAGCTCATTAGCACAGAAAATGCCTAATATTTCAGGCGGACGGAAACCCATCAACAAAAGTAAACCTATAGAGAAGCGAGGTATTCCCAACAAGAGGAGCATTATATAGGGTATCAAAAATAGTTGGGATCTCTTAAAAAGAAGTGGCTTTCCGAAAAATTGAAGAAAAGCTCTTCTACGGTAAGCTGCGCTTAACTCCAAACCTAAACACAAGATTAGGAATGATAAACCAGATATTATGAGCTGGGTACTAAGCAAAGGTAATACCTCCATTATCCTTAAAGGTGCTTGAAAGGTCCAAGGAGCTGCCTTATATTTTTCGCTCACCTGAATTTGCTGAAACAATCCTAAAAACCAGAGCGTAAGCCCGAGTAAAATCAAGATATCACGGGTGATTTTCCATTTGATTAGCTCCTTTTCCTTGACCTTGATATTTTTCTTATCTGGGATAGTTATCATCTTGGCGGACATATATAGGGATACCAGTATTGGTTCCAATATTCAGGATAATGCCAATAACAATAGTAGCAACAGGGTTTCCATTGATTTGGGGGCGATTGGTTCATTTCCTCAGGGCTCGGAGTAATGCCCAGGGCACCTTTTATGCAGCTAATGTATGTATAGATAGATCTAATAAACGCACCTTCATAAAGCTTGATAAGTTCGTAAATTTCGTGCAGAGCAATTATTCCCAAAACTACCGGGGTAGCCACTATCAGGGCAGTTGGTAATAAGCCATACTTCTCTAGCAATCCTGTAATAAGTTCTTTCAGAAGATCCGCGATACCTGCAAAGAATAATCCCTTTGGATCCACCCTATTCACAGGGTCATTATCACAATAGACGAACCAGTTGAACCCATCTAAAATTGGGTCCTTTTGTATCCATCTTCCTATAAATGGGTCATAAAATCTCGCTCCAACTTTCATAAGTCTTATCTCCTCATCTTCTCTATAGCCAAATATACCACAATATTTGAAGGGAAGCCAGAGCCCCACTTACAGGGAAGATTCGCTCTTTTCCGCTATTGATTCATTTTTTGGTAAACTCAAGAGCAAGGAGCCATATATAAAAAAATCACTAAAAGAATAGCCTCTTTTCTTAGCGAGAAAACGATACAATAGATAATTTATCAATACCCAAACCAAGCAAGAGGCAACGAGCGAGGTAGCAATCGTTTTTATGTTGCCAAGGAAGCGGATTTGCAAATGAGAAAAGATGATACCCTTATGTAGCATCCAAGTCTCAAGATTCTTTATATCGGGTATGACACCTTTGGTAATCATTAACACGAAAAAGATAGCGACTAACAAAAAAACGATAGAACCTGCTAAGCATAATAACCCGTGTAGTGTTAATGTGTTTTTCTGGCTTATATCCACTATCCTGGATTTACCACTGACAGATAGTTTACCCATTAAGAGGTACCATAAGCTGCAACTTCCACAAAGCAACACACCGCAAAAAGCTGCGATAGTTTCGAGATAGAGACCTGAAAGCATCCGACTATATGCTATCTCTATTTTACCGACATCCATATATTCTTTAATAGAGATTTTCTTCAAAGACTCTTGGAGAAGAGCAAGATAATCGAGCTTGGGCAGTAAAAACCACATAATTGCCAGAGCCACACCAAGAAGTACCATTACCTCAGAAAATATCCTACACCATAACAGAGCATTTCTTATCTTCATATCCATTTGGTTTCACACTTCCCCTACCAATTATTGGGGTACAGGATTATGAAATGGGTCATCAACCAATTTATATCCCTGCTCTATTCTTTCTTTATAATTCTCGACAAGAGGTTCACCTGCGTGTCTACCTACTGTATTTTCTACATGCATTTCATATGCTCCCCAGATCATCAAAGCTATCCCCAGGACGCCCACATATACGCCCAACAAACCCGTGACATAGCTGCTCCCAAAACCCGTTATAGCTGCAAGAAAGCCAAACCAGAATATCACTTCTCCTACGCTTTGATATCCCTCTGGGTCAACCCCATTCACAGGGTCATTATCACAATAGACGAACCAATTGAACCCATCTAAAATTGGGTCCTTTTGTATCCATCTTCCTATGATTGGGTCGTAATATCTCGCTCCTACTTTCATAAGTCCTATTTCCTCGTCTTCTCTATAACCAAATATACCACAATATTTGTAGGGATTCCAGCCATCTTCACTTCGAGCCAGTTTATAGATATATCGCATATCATCTATACTGTTTTAATATCCCTGATATACGGCGGGACACCAATTAGGTGAATGAGGGTCTACAACGAATATCTCCCCGCAATTCCTGTGATTTACGCCTATTTTCCTATAAAATTTTCCATTTATTTGGACAACATAAATATCCACCATTCCTTCTTTATCTATTCCCCTATAGGCTATCCATTTTCCATCAGGGGAAAAGCTAATACCGCCATCTGGCCTTACATTATCAACCAATCTTTTCAGTCTTTTCCCACTTACGTTTAACACCCATAGCTCACTCTTTTGGTTAGTCAGCGAGCAAAAAGCAATCCGTTTACCATCCGGTGCCCAGCGGGGTGTAGAAGCAATCAGGGGTTGGTTTATTAATCTTTTAACATTTGCTCCACTTGCATCCATAATATAAAGTCCCTTGTCTCCATCCCTTGAGGAAACAAAGACAATTTTGTTTCCATCAGGAGACCAATCCGGCATTATATCAGTTGCTTTGTTATAGGTCAATCGCTTTTCCTTGTTTTGGCCTAATCTAACCGTGTAAATCTCCCAATTACCATCTCTATTTGAGCAGAAGACGATTTTCTTCCCATCCGGAGACCAACGAGGCCAAAAATCTCTTGCTGGGTTATGCGTTAATCTTTGCGTGACTTTGGTAGCCAAATCCATAATGTAGATTTCCCAATTCCCATCTTTATCGGAAACAAAGGCAATTTTCCCACCATCCGGAGAAAAAGCAGGAGAGATTTCCCTAGCGGGATTGCTGGTAACTCGTTCAATATTTCCCCTGGAGGTATCCACAAGAAAAATGTCCTCTCCCCCCTGCAATCTTAAAAAGGCAATTTTCCTTCCATCAGGAGAAAAGACAGGTCTTTCACAGCTGAAACTGCGAGAGGCAAGACGAGTTAAGCATTTTACTTTCCTACTCTTCAAATCCATATAATAAACTTCCCACCCTATATCCTCTTTTACTCCTGATGAGAAGAGCAAACCCTTCCCATCGGGTGACCATTGAGGAAAGGCATCATCCAAAGGATTATCTGTCAATCTTTGCAAACCGCTTCCATCCTGATTTATTATATAGATTTCCCAGTTACCTTTCTCCCATGCTTCAAAAGCTATCCTTGTTCCATCAGGCGACCAGCTAGGGTCTGCTTTGGGTTCGGGATTTGAAGTAATTCGTTTCGTGCTTCTTTTTTTAACATCCATAACATATACCTGTCTACTTCCCTTCCAATCTGATGTAAAAGCTATTTTTCTTCCATCAGGCGACCAAGTTAAACCTGCGTACGTTTTTTTTGCAGATGTTAGCTTCCTTCTGTTTCTTCCTTGTGAATCCATTATATATATTTCTTGATGTCCCCCTGGTTTTTGAGAGACAAAAGCTATTTTCTTTCCATCAGGTGACCAGGTAGGCATTATATCGTGGGCTCCACTATTCGCTGTAAGATTCTTTATTTTTCCTGTAAGGATATCCAATATGTAAATATCCCATTTGCCATTCGACAGCATGTCAAAAGCTATTTTCTTTCCATCAGGAGACCAATTAATCCATTTACAGACATTTTCCTTATTAAAAAGCCTTGTCAGGTTTGACCCATCAGCGTTCATAATATAAATTTCCGTTCCTGAATAAGATTTAGCATAGAAAGCGATCTTACCTATTGGTATCTTGCTCCCACAGTGTGGAAATAAGAGAACAAGAGCAAAGAGTATAGAAAATCTTCTCATTACGGTTTAGTTCATCACCAGCCAGGAAATTGAGATTGCATCTCTTCCTGGAGTTTTCTTTCTTCTTCTATGGCACCTTTATAAGGAGTTCCCCTATAACAAGGCGCTCCTTCGCCACCTGCTTTTATATTTTCTACAGATTGTTCTACGCCGCGATGAATCTCAACGGAAACAATCATGAATATAACTCCTATTCCTATCACAATCCATCCATATGGAGAAAACTTTGCTACCGTATATATACCAACCAGGATAAAAGTAACTCCCCAACCCACACCCTCCAGCTGTTTCCCCTCTGGATCTACCCCATTCACCGGGTCATTCTCGCAATAGACCCACCAGTTGAACCCCGAAAGGATTGGGTCTTTTTGTATCCATCTTCCTATAAATGGGTCGTAAAATCTCGCTCCTACTTTCATAAGTCCTATTTCCTCATCTTCTCTATAGCCAAATATACCACAATATTTGAAGGGGTTCCAGCCTTCCTCGCCTTCCAGCTGATTGCCAAACGCATCGTAGGAGTATTCCGCTACAAGCTGACCCGATATGTTCGTAACCGCCCTCACCGAGCCCTGAGCATCAGAATGAAGGAAGAAGATGTTCCCTCCCTCCTCCATCCATATGACCTGCGGTCCATACCTGTAAGCTCGCAACAGTCCTCCCTGCGCATTGAACTCAGCCGTCGTCTTCCCTCCATCATAATAGAAGAAAATCTCATCGCCATTTTTCTTCCTCATCCATACCCTATCATAACCATCGCCTGCATAGGCGAATTGGGTCATTCCTCCATCAGGATGAATGACCTTGACCAACCTGTTCTCAAAATCATAAACATAGCTCCAGGTTCCTTCTGGCGTTATCTTCTGCAACTGGTTGCCGTTGGCGTCCCAAGTAAAGCTTATATCTCCCGCTTGGATTAGCCTATTCGCCTGGTCGTATTGATAGGAAATATTTCCCCAAATGGAGTTCAGCATAGAAGTTCTGTTGCCGGCGGGGTCATAGGTGAAGCTCTGCTGGTAAAGAATCTCCCCAGTTGACGCCTTCTTCCAAATCTCGCTGACAAGCTGACCGTCAGCATCATATTGCCAGCTTATCTCCCTTCCTTTATTATCAAGACAACTTATCTTCTTCCCAATCGCGTTATAGGAATAGGAGAAAGAAGCTATGGTTCCACCGCTCGCCCGCATCGTTGCTACCGAGGTTAGCCAGCTGTTAGCGTTATAATTATAATCCGTGTATATGCCGTTAGGATAATATACCCTTGTGAGGCGCCCTAAAGGGTCATATTGGAAGCTTACCTGCCTACCATTCTCGTCCTTCATCCAAACCGTATCTCCCCGCGCATTATAACCATAATAGGTTATCTTACCCGCTTGATTTCTTACCGCGGTAATCCTGCCATTTGCATCGTAGGTATATTCTATATACTTTCCATCGGGTTCTATCTTCTTCGTCAACTTGCCCTCCGCGTCATAGATGAAGGATGTTTGACCTCTCCCATCCCACATAGCGGTCTTCTCACCCGCCAAATTATAGGCATAGGAAACAGATGAACCATCCGGATAGCTGATGTTAGTCAATCTCCCCATCACATCGTAGGTGAAGCTTTTCGTTCTTCCCATAGCATCGGTTTCCGAGAGCTTCCAACCAAGTATGTTGTAGGTATAGCTCTCCGTATTGCCAAGGGAATCGGTGGTGGAAGTCCTGTTTCCGTAGATATCGTATTGAAAGCTGGTAGTATGTCCAGCGGGGTCGGTCATAGAAGTCATCAAACCATAATCGTCATAAGTATAGGTGGTTTGCCTACCCGAGGGAAGGGTAACACAGATCAGGTTGCCTCGGGAATCATAGGCAAAGTTCGTTGTTTTGCCAAGCGCGTCGGTTGTAGAGGTAGGTTTATGGTAAGTGTATTCGTAAGTGAATTGGGTTGTATAGCCCAGAGGGTCGGTAATCTCCGTCAAATTTCCATATTCATCGTATTGCATAGATGTGGTTGCACCGGCTTTGTCCGTAATAGAAACAAGGTTGTTATTGCTATCCCAGCTCTTAAGAGTGTAATAGCCAAGTGGGTCAACTTCTTTAATCGGTCTGCCTGCGGAGTCACAATAAGTGGTATATGTGTTCCCAAGGGCATCTACCGTTTGGGTATAAGCGGGATAGTAATAATAAGTTGTAGTATTTCCGAGGGGAGATGTTACCTGTGCCACTCTTCCCATTCCGTCATAGGATATGGTTGTGGTTCTGCCAAGCTGGTCGGTAATGGATGTGAGACGATGGGAGGAATCATAGCTATAGGTTATGCTACCTCCATCGGGATATGTTATTTTCTTCAAATTGCCACCTGTATCATAGGTGAAAGAGAAGACCCTTCCCGCTGGGTCTTGAATAGAAGTTAGGCGCCCTCCACTGTAGGAAAATAGAAGCTGCCTGCCAGAGGGGTCAGTTACTGCTGTGAGAAGTCCTCCGTTATAGGAAAGCGAGATTTGGTTATTATTAGAATCTATTATGAGAAGGAGAAATCCATCGGGGGAGAAGATATACCTTGTGCCATCCTTTCTCCTTATCTGCCATGTGCCGTCCGGGTTCTGCGTCAACCAGAGGTAGACCCCGGGCGGAGGCGAATATGTGCCATCACCATTGTCGGTGAATTTTATCCTTCCTCCCTCATCGTATATGAAAAGCTTCCCTCCCTGGGGATGGTCCAGAAGCTGCATCTGATAATTATGCCTCCAACCAAAGCCCAAAGGACCATCCTGAATATCAAGGCTGTTATAGGCTCTCTTAAAATGAAGACCTGGCCCCTTTCCCGCTATGGATATATCTGTTAGGGAAAGGTGATAATTGCCCGAGGCGAGATTGGTAGGTCCCATCATAGCATAGAAAGGAAACGAACCCAGCTTGTTATTGAAGTTCGTGCTTATCTCCGCCATTCCCCAAGTCCACTGGGGTCCACCCGATGCTATTACTTTCAAGGAGTGGTTTCCATCCTGAAAAGCTGTAGTATCAATATCAAATGTTACTGTCACATCGGAGGAGGAAACGCTCTGCCACTGGTAGCCGCAACCGTCAATCCATAGCATAACCTGGGAAAGCTCCTTAATCCAGGTTGCTCTCGCAGTGATGTGGCTAAGGGAGTTCAAAGTTGCACCATCAGGTGGGGAGAGGATGGTAACCTGGGGTTGGGGGTTGGATACTTGAACAGCAACGCTGTTCTGGATAGCTCCTCCGTATTGTCCTTGAATATAAGCTTTGATTGCGAGGGTATGGGAACCATTGGGGACGGTGGTGGAATCCCAGGTGAAGGAGAAGTTGCCCGCTTCAGCGGGAGGGTCTATGGTCTGGCTGGTTATGCTGCCGCTGTCGCAGAGTAGCTCAAGCTTCCAAACAAGGTAATCCCCACTCCATGAACCACTTATCCCCACATAGCCCTGCACTGTGGAGTTCGGTTGGGGCTGACTTATCGTTATCTGGGGAAGGGTATTGGAGACCTGGATGCTTACACTTGCCTGCCCTCCGGGTGGATAGGGAGTGTAAGCCTTCACGGTGAGGGTATGTGAACCATTGGAGGTAGTTCGGGAATCCCAGGAGAAGGAAAAAGAACCGGATGGTGAAGGATTGGATATGTTTTGAGATTGAACGACCTGGGAATCGCAAAGTAGGTCTAATTTATACACATTAGCGTTTCCTGACCAGGAGCCTGTGACATTGACGACCTTTTTCACTGTTGCGCCATTTTGAGGGTTGGTTATTGTGACGGTTGTGGATTGGGAGGGTGGAGAAAGCTGGGCAAGTGACAAAACAGAGGTTAGGAGGACTACGCTACAAAGTAGCCCTCCGAGAGAGAGACTCTCGTAAAATATTTCCACCATCTCATTGAAGCCACCCTCCGAGATAGTCTATATATATATTATTATAACATAATTTTCTCAAATTGGCAAGTTATCGCTCTTCCTCAAAAATAATTTACTCGAAAAGGGGTAGTTTCCTCAATAATAATGATGACAAGAGGCAATCATCCCCTACAATTTATTCCTATAACAA
>JACIXQ010000049.1 GCA_014360465.1 bacterium
CTTCTCCGATTTAGCTTCCCAACTCTATGAATTTCTCCGCCGTGAAAGAAGCTCTGAAATCTTTCTGGAGGACTTTCCCGAAATGGAAGGGTGGGTGAAATTTATTTGACCTTTCCCATAGATGCACATACATCATAAGTGCCATTCCGACCTGTTTCAAATTGGATAGACAGGCAGTCTTTCGGGCTTGTTCTCTTGCTCTGGAGAAAACAGGGAAGAGAATAGCCGCAAGGATGGCGATAATAGCTATCACCACCAAAAGCTCAATCAATGTAAACCCTTTCTTTTTCACTGACATTTTTTTCAATCCTCCTTTTTAGATTTAGTTTTTATAGATTTCGTTTTGTCCCTTTTTGTTTCTCCGGTCTTTCCGGCGAGGGAGAGACGGGACAAAGCCCCTCCCTCCTTTAAAAACAAATAGCTTGACATCGCCTCTTCGCATCAATCCTCATAAAAAAAGGAACTCCCAGCCTCAGAGAAGCCCGCAGTTCCTCCTTATTTTTTGGATAGGGTTCGAAAATTTTATAGAGAAAGAAAAAGAGCTCCTCCCCTTCCAAGGGGATTATCTTTCTCCAATCATTCAAACTATTTCCAAATATCCCTTTGAGCATCACTACCCAAAATTGTGGTGGCGTTCTATTTGTTTAGGATTTGCTACTTTATCAAATCATCGTCGACTTCCTCGTTTTTGTCAAAAATTTTTTATCTTCAGCTCGCTTCATTATATTTATCGTTTTCTTTACCTATTTCTACTTCGCCAGTTCTTGGCGGGTGGCGATGGGGACATATCCCACTTCAAGACCTTTGGGAGGCATTACAAGCTGGGCAGGGTCCAGCTCTGCCAGCTCTCCTATTGTGGGTGGAGGTAGATATTCCCTATCCTTTGTCCACATCCTATGAATCCGCTCAACCCTTTCCTGCATCCGTTCCCTCTCATCCTTTGTTAGTCCAGCGTTAAGCAAAGCCGGCTGGTCTGCGAATCTGAACCAGTAATAGGTAACAACGCTCCCATCTCCCAGATATGCCTTAAAAGGTCCAGCCACCGGTCCAGGCTGCTTCCAACAACTCCTTGGGTCATCGGGAGTTGTGTATGGTTCAGGCAATCCCTCAACTGGGCGCTCGAATCTCAATTCCAAAAGACCGGTCTCGGCTGGAACTTCGTCAGGAGTTATGGGCACCCAACGGGCTCGCTTCTCGTCTTCCTTATTCTCTAAACGATAATATTGAGGAAGGACGACGAACTTTCCGTTCTTAGTGGCTAAATTGTAATTCCATTTATAGCCATAGGTGAACTCGTCTATGAGAAGCGGAGAAGCAAATGCATTCCAATCTATCGGTATCCCTTTCTCCTTTCCTTCCCCCATTGGAATCCTTATCTCCCAAGTGCTGTAGCCACCCTCCCTAAACTGCCTCAAACACGCTCCCCGTTCATCTATCTTTCCTTCACAGGGAGGTCCACCCGAAAACCAGGATTCAACGCATTCCCAAAGCGCCCCTTTATTGTAAACTGTATCCCTGTGAAGAAGGACGGAAACATCGTCGTGATTTAGAGGGAAGAGGACCTCGGCAATCTTGGCATAATATTCTCCCCTTTTGTCCCTGCCAATCCTGCAGGGTATCCATTGCGTTTCCATTTGCACCGCTCTATTCGGTTCAGCGGGACGGGAATCAAGTAGCTGTCCTGCTAAGCGTGGCTCTGAGAGGTAGTGGTGTGACCAGAAGTAAGGGGTGAAGAAGGCAACCGGACCTTTGAAGTTCTTCGTGTTAAGGAAAAGTGTCCAGCAGTTATTTCCCGTGGGAACATCCTTGCCATCTGTTTTCTCCTTGGGCTCTGTTAGGGGAAGCGCCAGATAGCCATAGCCAAAAAGCTCACCGCTCGCTCCCTGCTTTATGTTCAATCCATCAATGGGGAAAAGCAACCAGGGGCTAAGCTGGGCTACGCCGTATAAACCCCTTGGCTCCTCCCAGCTTCCCCAGCCGTGAGCTGGTCCATTGGCGATTTCCGAGAAGTTCGGACCCACACCACCCATAATGAATTTTGGCGTCTCCGTTGGAAACCTCGTGTCCCTCCACCAGCCGAGCCCTCCTTCAACATCGGAATATAAATTTTCAGGAGCGGGACCATCGTATTGGGCGAACATCCATGTGCCAGGCAAACCCGACTGGAAAAGATGACCAGGATAATGCCTTAACAATTGCCAGGCAGGCACATACATTGAAAATCCCGCATTATAGCTCCTATCTACTTCCCTAATTGGAAATATCAGATAACCGAAAAGATACTCACCCTCATCCTGCGACATTGCACTCACCTCCAAGAAAACAATAAGAAGTGAAAAGAGAACGATTCTCTTCATTTAGGCTCGCCACCTCCTTTCAAAATGAGCAGGTAGACATATTTATCATCCCCCCTATCCTCAACATATACTATCTTGTTTTCATAAATTGCAGGAATCCAGGCGTTCTCTTTCCCGGTAGTGAGCTGGCTTTCCTTGTTGTTCTTTATCTCGAATAGATGAAGTTTCCACTCCCCATCCCTTTTATCCATCCAGATGACATAATCCTGATAAATAGCGGGCATCCACTGGTCGTGGGGCTCTTTGCAGATTTGCGTTTCCCTTTTCTCAGTTAGATTGTAGAGATAAATATCCTTATTTCCATTTCGTTCATCTACCCAAACGATTTTGTCTTTGAATATCGCAGGATAAAATTGGTTATGCGGTTCCCGAGAGATTGGCAATTCTTTCCCTGTCCTCAAGTCATAAAGATATATATCTCCGTTCCCATTCCTCCAATCTTCCCAAACAATATTATCGCCATAGATTGCGGGGCTCCACTGATTATGTTCCTCGGTGCATATGGGTATCTCCTTTCCCACCTTAAGGTCAAACATATAGATGTCCCAGTTGCCGTTCCTATCATCCATCCAAGCAATCCTATCACCATAGATTGCGGGGTTCCACTGATTATGTTCCTCGGTGCATATGGGCATCTCCTTTCCCACCTTAAGGTCAAACATATAGATGTCCCAGTTGCCGTTCCTGTCATCAGCCCAGACGATTCTATCACCATAGATTGCGGGAGACCGCTGATTGCGGGGCTCGGTGCAAATGGGAACCTCCTTGCCTGTTTTCAGGTCATAGAGATATATATCTCCGTTTCCATTTCTCCAATCCTCCCTGACCACTTTATTCCCGTATATTGCAGGACTCCAGCGAAACCCCTTTTCAACACAAATCGGTAGCTTAAGGAAGCTTATCTCATTTTGCCGGTTGGAATAACCGATTAAGAAGAAAGAAAGGGAAAGCAGGAGGAGCAGGGAGCTTCTTCCTTGGTGGCATTTCCTATGTTTAGGATTTGCTATCTTATTATTAAAGCTATCATATATAGCCATTCATATCAAATCATCAGCAACTTCCTCATCTTTGTCAAGCATTTTTATATTCAGCTCGCTGTAGCCATTATCTCCTCTACCCAGTCAATCCCTTGTCGTTGGAAATCCCTCTCTATTTGAAACGCTAACGCATTGCTACCAGAATAAGTAGTTTTTAGGGTGATAACATTATTTTAATTTCCTAAAAACTTCGCTCTATTTTAAGAATTTTAGTCGGGGGTATAATCACTTACTTGAGATGTGATACGCCACTCCCTATAAACGGAAATGCCTCTCTACAGAGGATTCTCTATTGATATATGGCTTTACCAACAAAATTTTTAATATACGATGAAAAACATTATGCTTGCATAATTTTAAAAGGTTGTATAATTTAAAGGTTAACGAGTTATGAACTATTGGATTGCATTGCTTTTCGCTATCTCTTTCATTTTCATCTGTCTGGCAGATGAGAATTCTCCTTCCGAAGTCCATTATCTTAGCGAGCATTTAGAGCTGATAGTTTCCTTCACCCAGGGTTGGGGAGAATTGGGATTGGATGTATCAGCCCACGCTCCTTGGCAGACGCCTTTGCCTCTCCAAATAAAGGATAAAAAATATGAGAAAGGTCTCGGGCATCACGCTCCAGGGGAGATAATCATCTCATTGAACGGGGCTTACCTTGCATTTGAGTCGGAGATAGGTGTGCAATGGCAGGGCGGAAGCAATGTAGGTAGCGTTGTTTTCCAGGTATTCGTTGATGGCAGGAAAGTCTTTGACAGTGGCGTTATGCGGGAATTGGACCCACCCCGCAAGGTGCGAATACCGCTAAAGGGAGCTGACGAGCTCAGGTTAGTGGTTACCGATGCTGGTGATGGGATAATCTGTGACTGCGCCGACTGGGCGAACGCTTTGCTAATTCCCGCTCCATCTGTCAAAAAAGAGAAAAGGAGGGAAAAGATGGTAGATATTGCTCCTTTCGCCAAAGTAGTCTATTCAGACCCCAAGAGGGTAGATGGCTGTAGATGCAGTAGGACGGAGGAATTTCCAAAGGAGGATATATTTTTAGAAAAGGAAATCGCTCCCTCTCCTTTCGGTGATATCACGGTACCGAAGAACGAGGATGGAGAGGGGTGTATCGGGCTGGTCTGGTGTGAGAGAAGAAGGTTAAAGGAACTTCAACTTGAGTTCCAAGAGGATAGTCTTTTCATAGAGCCCGAGAAAATAAATCTACAGGTCTGGCTTGGCGAATCGCATTGGCAGGGGGAATGGGTTCCTGTAAAAGCCGAAATTAGGAGGGCAGGAAATCTTCTGATATTTGAGTTGAACTGGCAAGGAAACCCTGCGCTCGCTTTGAACGGGACGGAGAAGGTTCGCTTGATTTTCCCACCCCAAAATAAGCCACTCGTCCTTAGAAAGCTATCCGCCTATACCAGCTCTATCTGGGATGATGGGGAGTTCGTTCTGGAATTAGAGAAACCTTTGAAAGGAAGTATAGGGAAGGTCAGCATCTACAACGGTGAGATAATGGAGAATGGGAGAGTTGTTTATGAGAAGAAGTGGGATTTGGGGCAGAAGTTAATCTTGAAGCTCAGGTACTGCCGTCCTTCTCCCTCAAAATCTGATAGGACAATCCTTCTTTTGGAACTTCCCAATACATCATTTGGAATAGCGATTGAAGACATACTTGCGAGTGGATGTGTCTATATTGAAGAATTTGGTGTTTATGCTACTACATATCCGGAGAAAATAGGGCTGAAAGAATATAAAAGGAAGATTGACAAAGAGAAGACAGTTTTGCAAAGGGTGCGGGAGATGCCCGACCAGACTTTCAGCCAAGCTATGGCGAAGGTTCATAGGGATGTGCAGGATAACGGACCTACTATGCTCTCACTTGCTTGTGATAACGAGAAATTCATCGTTCCTCGGGAGGGCGGTGCCCAATATGGAAACTTTGAAGCAAGGTTAGAATTCGGAAAAGATGGAGATAAAAGGCTGAAGAGATATCTTGATGGCGGCTGGTCCCCCATCCCGGTAACGGAAGTGGAACAAGGGGGTATATTATACCGGCAGAGAAGCTTCGTAGTTCCACTTAGCGAGGATGATGAGACGACAAAACTACCGCCTTATTGGCTTAACAAGCAACCGTTATTTGTAGCTGAAATAGAGGTTTTGAATAAAAGGGATGAGCTGAGCGAGAGCTTTATAAATCTCTCTTTCTTCAAGGACAGGGAAAATGGAGTTCCTGCAAAACTGGAGGAAACGGAGAAAGGCATCGTCATCTGCGATGATGGAATGCTCCTTGCCTTTTTGGAAATACCTGATGGCTGGATTATAAATGATGGGAAATTGGAAATCAGATGGAAATTGGCTAAAGGAGATAGGAAAAAGGCAATTTTATTTATTCCGGGATGGAAATTGAGGAGAGAAGAAGCGAATTCATTATGTCTTGGTGGGCAGTTGGATGTTCTCATTGCTCGGACTAAACTTTATTGGGAAAAAGTGCTATCAGATGCTATGAGGGTGGATATTCCTGAGCCAATGCTTGCCAATGTTATAAAGGCTTCTCAGGTGCATTGCCTCATAGCGGCAAGGAATGAGGAGAAGGGGAAAAGGGTTGCTCCCTGGATTGCCTCCGTATCCTATGGACCTTTGGAAAGCGAGGCGCATTCAATCATCTACGGTATGAGCCTATTCGGACATTTTGACTTCGCTAAGCGTGGACTGAATTTCTTCATAAGCAAATATAACGAGAAGGGATATCTGACCACAGGTTATACGATTGTCGGAACAGGCTGGCATTTGTGGACCCTTTCTCGCTTCTATAAATTGAGTAAAGACAGAGAATGGTTGAAAGAGGTGGCTGATAAAGTGGCGAGGGTCTGTGACTGGATTACCAAGCAGAGGGAGAAGACTAAGGCATATGACATAAAGGGTGAGAAGATGCCGGAGTGGGGGTTGATGCCCCCTGGCGTAGCTGCCGACTGGAATCGCTTTGCTTATCGCTTCTTCAATCAGGCACATTACTACGCAGGTTTAGCTGAGACGGCTGAGGTGCTTGAGGAGGTAGGCTATGAAGAGGCGAGGAGATTTGTCTCCGATGCAAGAGAATTCAGGCAGGATATCCTTCGGGCTTTTCGCTGGAACCAGGCGAGGATACCCGTCCTCAAATTATCAAATGGAAGATGGATACCGGCATATCCGGGGATGCTTTATTGCTTCGGCAAGGTAGGAGAGATGTACCCAGGGGAGGATGGAAACCGTTCCTGGGCGGGCGATGTGGAGATAGGAGCTCATTATCTCATCCCCTGCGGCGTTCTTGATGCGAAAAGCAAGGATGCCGATTGGATAGTGGAACATATGGAGGATTATTGGTTCCTCTATACGGGAATGGGAGAGTATCCTGAAGAGGAAAATCGCAGGGATTGGTTTAACTTGGGTGGCTTCTCCAAGCTCCAACCTTATTACACGAGGATTGTGGAGATATACGCTCTTCGGGATGAGGTCAAACCATTCATCCGTTCCTATTTCAACGCTATCCCCTCCCTTCTTAACAGGGAGAACCTCTCCTTCTGGGAGCATTTCCATAATATGGGTGCTTGGAACAAAACTCACGAGACGGGCTGGTTCCTCGTGCAGACTCGTCATATGTTCCTGGTGGAGAGGGGTAAGGAACTATGGCTTGCTCCATTCCTTCCCAGCTACTGGTTGAAAGATGGTGAGAGGATTGCGGTTTCCAATGCTCCCAGCTATTTTGGTAGGGTAAACTATGAGATTGAGTCTTTCGTTAAGCAGGGCTATATCGTGGCGAAAATCTCCCTTGACTTAGAGAACTTCCCTGACAAGCTCGCAATCCGTCTGCGCCATCCTGAAGGAAAGAAAATCAAGAAGGTGCTGGTGAATGGTAAGGAGCATAAGGACTATGATGCTGAGAGAGAATGTGTTTTTCTTCAGGGAAAGGGTCAGCAGATAGAGGTTAAGGCATTCTACGAGTAGGGGATTAATGGGTAATTATACATCAAAGAAAATCGTTGCCCTGTAGCGGTCGCTAATCTTCTCTATTTTGAGATTATGGTAGGTTACAGCCTTGACATAGGCTCCCCTCCAGGGAAGGTCGGGGCGGACTTTCACGCCCTCGCAGACCGATTCTATCCCCTTTTCTCCCAAAGAGAGGACCTTGAAGCGACAGAATAAAATTTTCTCTACATCAAATATGTAAAGAAGTTCGCTGAGCCAGTTAACGAGCAGAAGGCTTATATCCTCGCCATTAGATAGATTAACTTCTCTCTTTATATCCGGTTTAAGCCTTTTTATATCTGCTATCAGTGAAAAAGTGCCGTAGGCGGCGTTTTCAAAAAGCTCGGGCAATGTCCTTCCCCAGGCATATATCGCTTTATCTGCGGTATGGCGAATCGTTCTGAATTTCAGCATATCCTCTCCTAACTACTTATCACTTTGCTGAGCGAGGTTATCTTATCCTCTCCGCTTAATTTTACCATCTCCGCTCCTTGTGTTGTCCTTTTGCCCGGCTTTATATCCTTGACCTTCAAATGATGAATATTCCCTTTTGCCGTACTGAGAAGAAGCCTATCCTTTTCGCTTGCCACCAAGCAGGAAACGAGGTTGCCCGTCTTTTTCGTCAATTTCCAGAGAATTATCCCCTTTCCTCCCCTTCCTTGTGGCTTTATTTCCTCTTCACTGAATCTTTTGAGATAGCCATTTTCAGTGGCAAGGATAATGAAGGATTTGGGAACTACGATATCGGCAGAAACGACCTCGTCATCACTGGAGAGTGATATACCCTTTACCCCTCCGGCTATTCTTCCCATCGGACGCACTTCCTCCTCGTTGAACCTTATACCAAAGCCTTTCTTCGTAACGAGAAGAACTTGCTGTTTGCCATCGGTGAGGAGGGCGAAGCGTAATTCGTCATCAGGAGAAAGCTTTATCACTTGAACACCCTTTTTACTTCCGTTAACCTCCTTCAATTCCAGTCTTTTCACTACACCTTTAGCGGTGGCAAGGAAGAGGAAGCCCCCTTCGGTTGAGACCGTGAGGGGAATTGCGCATCTTATCTTCTCTCCTTCCTGGAGGGATACGAGGTTATCAAGGGCGGTTCCCGCTGATTGACGGGAAGTCTGGGGAATATCGTAGGTGCGTAGTCCGTAGCAAGTTCCCTTATCCGTAAGTAAGAGGAGGGAGGAGTGGCTTGAGGCAATGAAGAGATGGGCGATGGAATCTTCTTCTTTCGTTGTGAGCGATATTTCCTTACCCTTTTTCCCTCCCTGAAATGCGGATAGGGGAACTTTCTTAATATATCCATCCCTTGTTAGGACAACAACCGTTTCCTCCTCGGGAATGAGGTCCTCCTCTGTTATCTCCTTCGGTTCCTCGTAGAGGATTTTTGTCCTCCGTGCATCCCCATATTTTGCCTTTATCTCCTCTAACTCCTCTTTTATGACCTCCATCAGCTTTTTGGGGGAATCCAATATCCCCTGCAGATATTTAATCCTTTCTTTCAGGGACTTCAACTCGTCCTCAAGCTGGTTCCTTTCAAGGCGTGTCAGCTGGCTGAGGCGCATATCAAGGATTGCTTGCGCCTGTTCATCGGTGATTTTGAGGAACTCCATAAGTGATTTCTTTGCCTCGGCAGGAGAAGGGGAGCTTCTTATTATCCTTATCACCCTATCAATATGGTCCAGAGCCTTGAGAAGTCCCTCCAGAATATGCGCCCTTGCTTTCGCCTTGTTGAGGTCGAATTGGGTTCTCCTCAAAACGACAGTCTTCCTGTGATTGATGAATTGGGTGAGCACATCGGTTATGCTCAGGACGCGGGGAACGCCATCAACGAGGGCAAGCATATTGACTCCGAATGTGGTGCGAAGAGCAGAATGCTTCAGAAGGTAGTTGAGTATCTTCTTCGGTTGGGCGTCCCTTTTCAGTTCTATGACCACCCGCAAGCCTTCCTTGTCAGATTCGTCTCTCAAATCGGCAATACCTTCTATCTTTCTCGCCTTTACCAGATCAGCTATTTGCTCTATGAGTTTAGCCTTGTTGACCTGATAGGGTATTTCCGTTACGACTATTGCTGTCCTTCCGCCACTCAATTCCTCAAAGTGGGTTACCGCCTGAACCTGCAACTGCCCCTTTCCCTTCTTATAGATATCTCTCAGCTTGGTTTGTGAGGCGAATACGATTCCTCCTGTTGGAAAATCAGGTCCCTTCAGCACATTGAGTATCTCGTTCACGCTCGCTTTTGGCTTTTCTATTAGCAAAAGCAGTGCATCTATTACCTCACTAAGGTTGTGGGGAGGGATTGAAGTGGCCATCCCCACGGCTATTCCAGCGGAACCATTGAGAAGGAGATAGGGGATTTTTGTAGGGAGGACGGATGGTTCTTGCAAGGAGCCATCGTAGTTGGGAAGCCATTCAACGGTGTCCTTCTCTATATCGGCAAGCATCTCCATAGCGATGGGAGCGAGACGGACCTCCGTGTAGCGCATTGCCGCCGGACTATCTCCATCTATGGAACCGAAGTTGCCGTGTCCGTCCACGAGGGGATAGCGGGTTTCAAAATCCTGGGCAAGACGGACGAGCGCCTCGTATATAGGGGCATCACCATGGGGATGATATCTACCCATTACCTGCCCCACTATCCAGGCGGATTTCTTATGTGGTCTGTCGGGGAGAACATTCTCTTCGAACATCGCCCAGAGGATGCGTCTGTGGACTGGCTTCAACCCATCCCTGACATCGGGCAATGCCCGGGAGACGATTACGCTCATCGCGTAATCAAGGTAGGAGTTCTTCATTTCCTCTTCTATTGGGACAGGAAAGAGGTTCTTCGCTATCATATTCTCTCCTCTATACCAAAGAATTTAATGGCGTTTTCCCGGGTTATCTGGACGATTTCTCTTTCCGAAACGCCGCTACTCTCTACAAGATGGAGGATAGTGGAGAAAGGAAAATAGGGGTAATCGCTTCCCATAATCAGACGGTGAGAGCCAAGATACTCACAAGCTTTTTTAATATCCTGGGGGAGAAGATAAGGGCTTACCTCCAGGTAGATATTGGGACAGTTCTTCGCGAGCTTCAGGGCTTCCTCCCATTCCTCGCTCTTAACATTCAACAAAAGGAATTGCATTGAGGCGAATTCTTTCGCCAGCTTCTCCGCAACGGGAAACTGGGGTAATGAAAAGGAGCAAATCAGCGGTTTGGCGAAGCGACGATAGGCGTTGAGTATCTCCTTTACTGGTTCTTCTTCCCAATCCATATTCCAGTAGGTGGGACAAAAATGGAGAGCAAGGAACTTCTCGCTTGTAAGGTGTTTTCGCATATCGGCTATGGAATGCTGAACATAGTGGGGATTGGCGGAGAGATATCCAAATAGCTTATCGGAAGTTTCCAGCATTTGACGGAGATAATGATTTCCTTCCACAAAGTTGTAGAAGTGTCCTGTGAAGTGGGTCAAAATGCCATAGGTCAGACCGCACTTCTGCATTTCGCTGAGAATTCTCTCGGGTGTGGCATTGAGGGAAGGGTTAAGGCTTCCGACAAAGATATGGGTATCAATCATTAGTATGCCTCCTCGTTAGAACTACATATAAATTTATACTTAAAAAGCACCCTAAAGGCAAATTACTTGCACCGGATAAAACAGTTATCGGGAATTCCCAACTTTGCTCTCAACTTGCTCGTCTTAGTGATGAATTCATTCGTTTGAGTATTGGGATAGCCACTGGTGTGGTTGATACTGGGCATATGCTCCCTGATGACGATATTCAATTGTTCGATGAACAACTCGCGAATGTACTTACCTAAAAGGGAGGAAAGGGCGATGGGGAAATATTGCTTATCCCCGTCCTTTATGAATCTTATCTCTCCCCAGTTGGGGAATACATAGCGAACCTCCCCATTATTACCTTCCTCCTCCCATTCTTCTGAAGCTAAATTGTAAAAGAATTGGGAATAATTTTTCGTTGAGCCAATGAAGCCACAGAGGAAAAGGATTCTTTTCTTGGGATATTTGTTCCTCATATGAAGTATCAAGGTCTCGAAAAGAAGATAATCAAGCTGGGCTTTGCTCATATTTTTTGCACGCTTGTTGAATTGGGCAGGGCAAAGAGATATGCTCTTTATCTCTACTAATTTGGCACCAACCTCTTTTAGGAACTTGGTCGCCAAGCCTTCATCTATCGCATCCTCATCACACCAATGGGGTAATCTGAATTGGGGCAAGCAAATGGATAATGGCGAATCACAATTGTCATCAACTGGTAAAATCAAATCAGCAAGGAATTGCTGGGGAGTTGCTGGCTTATGTTTCCTCAGATGCGAATAGAATGAGAGGACGAGGATTTCGCCATCGGACATTTTCTCGCCCGAGAGGAAGACCTGTTTGCTTTCCTTAAGATTACCTTCCTGAAGAAGCTTCTCGTCCTCTACCTCCAAAAGCGTAGCGGTGACCACAAGGGGTCCCAGCACGGGACCGTAGCCATTTTCATCAATCCCAACTACAAGCATAAAATTTCACCACCTTATTTAGTAAGGGAGATAAGTAGATTGGACGATTTTTTAACTCCAAGTGGAGCGCTTCCTGTTACAAGAATCACATCTCTTCCAAGGGCGAAAGGGGACCAAGCGTATTCAAGGAGTCCTCTTCCCCTACCAGGGAAATAATCATTAGCGACATATGGCAGGATGCTTGCCCTCTGCAATGCCTGAATAAGTTTGCTGGAGCTATCTGTCCCAATGAGGATGAGGTCAGCATTTACCTCAAACGCATCGGGTAATGTGGGAGGGTAGCCGTTCTCTCCTGCCCAGACCTTTAGGCGTTGCCAAGGTTGACGCCTCCGTTCACGCTCCTCTATCGTCAAATCGGACCACTTATCGCTTCCCTTTTCTACAGCAGGAAATACCTTTGGATACCTGCCCTTTCGCCAAACGAGGTTTTCTTCTTTAAGTTCAACTTTTATTCCTTTCCTTTTCAAAGCTTTAGTTGTCATCTCCGCAATTTCCTTTTCCTCATCGCTCGCTTTCTCGCCTATTACAATCGTTAGCCTTTTCCCGGAACGAAGAAGCGATTTTATCGCTCCTTCATCATTAACCAAAACATCGGGAAGCGGGCGCAGTTGAAGGGGCGGAGAGGCTGGAATATCCAGTAGAATTTTGCTTGTCTGCTCGCTGAAAAGTTCGCGTATCTCTATCTCCCATTTTCCAGGAGGAGCATTTGTCCCAAGGGGCAGCGATTCCCTATAGATTCCCTCGCTATCCAATGCTCTATATAATTTTCTCGTTTTACCCGAAGGTTCCTTTATCTTGACCTCCAGAGGTAAAGGGGCGGATATCCTCTTGCCATTCTCATCCAGACAGCCCGCTTCTATTCTGATAGTCCTCCCATCTTTCCGGAGAAGCTGGCATTTCATTTCCAATTTTTTAATTTTACTCGGAAGAACAGCGATTATCTTCATTTCAGTTGGTTCAAAATTTAGCCTGAATTTTTCGCCCTTACTAACCGATAACATTCTCGTTTTGGACCAATCCTTTCCTTCAACTATATATACGCCCATACCCTTTCTGACATCGTTAAGGCTGACTTCTACCCCCATATTTTCTCCCCAATCGGAGGCAGGATAGACCGCAACTTCTTTACCCTCCACCTGTCTTATCTCTGACCTTGGAGCGCGCTGGGCATCGTTAAGCAAAAGGTAGAACTTGCCCTGCCCTCCCGTCCATTTTCCCGGGATGATGCCTTTTGCTATTATCTCGATGTCCGATTTCCCCAGGGTGGAGTGTAGTAAGGGACGCAAGATTTCAACATATCGGTCTAACAATTCGTCGCTGAGCTCCTGGCGCATCAATTTGCTCGCTTCCGTGTAGTTGCCTTCCTTCATAAGCTCCTGACCTTTACGCTCGATCTCCTCTATCTTTTGGACATAGGAGCTCGTTTCTATGTTGATTTGGGAAATGGGAAACTGGGGAGGGAGCCAGGTTGTCGTGGAGTCGGCGAATACTTTGCCTCCTTGTTTTATAAAGTGAGACAGCTCTTGCTGGAACCGCTGGGAAAGGGGATGTCTTATCCCTATCATCCAGAGGATTTTTCTGCCCTTCAGACCTCCTTCTTCTACCTCCCATTCGTGAACGATGTCGGCTGGGAAACCAGCTCTTCTGATTGCCTGGTAAAGGGCAAAACATTCAAGGGCATAACTGCGGGGAATATGGTAGATTTCATCATTTGGGATCTCGCCTGCTTCCTTTAGTCGCATAGCCGATTCCGTAAAGGAATAGAGAACAGCTATGGGATGGCGGGCGGGAATGGTGGAAAGGATGAAGTCGCCCCATACTCTCAAACGTTCAAATGAGTGCTTTAGATTCTTGGCATCTCGGAAATTGAGATGCCAGAGCATACCCACTCCTTCCATAACCCCATAGTTCGTCACCATTTCTGCAAGGAGCTCCTCATCGGGCTCATTTGGGGTGAAATATGTCGTGTTAGAAGCGAAGTGAAATCTTTTATCCCTAACGCCAACTCTTTCAAGGGCGAAATTCCAGGACTGTTCGCAGACACCTCTCCAGAACATAAAAGAATGGGTTGTAGGAACATCGTTGTAGCGCTGGGAAAAGGGATTAGTGCCATCGTTTATTGCGAATGAAGCATATATATCCTGTCCCCAAGGCAGGGAAGGAGAAATTTTCTTTATATGCTCCTTGGCTTTGCGGAAAAATTCGTCCATTATATTAGCTCGCCAACGCATCCAGGAAAGCCAGTCGCTATCCGGTAATTCCCTCGGGTCGGGAGGAAGTTGATGACTGCTTATTTTATTATAAGCTTGGCGAAGGAAAGAATCAGGATAAAGGGAAAATGCTTCTCCTGCGAAGGTGCCCTTCGGCACAATGCCATAATTCAAGCCTGGCTCATCCATACCACCAAGCGAAGCGATTGTATAAAGGAATCTCCTTGCTTGCTGAGCTCCCAATTCAGCCCTCTGCATTGCAATACTTTCAATACCCGGGTCAAGGAAAGAGGTACCTGCTTCAAATGGCTGATGGAGGACATATCCGCTCCACAAGCCCTGCCAGACGAAGCCTCGCAATCCCAGGGAAATCAGCCTATTGACACCGCTTTCATAAATGGAAGGTGTTAAGGGGTCGGGAAACAGATTCCCCTCCCCGGCTATCTTTGCATAGTTATAGAGGTCAAGTGGTGCCCAGGTTGCCCCTATTTCGGCGTTGACCTCATAGGGAGCGGTTGAGCCCATTAGGAAATGCGTTACGGGTATAGAGGAACTTATCGTGATATCAAGAGAAGAAAACGCCTTCCCATCAAGGGAAGCGATAAGGCGATATCTCCCTGACTCAAGGGAATAAGCTGGCAATTCCCAGAGAAAAGTTTCGCCCTTTTGTGCTTTTATTTGTTTTTTAAAGAGGGTGATTTCCTCGTTTCCATTACATTGGAGAGATACTCTTAGTTCTCCTTGAGTATCATCTTTGAAGAGAAGCCCGAAACCGATATTTTCATTTTGCCAGAAGGCATTTCTTGGCTCGGCAAGGAAAAGCCTGACGACTCCAATATCGGGGAATGAGAGGAGGTTATAGGAGAAGAGAATTGGAAGAAATAATTTTAAAACTTTAGAGAATTTCATCCAACCACTTTTACCCAACACGCGAGGAAGCTTCTACGGCTATTAAATAGAGAAGGAGAGCGGAAAGCTCCAATTCCCTGAGGTTTATCATTTCCTCAGGTGAATGGGGCATATGGTCACCAGCGCCCATTATCAGGCTTGGTATACCTTTCTCGTTGAATACATTGGCATCAGAGCCTCCGCCACCATCAAGCAACGAGATGGTTATACCGAGCTTATTTCCTGCCGCAAGCAGAAGCCGAGTGGGAAGGGCTTCTGAAGTGAGCTTGAACATATTGTATTCTCTCTGAACGCGATAAATGAAATCTCCGCCACCCTTTTTCACTTCTTCAAAGCAGGAAATCATATGCTCAACCTGTTGCCTGAGCTTGCCCTCGCTTCGGCTTCTCGCCTCTCCGAGTATTTCAACATAATCCGGCACTATGTTTCTTGCCTTACCGCCCTTTATCACACCTATGTTCGCTGTCGTTTCCTCATCTATCCTACCCAACTTCATATTGGCTATAGCTTTTGCGGCAAGTTGTATTGCATTTATCCCTTGTTCAGGATGGACGCCAGCGTGAGCTGATTTTCCCCTGACGAAGAAGGTGACCTGTTCCTTGGAAGGCGCGGATATAATTGCAACCTGGGGCTCGCCTCCATCAATAACAAAGCCTGCTTTAGCTCTCAAAACGGAGGTATCTATAACCTTCGCTCCTTCAAGCGAGGTTTCCTCGCAAATGGTGAATATAACCTCAAGGGGTGCATGGGTTACATTCTGCTCATTAAGTAGCTCTATTGCCTCAAGTATTGCCGCTATACCAGCCTTATCGTCACCTCCAAGAATGCTCGCACCCTCCTGTTTTATGACGCCGTTTTCAATCTTTATCTTCATTCCACGGGTAGAGGCAATTGTATCCATATGGGCGTTGAACATTATGGGAATGCCCTTGCCATCTTTTCTTGCCAGAATATTGCCTACCTCTCCCTGAACTACATCTTTAGCCGAATCCTCCCATACATCAAATCCAAATGAGAGCAACTTTTCTTTGAGAAATCCTGCTATTTCTCCTTCCTTCCGGCTTGGACTATCTATGGAGAGCAACTCAAGAATGGTGCTTTTCAATCGCTCGGTATTTACCATTTATTTTTAGGTTCACCGCCTTTTAGAAAGTATCAAAGGAGTAGAATATCGGTTTTGCTGGTGGGAAAAGCTTTCTTAGCTCCACTGGAAGTGTTTTTGCTTCCTCATCCTCAAAACCTGCGAGGAGATTGACGAAGAGTTTCTGCGATAGGTGGATTGGTGGTGGAGATGCTGGCAGGGAATCCTCAACTGATACCCTGCCATTATCCAGCTTCAAGGTTGCTGTATGCCCTTCAATATCAAGCGGTAAGACTCCTTTTAAGCCTTCTGACCGGCGGGAAAGCACGGGAGAAATGGCGGAAAGGAGGGCGGGTAGATTAATCAACCTCCACATTGCCCCTTTGCCGAACTGAAGCTGGGGTTCGCCCATCACCGTTTTTATCCCTTGGATTATGAAATCCTCTAAGGGAAGATGTATAGTGCAAGAACTTGGAGCGTTTTCGCTTGCCCGTCTTATCGCCTCACTGAGAAGGGGAACGAAGCAGTCCTCTCTGCCCTTCAAACAGCCGAACTCGTTAATCCAGAAAGGTTCAGCGGTCCGTCCCTTGCTGAAGCGGATATACCCCACTGGTCTTGAATCTTCTTCATAGATAAGAACCTCTTGGTGATGTCTCCATTTCCAAATCCATCCCCTCATATAAGCCTCATCCCGCACGACAGATAGGTTTCTCTTATCGTTGAATTCGTTATAAATCCTCACTATATCGGGGATATCATCATCGTTGTAATCTCTGATGTTCTGCTGGGGAGGTATATCAGTGGGGATAGTGCTGATATGGAGGAAGGGAAACGGAACTTCCCGCCAGCCGAGTCGTTCGTAGAATGGCTGGATACCGGTGAATAGAAGGGAAAGATGGAAGCCTTCTTCCCGCATTATTCTGATGGAATCCTCAAGGAGGGCTGTTGCATAGCCCCTTCCCCTATGGTCGGGGTGAGTGCCGACATTTGCTATTCCCCCGAGAAGTATGGTCTGGTCCTCTATGCGAAGTATTTTCTTCACTATCTGGACGGTGCTTACGAGCTTGCCGTTTTCCTCCCATACCCTCGTGTACTCAAATTTATAATATGGGTCGCCGTCATAATAGGGTGGAAACCATTCTATTTCTGTTCCAGGGAAAGCGGATTTCAGAAGTGATAAAAGTTCATCCCTCTCTTCCCTTCTCACTTCTCTAATCATTTCAATCCTCCTTTTTCTTTTCTCTCGATCGCTCTCAGTGCTGCTTGCTTGATATCCTCTGGAGTAAGACCGTATTTTTTCAATAGCTCTTTCCAGGGACCTGATTCGGCGAATCTGTCCTTGACGCCAACCCTTTCGAGAGGAATGGGCAATTTCTCCGTTATGAGCTCGGCTACAGCTGAGCCAAGTCCACCTATTATGTTATGTTCTTCAGCTGATACAGCGCATCGGGTCTTGGATAGCGAACGCAATATGGTCTCCTCATCCAGAGGTTTAATGGTTGATACATTCACGAGCTCCGCTTCAATGCCTTCCTTCTCAAGAAGTTCAAGAGCCTGGAGAGCCTGCCAGACCATCAGACCACAGGCTAAGATGGATACATCCTTTCCTTCTTTCAGGACATATGCCTTGCCTATCTGGAAATCGTAGGAATCATCAAAGATAATCGGGATATCGGGTCGTCCAAGCCTTATATAGACAGGTCCCTGCCACTCCGCACTGGCAAAGACAGCTTTCTTCGTCTCTGTGGCATCTGCCGGAACAAGCACAGTCATATTGGGTATGACCCTCATCAGGGCGATATCTTCCGCACAGTGATGGGTGGGTCCATCTTCACCCACAGATATTCCAGCGTGGGAAGCGGCAATCTTCACATTTAGATTAGTATAACCAACCGAAAGGCGAACCATTTCCCAAGCTCTTCCGGCGGCAAAGACGGCGAATGAGGAGGCGAAGGGAATCTTCCCTGTTGTAGCTAAACCGGCGGCACAGGATATCATCTTGCACTCGGATATGCCCATATTGAAGAAGCGGTTGGGGAACTTCTTGGCGAAGAGGTTGGTATAAGTGGATTTGGAAAGGTCGGCATCAAGGACCACAATCCGCTCGTTGCGCTCGCCAAGCTCAACGAGCGCCTCTCCATAAGCCCTTCTGGTTGATTTAAGAATCTGCTCTCCCATTTCCTTTCAGTTCCTCAAGTTGTTTATAAAGTTCAGCAAGCGCTCTCTCAGCTTCCTGTGGGGAAGGAGCTTTGCCGTGCCAATCTACCTCATTCTCCATAAAGGAAACTCCTTTGCCTTTGACCGTCCTCGCAATGACCATCGTGGGTTTGCCCTCAACTATCCTTTCTGGCGATAGTGCCCAGAGTATCTGCTCTATATCATGACCATCTATCTCGTAGGTTGTCCAGCCAAAGGCACGGAATTTTTCAGCTATGGGGGCAATCTCCATAATCTCCGAAACTTTGCCGTCTATCTGTAGATTATTGTAATCTAAGATAGCGGTTAAATTGTCAAGTCCATAATGGCTAGCGCCCATAGCTGTTTCCCAGACTATCCCTTCCTGGCATTCGCCGTCACCTAAAAGGACGAAGATGCGTCCCGGATTCTTATCCAGCTTATAGCCCAAAGCCATCCCGAAGGCGGCTGCGAATCCTTGACCAAGGGAACCGCTGGAGAACTCTACGCCAGGTGTCTTGTTCATATCGGGATGACCCTGAAGGATGCTGTTCAGCTTACGCAGGGTCAAAAGCTCCTCTTTCTTGAAATAGCCAGCTTCGGCAAGGGCGGCGTAGAGGGCTGGGCAGGCATGACCTTTGCTGAGGATAAATCTATCTCTTTCCTTCCAATGGGGGTCCTTTGGGTTATGCCGCATAATTGAGAAGTAGAGACAGGCAAGTATGTCGGCGCAGGATAGGGAACCACCTGAATGACCCGAGCCTGCCTGAACGAGCATCTGGATAATATCTATCCTTATTTGGGTGGCGATGATTTGGAGTTCTTTTACTTTTTCATTCATAGCATTAAATTTTATAATTATTCAAGCTCATCGCAAGAGATTTCTTTCCAATTGTTGTTGACAAATCGGGCAGAATAAGGCACCTTTTAAATCCGTATCCCAGATGGAATTGGAGAAATGCATAACGCATTTCGGGTCGCGACAGTGGCGAAGACCGAATGTATGTCCCATTTCATGGATTGACTCCTTAACTGCTCTTTCCAGGAAGACCTCGTCGTTGGGTGGTTCTCCCCAGAACTGAGGATAGAGCCTAAAAAGACTGATTAGGGCACGAGGACCCATAAACTCGGCTTCACCAAATACGAAGTTGAAGCCTGGCACGAACAGGTCCACATCGCATACCCCAAGATAATGTTCGTCAGTAGTCCTCACGGGAAGACTGTGAAGGATAATTGAAGAGTTGTATCTTTCTCCCACTTTCGCCTCGGGAATGAGGGTGAGGGGAGTAGGATGAATTTCGCAGGGGAGAGAAAGAATTCTTTCCAATTCGTTTTTTATGTGGCTAAGAACAGAAGTATGGTTTAATTCACCAAGCTGATAAATGATTATCTTCATATAAATAAATTATAAAGTTTTTCCTATAAATTAGAAGCATTAAACCTCTACATTGAATACCAATTTCAGAAGATAACCTAAAAGAAAGGAAAGACCTGCCACACCAAGGCTTATCACCAGCATCTCTCTGAACCTATGCTTGAGAGATACTTCCTCAACTACGGAAAGAAAGAATGTGAATAGGAAAAGAAGGAGCATAGAATCCGCGAGAGAAACCATCAGGGAGATGTGCCAAGATTGAAAAATGAAGAAGGGAAAGACCAGAAAAAGGAGCGTTATGAAATAGGCTATTCCCGTGTAGATGGAAGCTCTGAGGGGATTTGTTGTTTTCTCCGTTTTCTTTGATAGATACTCGGATGACATCATTGAAAGAGCAGCCGCAATGCCCGTTACACTTCCCGCTAAACCAATAATCTTAGTCTGCCTCAGAGCAAGGGCTAAACCCGCAAGCGTTCCGAGGAGTTCAACGAGTGCATCGTTTAATCCAAGCACCATAGAGTCTATGTATTTCAATTTCTCCTCGTCTATGCTTTTAAGAAGTTCAGCCTCGTGTTCCTCTTCCTCCTCTTGAATGGTAGATGCTTCAGGTATGAAAGGAGCCATTCCCTGATAAACCCATTTTGCACGGTTTTCCCCTCTTTCCATAAGCTTTGTGGCAAATGTTACCCCGAACAACTTGGCTAAAAATATTACCTTGAATAGCTTCCATTTATCAACAGCTACATCCTCCTCGGTATATCTTCGCCAGATTCTGTAATGTCTTAATTCATCTTCTGAAAGCTTCAGAAAAAGCTCGCTGTTAGTTTTATCTATTTCTGCGAGCTTGCGGTATATAAAGCGTTCAGTGAGTTCGTTTACCTGGAAGGAGAGGAGTTGTCTTTTATATTCTTGAGGAATATTCATTTTCTGATGGTCTAAAGGGGGAAG
>JACIXQ010000005.1 GCA_014360465.1 bacterium
CCTCCCTCCACTATAATTGAGATGTTGGAACACCATTTGAAAACTAACTCCCAATGCACCCTCCTCAGCGCTGACCTTCCCGGGACAATATATGGAAAAATAATAAGGGATGAAGAGGGGAGAGTTAGGGAAATTATTGAGCCCAGGGGGTTGCGGCTTCCTCCAGAAATAGAGAAAATAAACGAGATAAATGTTGGCGTTTATTTATTCAATGCCCCGCTCGTTTTTAATTATCTTTCCAAGGTTGGAGCTGATAATCCCCAAAAGGAGCATTATTTAACCGATGTCGTGGGACTTCTTTATAAGGATGGTTATAATACCCAAGCGATAAAACTGTCAGAGAGCTGGCGTGCGAGAGGGGTGAACGACAGGAAAGATTTGGTGGAGGTGACTAAATATATGAGACAAGAGATAATGGATAAATTATTAAAAGAAGGGGTTACTATAGAAGACCCACAAAACACCTATATTGAGGCGACGGTGGAAATAGCGCAAGATGTTACCATTCACCCCTTTACTTTTTTAAAGGGCAAGACCAAAGTCGCAACTGGTGCTGAAATAGGTCCATTCACCTATATTGAGGATTGTGAGATAGGGGAGGGTAGTAAAATCGTTGCCTCCTTCTTGCGGGAGTCAAAAGTAGGGAAAAATTGCAGGATAGGACCATTTGCCCAACTAAGACCGGGAACCATTCTTGCGGATGAGGTTGGAATTGGTAATTTTGTGGAGGTGAAAAACAGCATATTGGAGAATGGAGTGAAGGCTATGCATCTTGCCTATATAGGGGATGCTTTTGTGGGGGAGAGAACGAATATCGGGGCAGGTACAATAACCTGTAATTATGATGGTATTAAGAAGAACAAAACCACTATAGGGAAGAATGTCTTCGTGGGCTCTGATAGTATCCTAATTGCCCCTGTGGAAATTGGGGAAGGTGCCTACATAGCGGCTGGGTCGGTAATAAATCAGAATGTGCCTCCCTATGCTCTTGCGATAGCAAGGGAGAAGCAGGTTAACAAGGAAGATTGGGTTAAGAAACGAAGAGCAAAGAAGAACGAAAACGAGGTAGAAAAACAGCAGGATAAATGAAAGGAGGAGTTAATTGATGCAGGATTTGCGCATATTTACAGGTAATGCTAATCCAAAGCTCGCTGAGGATGTGGCGAAAGAGTTAGGAATAGAGCTGGGGAAAGGGGAGGTTGGCAGATTCTCTGATGGCGAGATAAGGATAAAGATAGAGGAGTCTGTGCGTGGGCTGGATGTTTTCATCATCCAGCCAACTTGTTATCCAGTAAATGATAACCTTATGGAGCTTTTGCTATTGATAGATGCCTTTAAACGTGCCTCGGCAAGGAGAATAACGGCTGTCATTCCCTATTATGGATATGGTAGGCAGGAGAAGAAAGTCAGACCGCGTGAACCAATAAGCGCAAAGCTGGTTGCTGACCTGATAAGTGTCGCGGGAGCAGACCGCGTTCTCACGATTGACCTACATGCTGACCAGATTCAGGGATTTTTCAATTGTCCTGTTGACCAGTTGACCGCGGTGCCTATATTGGCGGAGTATTTCCGTTCTCTTGGACTTTCCGATAATGAGGTAGTAGTCGTATCCCCTGATGTCGGAGGAGTGGCGAGAGCACGCCACTTCGCAGAGCTTCTTGGTGCTCCCCTTGCCATAATAGCTAAAAGACGTCCGGAGCCGAATAGAGCGGAGGCAATGGAGATAATAGGCGATGTGAAAGGGAAGATAGCCATTATGGTTGACGATATAGTAGATACCGCTGGCTCACTTATGAAGGGCATTGAGGCGATGTTTGAACGAGGAGTGAGAAAGGTTTATGGATGTTGCACTCATCCTGTTCTCTCGGGAGAAGCGGTAAAGAGGATTGAAGAAGGGAATTTAGAGGAACTTGTGGTTACGGACACCATCCCCTTGCGGGATAAAAGGAGCGAAAAAATAAAGGTATTATCAATAGCTCCTCTTTTGGCTGAGGCTATTCTCAGGATTCACAACGAGAAATCTGTAAGCGTTCTTTTCCAAAGGGTTCCCCAAAAAAAGATAGAATACCGATCGTGATAAAGCTTGTAGTTGGTTTAGGCAATCCTGGACGCCTCTATCAGAGGACGAGACATAATGCCGGTTTTATGCTTCTTTCCCGCCTGGCAAGGAGGAAAGGATTGCGATTCAACAGGAAAAGATGTAGAAGTAGGATTGCAGAAGGGGAAGGGATTATCCTTGCTAAGCCCTACACTTATGTCAACTTGAGCGGAAAAGCTGTGAAATGTTTGCTCGAACAGTACGATATCAGCCCCCAGGAGATGTTGGTGATATGCGATGATGTTGCTCTTCCTTTGGGTAGAATAAGAATAAGACGGAAAGGTTCTGATGGAGGTCATAATGGATTGCGTTCCATTATTAATGAAATAGGCACGCAAGATTTTCCTCGCTTGAGAATAGGGATAGGAAATGAAGGAATAAGGGATTTGGTTGAGTTCGTCTTAAGTGAATTCAACGAGGATGAAATGAAAATATTGGATAAGGTTTTGGATGTTTCAGTTGAGGCGGTGAATTGCATTTTGGAGGAAGGTATCGACCAGGCAATGAATAAATATAATTCGTTAAAGATACAGGTATGAACGGTATTAGACGCTTCTTTTGTCAGAGAAAAACATAGACCCTCTCCCAATCTCCGATTCTAAATGTAATGGCTTTGGGGCGAAGTCCAATATGTTATGGGATTCTATACACTTCATATCTTTCCTCACAAATAAATTGCTTTGAAAGCATATTAGATATAGTAACGCCTAAACTCTATACCCATTTTCAAAGGAGATGTATCCCGCTACTCTCCATATCTTCAAATCCAAAAGTAGCAGCGTCTTCCCTTTCTTTGTTGCTTGTCTATACCTCTTAGCATTCGCTTTTATAATTGCCCGTTTGCTCTCAAGAGAGTAGACTTTTTAAAAGGCTTGATATAGAAATAAATTGTAGAAGATGGTTGCCTCTTCTCATCATTATTGAGGCAGAGTGCGTCATTGACGCTTTGCAAATTTTCTTTTACTATCATAAAGATATGAAAAGGAAAAATTACTTCCTCCCTTTTATCGCCATACTGATAATTTTGACAGGTTGCTCCACCACTCCTGAAAGCCAAGCCCTAAAGAAAGTGAGAGATGGTATACAACTCCTTATCCAAAACGGTTTTCCCACGGAGAAAGCTACCTACCTCCTTGAAGAAGCTTCAAAACAAATTAAAGACCCTTTTCTTGAAGAAACCGTCGCCCTTTTCTATATCGCCCAACAGTCCCCTCCTCAGTGGGATAAAGCTATACCACACCTTGAGAAAAGCAGAACAGGTTTCGCCTCAATAGTCAGAGCAGAAGCAGAAATGGAGAAGAAGAATTGGAACGAGGCTATGAAATATCTTGAAAAAAGAAAGGACCCTCTTTCCCTTCTTCTTTCGGCTTATTGCCTGCTGAAAATAGGGAAAACAGCGGAAGCCAAACAAAAGCTTGCCGAAGTAAGTATTAGCAAGGAAAAAATCCCTCAACCTCTCATTTTCAATGCTATGGTCAAATCCCAACCCCTTCCCTGTGTCAATCTTCGTTACTACTCTTTGAAATGGGTCTGGGATAACCTTGAAGAAATCGGCAGGGAAATCGGAGAGAGATTAGGAGAAAAGGATGCTCTGCGGCTCGTTTATCGGCAACTTGCTGATTATGCCAATGTTGAGCCGGAATTCACCGCTTCTCTGTCTCTCTTGAGCTACGCCGTTAATGAAAAAGAACGAAGGGTATTAGAGAAGGCTAAGGAGGATTTCTCCCGGGAAGCGGGAAGACTTGAGGGAGAAACCATCGGTGGGCTGTACCGCCTAATTCGTTTGCTCGGCGTTATAGCTATCGGTGGTGTCATTTTGGTGTTTGCTGGAATCATTATGAGCATGGCAGGACTGGTCAAGGGTAGAGAACACCCCCTTTGGAAAAGGGGATTCGCAGTTGCCGGCTCGGGCTTCGCCCTATGGATTATCCTCCTATTACTTTTCCACCCATTACCTGCAGGTGGAATGGTGCAAGGGTACATTGGTCGCAAATTCTATAGAAAGCAAGTGGAGTTGATAAAAACCCATAAGACTAAACTCGATAACGAATTAAGAAGCATTCAAGGGAGGTAAAAAGATGGAAAAAATACTTGTTTCCCTTTTCACCATCCTGATATTAACATTGAGTTCCGCCAAAGCAGAGGAGATCTTCCTTAAGGAAAATTCTAACGATATAATCTTTGGAAATTCCCTGATAAGTTTACATTTCTCCAAAGCTGATGGCTTCCTTCGTTCTTTAATCTATCAACCACTGAACCTCCAGATAATAGGTAGAGGAGATTCATCATCTACCCTTGATATCCGTGTGGATGGTCAATGGCTGGTTGAAAAACTGGCAATTAGGGAAGCGCTGAAAAACAAATCGGTTTACATAGAGGGGAAGTGGAGATTTGCCCTTGATCCAGAAAATGTCGGACTGCAACAGGGCTGGCATAAGGTAGAATTTGACGATTCCAAATGGGATGAGATATCCCTCCCCGGTACTTGGGAAAAAGCAGGCTATACACAGGTTTTCCCTTCTTCACCTTCACCCACCTGGTCTCCTTACAACGGTTTTGCCTTCTTCAGAAGGAAGGTCTTTATCCCCAAGGAGTGGAAAGACAAGGAACTGCTCATATATCTTGGCTCCATAGATGATTTCGACTGGGTTTACTTCAATGGAGAGCTAATAGGGCACACAGGGGATCAGGTACCTAACTGGTGGGAAACTCCTCGCCATTATGTAATCCCTCCCAATCTCGTAAAATTCGGGGAAGAGAACACAATTTCTCTACGCGTCTACGACAGGGGTGGCGAAGGTGGCGTTATGGGACCTATTTTCCTTATCAAAAAGGACGATTGGGATGGATTGGGAAACCCAATAAAATTGGTTGGTTACGAAGTCAAGAACGAGGGAAAAGGCAAAAAGCTTATTGTCAGAAGCGGGATAGGCGACTGGATACTTGAGAATCACTATACGATATTTCCCGGCACCGATGTGGTTCTACGAGAAGGTAGGATAGTTTACAATGGAAGCGAATCTCCTCATATCAGCGACCTTCGCTTCTCCCTTGATGGAGTTTTAATAGGCGATAAGGAAGATTGTTGGTGGACAATCCCCTCCAATTTCCCCCCGAAAAGATACAGATTCGAGCAGGAAGGAAGAACTATCAGCGATGATTATAGCTGGTCAAGTAACCGTTGCGTTCTTGTGCGAAACGATGGGCTCGGTGTTGGTTTACTAACAATCTTCTATTCGGAGACGGAAGGAGCAAGTGCCTATATTAGAGAGGGCAAGGATGCTTTGGATATAGTTCATACATTATCAGCAGCAGATGTTATGAAAGTCAGAAAGGAACTGGAAGGTGGCACGCAGATAATCAGGGTTATTAAGGGTGACCTTGAGGATATGCTTAAGAAGGAAAGGGAAATTTATGACATCATCGGTCTGACTCCTCCTCCCGATAGACCAGATTGGGCGAGAAAGGCGATAATTTACTCCGCCTATCCTGGAGGGACTATGGACGGAGGGTTACAGGATGTTGGAGGTTTTGATAACTTTTCCAATTATCTCCCTCATCTTGCCGATATCGGCTTCAATGTGCTTTGGCTTCTACCCGTTTGGCCAGGGCTTTATGGTCCCACGGACTATTATAAGATTGAAGAAACCCTTGGTGGAATAGAGGGTGCAAGAAGATTTATAGAAAAAGCCCATAAATTAGGGCTAAAGGTGCTGTTCGATTTGATCCCTCATGGTCCTCGTGAGGAATCTGGATTGTTAGAAAAGCTTCCCGAAGCTGTCTCCAGGGACGAAAATGGCAAAGTCATTTACTGGTGGGGTTGCCTCTCCTGCGATTATGCTAGCGTAGCCTGGCAAAAATATATGGCTGAGCACGCCGCTTATTGGGTAAGGGAACTGGATGTGGATGGTTACAGGGTTGACTGCGGAGCTGGGGGACCAGCTAACTGGGACCCCAATTCACCTCATCGTCCTACTCTATCAGGTCTCTGGGGAGGATTGCAGATACTATCTAAATCAAGGGAGGAAATGAAAAAATACAAGAGCGAAATTATGCTCCTTCCAGAAGCAACTGGTCCCTGGTTCTTTAGGTATAGCGATGTCGTTTACGATTTTCCTTTTATGTTTATCTGCCAGGATTACTCTCGCCATCCCAGAGATGAGTGGATAAGATGGTTTCAGGAATGGCTGGAATACGAGAAATATGCCTACCCAAAGGGTGCGACCTTGATGAGATTCGTAGAAAGCCACGACACAGTTCGTTTTGCTGGCTTAAATGGACAAGGTTCGTTCAATGCGTTTCTTGCCCTTTGTGCCCTTATAGAAGGAGCTCCTATGGTTTATCATGATGGTGAAATTGGCAGAAGCCCCTTCCTTAAACATATTTACAAAATTAGGAAAGAAAACGAAGAGCTATCAATCGGTGAAGCCCATTACCTTGCCGTAGAAGCAAACGATAAGAATGTATTCACCTGCCTACGGGTCCTCGGAGATAGAATAGCTGTTGTTGCTATCAATATGTCAGGACAGGAAAAAGAAGTTGAACTAAGAATAGGAAAACGATACATACCAACTCGGAGGGATTTGGGGTTCTACGAAGTTTTTGAGGGCAGGGCAGTGAAAGCAGAATGGAAGAAGGACAATCTCTCCCTGAAATTGAGCATAGGACCTTATTCTCCAGCCATAATCCTGATAAGGAAGGAAAAACCCTCCATAGATAGGGATGCGATTTATCCGCCCATTGAAAGTGCCAAAAAGGTGCAAGGTTCTACTGAGCCATCCTTCCGAGAACTTGAAGGAAATATAATCGTGGAGAACGAGACTTACAAAGCCATAATAGACACTAATAGCGGGATGTTGAAATATCTCTCCACGAGAAAGGGTGAAAACTGGATAGATGATATGGTATGGGAAGAAGGAAAAAGAAGATTAGGCATAGGTGAAAGGCTCAGCACAAGTGGAATTAATCTATCCCACCAAATAGAGAGAGGAAATGGCGAAGTATTTGTCCGCTTTACAGGTTATTGCGATTGGGCAAGACTTGGAATCCTCTACCGTTTTGACCAAAGCAGAATAGATGTCCTACTAAGTTTACACCCAACGAAAGAAGTAGGTTTGATGAAAGGCGAGCTTTGGCATTGGTTCAAACTAAAGGGGGTTCAGCATTGGTTTGTAAATACCCTTGAGGCAAACCTTTACGATGAATTCTATATTCGCCATTTTAAGGAAACAAAAGGCGGAAGATATTGGCATACCCCCTATCTGTTTGATTCAAGTCGCTGTCCCTTGAATCCCTATTACCCTTTGATATCCGCAATCAGGGGCAACGAATACCTTGCCATCCTTTTGCCCCCATTTTATACTCTCCCCGAGAACATCTATATCCGAGAGAAGTTAAGGGATGAAGGATTTCATATCTTGCTTTCTATGGCGGATGGAAGGAATGGTTGGAAGATTGCTCCCGGCGAGGTGTATGAGATGAGGTATTCAATCCTCATCGGAAAAGGAGGAATACCCATAGGGGAACCAGGAAAAGATTTACCACTTCTAACCTGCGACGGGGCCAATTACTTGATAGAAACAAGCCATTACAAAGCCGTTCTATCAAGGAGAAATGGGCAAGTGAATAACATAATCTCAAGGGGCAAGAGTCTACTCCAGGGCGCTGAGATATATTCCGATAGAGGAATCTACGGGGAGTATTACGACTCCCTGGGAAATGCCTTTTCTTTAATTGGCACATCAAATAACGACCCCGAGGTTGAACTCGCTTTTCAAAAAGAAGACGGGAAAATTAGAATCATCACCCATAGCTTTCTCAGAGAGGGCAATAGTGGTTGGAACAATGTAGCGAGACCGCTGGTGGAATACCAAGCTGAATATGAATTTAAAGATAAATCGCCCTCTATCGGAGCCAAAATAAAGGTGCGACCATTCGTTGAAAAACAGACTACCGCCTTTCTCGCCCAAAGGCTCGACTTTAAAGAAATAAAAGCCTGTTACGCCGAAGGGCAGGAAATCTCGCTCCAGCAGACGGGGAGGGTTTGGGAGAGCAGAAATTACCAATTAGAAAAAGCCAATATAATTTTAAGGGGAGATAAGGCAAAGATAGAACTCAAAGTAACCAAGATACCGGAGGGTGGAAATCTGTTCATTTATAATTCTGGCAATGGCGATATAATAGTGTTTTTCGCATATATGGACGGAGATTTCAATATCAGTCCAAAATGGTATGAATTTTCCTACGAGATGGGGTGCATTCAGCAATGAAACGGCTTTTCCTGCTCCTTTCCTTGACTTTATCAATCATCATCTGTTATGGAAAAATCGCCTTGCAAAAGAACGCAGATGAGGTCGTAATCAGAAATGATTATATCTCCCTTCACTTATCCAAGGATAGAGGGTGGCTACCTGATAAATTGGAATATTCGGGAATAGGAACCATCCTGAGTGATTTCCATATTTATACAGATTGGGGTATATACGAGAGGGGCTATGTTGGGAGCAAAGAAGAAAAAGAAGGTAGGATAAGTATCGACGAGAAACAAGGCGAAGTAACGGTGACCGCAGAGGGAGAACTGAAGTCAAAAGACAAAAGAATGGAAGAGAAAATCGGGTATATTGTGAAGTTCGTAGTTAGTAACGAACCCCGATTGAAGGTTGAGGTAGAACTTAAGCCGCAGATGAAACCAAGAAAGGTTTCTGCATTCCTTGCCCATCTATTCCAGGTACACTCTGCAAAGCAATGGATGGTAAACGGTTTGGATGGCATTATCTCGGAGGATATGAACGGCGAGGTTGGGAGAATGTGGGAATCGCGGAATGAACCCTTAAGTATCGATGACCCTTTCATCATCGTTATAACCAACTGGGGACAAATTCACATAGATGGTATCAGCTCTGAACCACAAGCTCAGAATATATTTTTATTCAACGGAAGTGGTGGTAACCTCGTTTTATTCTTCGGCTTCTTAGATGGAGGTCTCCAAGAAATCTCCACTCCATTCAGAGTAAGCTATAACATAGAGTTCAACCCAATTACGAGATAATTCCCTTCATAATACCGCTTATTTATTGGCATTCCAACATCCCAACTCCTTATGTCCTATTGTATAAAATAAGAAGTTCTCTTATTCTTACGACGAGGAAATTTTTAGAATAAATCATTTTTGAGGAAGAGCGCCGTCTTGACGCCTCAAATATAGGGAGATATTATATTTTTGATATGAAGATATTATGGGCACCCTGGAGGTCAGCTTATGTGAGTCAAGCGGAAAAAATTGAAGAATGCATCTTTTGCCAGAAAATCACCGGAAACGATGAAGAAAATTATGTCCTTCTTAGGGGTAATACATGCTTCGTAGTTCTTAACATTTACCCCTACAACAATGGTCATCTAATGATTGCTCCTTACCGGCATATCGGTTCTCTTCAGGAACTTACCAAAGAGGAAAGAGCGGAGATGATGGATTTGAGCGCCGTTTGTATGGATGCCCTCAAAGAAGGGCTCAATTGCCATGGATTCAATCTGGGAATCAATATCGGAAAGGTCGCGGGAGCCGGTGTTCCCGACCACATTCATATCCACATAGTTCCACGCTGGGAAGGAGATACCAACTTTATGCCCGTCGTAGGGGATACAAAAGTCATTCCCCAAAGCCTCTCAACCACCTACAAAATCCTCCGCTCAATGCTCGCTGAGAAAAAATGAATAAGAAAGAAAGATTTGCAGATTATAAGAAGCGGGTTTCAGCTTGTAAGGATTGTCCTTTATGGGAGACACGGACTAATGTCGTGACAGGGGAAGGAAATATAGATAGCAAGCTTGTTCTTGTGGGAGAAGGTCCGGGGGAGAATGAGGATTTACAGGGGCGTCCTTTCGTTGGTAGAGCTGGCAAATTACTGGAGGAAATCCTCCTTGAGAATGGCTTGCGGAGGGAGGATATCTGGATAACCAACATCATAAGATGCCGGGCAACGATAAGGGAGGAAGGAAGCGTCCGAAATCGTCCTCCTCGCCCTCAGGAAGTTCAGATGTGCAAAAAATGGCTTGAGGAAGAGCTATCAATTATTAAGCCCAAAGTCATAGTATGCCTCGGTGGTCCAGCAGCTGAGGTCGTCATTCATAGAGGTTTCAGGATGACCGAAGAAAGAGGTATTTGGTTCAAAAGCCCTTATGCCCCTTTCGCTATCGCTACTTACCATCCAGCCTATGTTCTACGGCAACCTGGCAGAGCCTTTGACGAGTTAAGATGGATGCTCTCCGAAGATATAGCTGAAGCCAGACGAAAGGCGGAAAACCCCGAAGAGGAAACAGCTCCCGACCAGATAATTGTGCCTCCTCAAGAGGAGGGAGGCGAACAGCTCAGCCTATTTTAGGAAATGCTTGAATGGCTTTTCCCAAATGGTATTGGCTGGCGCGAAGTCCTCATCGCTCTTTTAGATATCGGCATAATTTCCTTCTTCATCTATCAGCTGATGCTTTTGGCGAAGGGAACAAGAGGTTGGTATATAATACAGGGACTCATCATCTTCTTCATCGCTCTCTATCTCTGCAATCTTTTGGGCTTGGAAACGGTCAGCTGGGTTCTTGACCGCTTCGTAATGCTTCTTCCTGTGGCGCTTGTGATACTTTTCTATCCTGAACTCCGTGCTCTACTGGAAGAACTGGGAAGATTGGGCTTTTGGGCTGGGCGTCCCCACATTTTCTTCGGAGCGAAGAAATCGCAACTCGCCGTCATAGATGAGATAGTGAGAGCCGTAAAAAATCTCGCCGCCAAAAGAATAGGAGCTCTGATCGTCCTCGAAAGACAGATGAGGGTGGACGATTATATCTATCAAAGTACACCAATAGACGCCGAACTATCGGCACGCCTAATAGAATCAATCTTCTACCCAGGCAATCCCCTTCACGATGGGGCTATCGTCGTAAGAGGGAATAGAATTGTGGCGGCGAGTTGTGTTTTGCCTTTATCTAACAAAGATGAAGTGGGAGAAAACCTCCATACAAGACACAGAGCAGGTTTGGGAATATCCGAATTGACCGACGCCGTTGTGATCATCATCTCGGAAGAAACCGGAAGCATCAGCCTCGCTTATGAGGGAAAACTGGAGCATAACCTTAGCGAAAATAGGCTAAGGGAACTCTTGAGCTTCTTCTTCTTAAGGGAAAGCAAGGATGTTGGAAAGACTGAAGCATAACTGGGGCTACAAACTCTTCTCATTCTTCATTGCTGCCATTCTTTGGCTCTATGTTCGTACCCAGCAAAACCCAATCGTTACACAAGAACTTAAAAAGGAAATCGAAGTTAGAGGATTAGCACCAGGTCTCATAATCACCCAACCACTTCCCACTGTAACACTCCTTATAAAAGCTCCTAAAAAGAAATTAGAACAGATAAATTTAAATTCGCTGAAAGTGGAAATCTCCCTGGAAGGTAAAGGGGTGGGAACCTATAAAGTTCCTCTTAAGATATCCACTCCTAAGGGGATAATCGTCTATTGTAAGGTTCATCGCATCAAAGTAAACCTTGATAGAGTTGTTGCAGAGCAGTTGCCCGTTCAAGCCGTCATATCATCTTCTCCCCCTGAGGGGTTTGCCCTTCGAGGAATCTACATCAATCCTCCCAATGTCACCGTTTACCTTCCGTCATCGCAGAGGAACGAATTGTCTTCTGCCCAGATCTTCGTTGATTTGAGCAGAGGAGAAGGAGATTTTATGCTTCCCGTATTGGTTATGAATAAGGCAAATAAACCAATAGAGAATGCCAAGGTTGTTCCACCTTTGGTGAAGGTATCCACGAGCTTCAATGTAACCAGATTAATCAAGATACTGCCCGTCCTTCCAGATTTAAGCGGCTCGTTGCCAAACAACTTGGTTCTTGAAAGGGTGGAAGTTCAACCCCAAGTTGTGAGCGTTTCTGGTCCAAGCGCTGTGCTATCAGGATTGAATAGCGTTAAAACGGAAAAGATAGACCTTTCCCAAATTCAATCTTCCTGCTCCATTGAGGTGCCATTGGCGCATATTGATAAAGTTACCTTTCTGAATACTAATAAAGTAACAGTTAACATCTTCGTTGGTTCGGGAGGTCAATGAAATATGGAAGTTCTCTTTGGAACAGATGGCGTTAGAGGACGAGCTAACGAAAACCTTACACCCGAGTTTGCTTTAAAATTAGGATTAGCTGTAGGTAGTTTTTTAAAAAGAGATTGCTCCAAAATAATCTTGGGAAAGGATACAAGACTTTCAAGCGATATGTTGGAATCCGCTTTCGCCGCTGGACTCTGCGCAGCTGGTATGGAAGTGCTTGAGACAGGGGTCATAACAACTCCTGGCGTAGCGTTTCTTGCTTCTTTCAATAATGTATATGGAGCTGTAATTTCCGCTTCCCACAATCCATTTGATGAAAATGGCATCAAATTAATCCATAAAAATGGCTTCAAGCTCCCCGACGAATGGGAAGAGGAAATAGAGAAAATATTTTTGGATAATGGCTTTGAATATGCCCCCTCGGCGGAGATTGGAAAGAGAACAGCTTTCCACCAAGGAGCCAGCTTATACAAGGACTTCCTGAAAAGCAAAGCCGATTTCAGTCTCAAAGGGATGAAATTGGTCGTAGACACCGCAAATGGTGCGGGGCATAATATCGCCCCCGCACTACTCAGAGAATTGGGAGCCGATGTCATCGTGATAAATGATACCCCTGATGGGAAAAATATTAATAGAGACTGTGGAGCCGTTCATCCAGAAAGGATGGCCGAGGAGGTTAAGAAACATCGGGCGATGCTCGGTATTTCTCTTGATGGCGATGGAGATAGGGCGATTTTCGCCGATGAACAAGGGGAAATAATTTATGGAGATGGTATCCTCTACATCTTTGCTACATATATGATGGAAAAAGGCATTTTGCGAGGTCCTGTCGTCACAACTTATATGACGAACAGCGGAGTGGAAATGGCTCTGGCGAAACGAGGAATAAAAATGGTTCGCGTCCCGATAGGAGATAAATATGTGGCGAGGAAAATGAAAGAGATAGGTGCTACACTGGGAGGAGAACAATCTGGTCATATAATCCTTTTCCAGCATCTCCCCACAGGAGATGGTATTTTAACCACCCTCCAGCTACTTAAAGTGATATTAGAAAAGGGGAAGCCCCTTTCCCAGCTGAAGGATTATGTCCTCTTCCCCCAAAAATTGGTTAACATCAAGGTGAAAAACCCCCAAAAATGGGAGAAAGATGAAAAAGTAATGGCTGTCGTTCGCACGGCTGAAAGCGCACTGGCTGGAAAAGGGAGAATCCTTATCCGGGCTTCAGGCACGGAGGACAAATTGAGAATTATGGTTGAGGGAGAGGACGAGAAAGAAGTGGAAAACTTGACAAATGAGTTATATGAGAGAATAAAGAAAATAGTGGAGAGCGAAAATGATTGAAATGTTGAATCTCTTAAGTGAATTAGTGAACCGCTGGGATGAAAAAGCGGAGCTATTGGATATTCTTTATGAGAAATTAAAGGAGAAAGGCATAGAAACCCACATAGAAGGAGAGTCCGCCCCTCTCCTTATTTCCCACCAGGGAAACGGTGAACCTTCCCTTTGCCTCTATTGCCATATAGATACTTCCCCTCCTTATGCCCTCTCCCAGCCTATATACAGGGAAGAAAATGGTAAGGCATATGGATTAGGAATATGCGACAAGGCTTCCGTTGTTGCAATTTTGGATGTATTCCTTGAAATGAAGGATAAAATAGAGAAAGGAAGCCTGGACTTGATAATCACCAGTGACAGTGAGGAGCAAGGGGAAGAATTAAAACGAATCTTTGAAAAAGGCTATAGCCCAAGATGGGTAATCATCGGTGAACCGACAAATCTTTCCATAGTTACCCAGCATCCTGGTATCCTCCTCCTTGATATCTATTGTTATGGATTATCCGCCCCCACAGCCTTCCCATTCTCTGGTATAAATTCAATCTGGGAAATGGTGGATTTTCTCAACGAGTTGAAGGAACGCTTGCCATTCGTCCTTCTGGGAATAAAGGGAGGTGAGAGCATCCTCCGCGTACCGGAAAGATGCTATTCAACCCTTGCAATTCCCCTACCCTCCGATAAGGATGCCACCTGGGCTCTTCGTATTTTGGATGGCGTCCTGAAGCAACCTCGCTGGATGGATGTTTCCTATCATATAAGAAGGATAGAAAATCCCTTAAAACAGGAAATTTTCTCCCCACTCGCCCAGGTTGCCAGGGAAATGGTTAGAAAAGTTCTGGGAAGGGAAAGGGAAACTGCCCAGCCAGGCTGGTCGGAAGCTTCGCGCTTTCAAGAAAGAGGCGCAGAAGTGATTGTTTTCGGGGCAGGTGAGCCCAGTATTGCCCACTCAGGAGAGGAATTCGTCATCGTTGAAGATATAATGCTCCAGTCAAGGATATTAAAAGGTATAATCTCCTCCTTGCTTACCTCTTCTTCCTCTCCGAGCATCTAACGCCCTGCCAATGAAACCCATCAAATAGAAACAAACTTTTTACCATTATTGATTGCCGAGAGAAAATCTGATAAAATAGATAAAATCTCTTAAAGAAATACAGGAGGTTGTATGCTTATGGAAGCCGTTTTCGGCAAAGTAGTTACAGCTATGGTCACCCCCTTCAAGGCTGATGACCTTGAAGTAAATTGGGAAATTGTTCCCGAACTAACAGATTATCTCATAGAGAATGGTTCGGACGGACTCGTCGTCGCCGGCACGACAGGAGAATCACCCACCCTGACCTTTGAGGAGAAAGTTCGACTATTTAAAGAAGTAAAGGAAAGAGCCAAAAATAAGGCAAGAGTCATTGCTGGCACCGGTTCCTATTGCACGGCGGAAAGCATTCACCTCACCAAAGCAGCAGAAGAGGTTGGGGTTGATGCGATAATGCTCGTTGTCCCCTACTACAATAAGCCACCCCAAGATGGACTTTACAATCACTTCAGGGCAATCGCTTCCCAGACATCCCTCCCTGTAATCCTTTACAACATCCCCGGAAGAACAGCTTGTAATCTTGAGGCTAAAACCCTTGCGCGTCTGGCAAAAGATGTGCCAAACATAAAGGGTGTTAAAGAAGCAAGCGGAAACCTCGTCCAGGTTGCGGAGATAGCCTCACTTACCACCGACGATTTCGAAATTCTCAGCGGTGAAGACGCCCTCACCCTGCCGATGCTATCTGTGGGAGGCAGGGGAGTGATCAGCGTGGCATCACATATTGCTGGTAAGAAGCTGAGAGAAATGATAGATTCCTTCTTCAATGGAGATATCCAAAAAGCGAAGAAGATTCACCTTGAGCTTCTTCCCCTATTCAGAGTCCTATTCATAACGACGAACCCGATACCGGTAAAAACCGCTATGGAAATGGTCGGCATAAAGGTAGGTCCACCCAGACCTCCTCTCTGCCCTGCTAACGAACAACAGAAAGAGGAAATCGCAAAGGTAATGAAAAGTTTAGGAATAATTTAGAAAAGAGGTGAAAGATAATGGCAGTGAAGAAAATACTGATGCTCGTGGGAGATTATGTTGAGGACTACGAGGCGATGGTTCCCTATCAAATGCTCACGATGGTAGGTCATAAGGTGGACACGGTATGCCCGGGCAAGAAAGCAGGTGAAACCGTTAAAACCGCTATCCACGATTTTGAAGGAGACCAAACATACAGCGAGAAAAGAGGGCATAATTTCACCATCACCGCGAACTTCGACGAGGTAAATCCTGAGGATTACGATGGCTTGGTCATCCCGGGTGGAAGGGCGCCGGAATACATCCGTCTGAACGAGAAAGTCCTGGAAATAGTTCGTCATTTTATGGAAGCTGGCAAGCCCGTTGCGTCTATCTGCCACGGGCAACAAGTGCTGATAGCAGCTGGCACGGTGAAAGGTAGGCGCCTTACAGCATATATCGCTGTTAAGCCTGACCTAATTCAGGCAGGAGCTGAATGGGTTGACCCAAACGAGACATTTTCTAATGCGGTAGTGGATGGCAATTTAGTCACCGCTCCCGCTTGGCCTGCACATCCCGAATGGATGAGGAAATTCCTTGAATTGCTCGGCTCAAAGATAGAACCTTAAAAATAAACTCCAACCTATATCGTTACAGCGATTCCTCCCTCTTGAAAAGCGGGGTATATTTTTGTTTTTAAATTGTTTGACCCTCTTGGTCAAATGTGTCAATTTGCTTAAAAAAATCCGATAAAAGGAAATAATGGCTTGAGTAAATTTACCCTGAAAAAGGCGAGATATCAGAAGCTTTACACTGTAATTTTCAAAATAATAGCAATGTTGCTCCATCGTTCGCCCCTAACAATTTATGATTTAGCCAGAAGGGTCTATAGGTCATAAATAAAGAGAGGACGAGGAATCTATGATGATGACAAGATACCCGTGATAGCTTTGTATGAAAGAAGAGGTAAGAGATTTTTGATGGATGCATTTCCGAGATATAAGGATATCTTTTGCTTTTCACATTCCATATGCAGTTTCACATCTCAAAGTTGATAAGATTCTTCTTTTTGGCTTAATTTATAGGTGGTTTATTATGATAAATTCAGCTTGTTCTAAGGAAAAGTAGAAGTAAGGTGCTTATATCCTGCTAACCAAGAGCGAAATTTTCCCTTTATCGGTTTTTCTTTCCGATAGTTTCTTTATAAAATGTTAAGATATGGAAGAAATAGTCGCTAAAGAGGAAGAAGCAAAACAGCCCACGAAGCAGGTCGCCCGTGCCGCCCTAATAACAACTTCCCTCATTCTCCTCGCGCGCATCGTCGGATTTATCCGGGAGATAGTAATCGCAAAGCTGTTCGGCGCCTCAAGGCTTGTTGATATCTATGTCGCTGCCTTCACCATTCCCGATATCCTTTTCTTCCTTCTATCAGGCGGCGCCCTTTCTTCCGCCTTCGTTCCAGTTTACACACAATATCTCACAGAGAACAAAAAAGAAGAAGCTAACAGGATTTTCTCAAGCCTCCTTAACATACTCTTCCTCGCCCTCCTATTTATGATTGGGCTCGCCGAGATATTCGCCCATTCCCTTGTCCACATGGTCGTTCCCCACTTCCCACCCCAGGACCTCGCCTATTGCGTCTTTTTAACCCGGCTTATGCTTCCCTCGGTGATGTTTTTCATCCTGGGCGGCATATTTATGGGAGTCGCCTATTGCCACCAGGAATTTTTCATACCCACCCTAAGCGGAGTCATCTATAATCTTTTCATCATTCTCGGCGGTCTCTTCCTTGGTCCCTCATTGAAAGTAACAGGACTATCCATTGGAGTCGTTGCCGGCTCATTCATCGGCAACTTCCTCATCCAGCTTTGGTATATTCTCAGAATAGGGGAAAAGCCCACCCTCGCTTTTGATTATCGCCATCCGGGTGTGCGAAAGGTCTTCCTCATAATGCTTCCAATCATCTTCACTCTTTCCGTCTCCCAGCTAACAGTCGTGATTAACCGCGTTCTCGCCTCAGGTCTCGGAGCGGGAGCAATCGCTGGCTTGAATTATGCCAACAGGCTCAACCAATTTCCTCTGGGAATTTTCGGGCAGGCTTTGGGAATAGCTGTATTCCCTACCCTCTCTGTTCTGGCAACGGAGAGAAGATTGCAGGAACTAAAGCGAATGAATTCCCTCGCAATAAGGACACTCTTTTTCCTCAATATCCCTTCAGCCCTTCTCTTCATTCTATTCGGAGTTCCCATAGTTCAGTTCGTCTACCAACGCGGTGCATTCACCTATCAGGATACCCTGATGACCGCCCAGATTCTCGCCTTCTACTCCATCGGGCTTCCCGCCCTTTCCGCCACCCAGATAGCCAACCGCACCTTCTATTCCTTTCAGGATTCAACCACTCCCCTCCTTTGTGGCGTCGTCTCCGTCGTCATCTGTGCCATCCTCAATATCCTCTTCGTCGGACCTTTCGGCGTCAGAGGATTGGCTTTCGCCACCTCCATATCTGCCTATATCAACCTATTTCTTCTATTGTGGTTCCTCAGACCGCTTCTCGGCGGAATAGAAGGCAAAAAGCTCGCCCTTTCCTTCATCAAGATAACCGTTATCTGTCTTATAGCCACTCTTCCCTTCTATTTCCTCTTCCCTCCCAATCACTTCGCCCATAAGGGTATGCGAGGAGCGGTTTTTGAAATCGCTGTAATCCTGTTCGCCATTACTCCTCTCTATCTCTTTCTTTCTTCCCTCTTCCATCTTGAAGAATGGGAATTCATAAAAGGCTCGCTTATTAAGAGGGTTTCAAAAAGGTGAAAGCCAAAGCTTCCCTTCTTCCAACCTCAATTTGAGCTTGAGAAATGGATACTTTTTGACGAAATCATCGGCAAGCTTAGAAAACCTCTCATCTATATGATGGGCAAAGGAGAAGAACCTCGCTCGTGGGTGCTTTATCACCATTATCAACATCGGAATAAATCCCGAGGATTCAGCCTCAAACAAAGCGAGGAGCTGACGAAAACCCCTATCAGTGGGAGCGTCGGGGAAATAGGCAACCTCTCCCTCAAGAAGCGTACTGCTTTTCTGCTCCACCAGGAAAACACCGTTCTCCCCTTCAACAAAGTAGTCCAACCGAATTCCCCTAAAGCTCGGCGCCTTCTTCCACCTCCTTATTCTTCCGATGTAGGGGAATTCCCTCCCGCTTTCCCACATTTCCTCAAGCAATTTCTCTCCGATAAACGAATCCACTACGACGAAATCGCCCGCATCCTCAATAGCAAAAAGTCTATATTTCAATTTTCCTTGGATTGGCAGAAGGTAAGATGGATTTCCTGGAAGCAATAATCTCTCCAATCTTCCCGTATTGGCGATATGAACCAGTTCCCCTTTCCCCTCAACCTCAACTTGACCAACGAACCTATTCAATCTCCTGAGGAAAACTCCTTTGATGAGATGGGGAAGCCTCATTCACTCCCCTTCTAATCTCGCATAAGCCATCTCCAAAGCCGCTTCAAGCGTGCTGACCTTTTTCTCTTTATGGATTGTCAACAATTCCCTGACCCGTTCCCTTATTCCTTTAACTTTCTCCTTTGCTTTCTCTGGGGTGAAATCGCCCTCCATCTCAACAGAGAGGCTGATTATTCCACCCGCATTCGCTATAAAATCGGGAATGTAGAGAATACCCATCCTCTCCAACAATTTAATATCCTCATCCTTTTCCAGCTGATTATTAGCCCCACCGCAAATTATTTTGCATTTCAGTTGAGGGATAGTTTTTTCATTTATTATTCCTCCCCTTGCGCAAGGAGAGAGGACATCGCAAGGGAAGAAGAGAATTTCCTCCGGAGAGACTATTTCCACTCCCATTTCCCTTGCGAGCTTGCATCTTTCCTCAACGATGTCGCAACCGATTACCCTCGCCTTTTCTTCAAGGAGCAATTGAGCCAAGCTAAAGCCGACCTTCCCCAATCCCTGCACTGCTACAGTTTTGCCCTCAAGCGATGAAGAACCATAGAGGTATTCAATGGCTGTTTTGATGGAATGGAAGACGCCCAGGGCGGTATAGGGAGAACAATCCCCCATTCCTCCAAAGCTTGGAGGAAGACCAACGACATAGTTCGTCCTGCGTGAGATTATTGCCAAATCCTCAGAGGTAATGCCTATATCCTCAGCGGTGATATATGTTCCGCCCAGTGATTGGACGAAATCGCCGAGGGCAAGTAAGAGTTGCTCAGATTTATCCTTTGCGGGGTCTCCAATGACAACGCATTTCCCACCGCCCAGGTTTAAGCCTGCGGCGGCGTTTTTAAGCGTCATAGCAAGGGAAAGGCGGAGGACATCCTCCAACGCTTCCTCCTCCGAGGGATAATTCCACATCCTAATACCTCCGCAAGCAGGACCAAGCTTCGTGCTATGGATGGCAATGATGGCTTTAACCTTATCCTTCCAACCGAAAGCCACGAACTCGTGCTTATTCTCTCTAATTTTTTCAAAAACCGCCATATTAATCCTCCTTTTTTCAATCATAATACCTCAAATGTCACGGTTCAAGCTACTTTTTTAAAATATTAAAACAAGTTAAAGTCTGACCATTGCGAGAGATAGTTTAGATATCTTGCGTTAATGGTTATCGACTCATTATGTTGAGACTATCGCAACCTTTTAAAGCTATTTGCCTACTTAAAAGTAAAGAGTTTAATATGATACTTGACAGGTTTTTGAATTGATGCTAAATAGTAATTGAATAAAAAATCTCTCTGGGAATGGGTGCCTGGAAGGTGTTCGTTGCCAGAGGAGAAGAAAGGAGGAAAGGATGAGAAAGGGTGAGAAGTTTGCCCTTTGGGGCAGTGTGTTGGCTGTGGTTCTCTTCCTCACCGTTTTCCTCCCCGGCTGTGGTGGAGGTGGAGGTGGAGGAGGAGCGGTAACTCGGGTTGTCAGCGGCGTGCTAACCGATGCAGTCACGGGCCAACCGATTGATGGGGCTGTGGTTGAATTGTACCAAGCACCTAAAAACGCTGGACGCGTTATTGCTGGGGCAATTTTGCTGGGGCAGGATACGACACACGATGGCGGTAAATACAGCATCCCGATTCACATATCAGGTATGCTCGGGGCTATTTTCGCCGTTCAGCCACCCCCTGGAACCGACTACCAGCCTCTTGAATTTGAAACCAATTTGGATGCCAGCCATGATGTCGATCTTAACCTTGTCTTAATTTTAGCCTCAAACAAACCCTCAAAATTGGAAATCATCCCGCCACTACCACCAGGAGAATCTTATATCGGAGGCGAGGTATACAAATGCGGCTATAAAGCATACGACCAGAGTGGGCAGGAAATGTCGCTCAAAGGCGGCAATTGGTACGCTAAAGGAGATTTTGTAACGATTAACTCACAGGGCGAGTTCATCGGTCATCCCAACGAACTAACAACTATTGTAATCGGTTTAATACTCTCCAGCGATTGCAAAGCGGAAATTTCCTTGCCGATAATTCCCCCCGATGCCATCCTCTGCGCCACGGGAAGCGCCGCTAACGAGCTTAAAAGCCTGCTCTCTTCCGCTGATTTCACCGTTCAGGTTCAATCAGCCGTTCCTTCAAACATCGGGAATGCCAAGGTTCTCGTCATCGATGATAGCGCTAATCTCTCAACTAACGATAACTCCATAATTCAAAATATCCTGAACAGGGGCGGGAACATCGTCCTCATAGGCGATGCCCCTGCCATAATCGCTACCGGGAATCCCCTCCCTCCCAAAAATCCCGATAACCAGAACTGGACACCAACCGATATATCCCCAATCTCCTCCTGGTTCGGCGGCGCAACAAAGATGCTCCACGTCCACGATCTCAATGTCCACGCCCTCAGCGGAGGCTTTGTCTCCCTTCCTCCAGGCGTTAGACCTGAAGACCTCCTTGAATGCGAGGAAATAGCCTGTGTGTTGACGCCCATAAACGAATATCCAAAAGTTTCAGTAATAGCCTCGGCTATGTATGAGGTAAGCAGCCCCGATTTTCCCAACAGCGAGGAAGGAGGTCCGGTATTCGCCTTCGCTCAGCCAGGTGGTAACGGAAAAGGGCAACTATATTGGCAGTGGGATTATAAGGTCTCCCCTGAATGGGGACAAGAAAATCCCGATGCTGATGGTAAGATAAAGGCGCTTTTCCTGAACGGAGTGAAGTGGGCAGCGGGAACGCTGATTACTCCCCAGTAAATCTCTATTCCAAATAGAGCTCGCCTAACCTGGTAAGCTCGTGAAAGTTGGAGACGAAATTCGGGCTCCAAGCGAGGAGCTCCCTTTGCCTCGTTTCGTCTAAACTGAATGAGGCACGATAGAAATTGATGTAAATCCTGTTAGTCCTCCCAATGCTTTCCTCAAGGCTCTTCAAGGGGAGAGAAAAAAGCACTATCCATCTATCGGGAAGCACTCTTGAAATCGCCCTCACCCCGCTTTCCCACTCCTTCATCCCTCCCCTCACTTCCTCATAGAAATACGACTTCACCTTACCATCGGGAGCTATTCCAATCTGATAATAGGGAGCATCCCTCTGACCGGCGAGGAAAATCTCCCAATCATCCCCGCTCCATATGTCGTCCTTGTTCACCAACCTCTCCCCGGGAAGAAGCTCCTCCAACCTCAGATAAAGATACTCCCCATCGTGGGCAAGCCTCGCCTCTAACTTCCGCTCCGTGGGATAGCCCTCAACTGTAAACCATTTATTGATAACAACCGCTTTATCCCAATCCACCTTTTCCGGGTCTCCATCGGCTTTAGAGATTGAGGGAACATAGACCCCCGGCGGCGCCTCCGCCTTGAGCTTCACCCTTTCGGGCTCAAGCGTCTGCCTCTTTTCCTCCGCCCCTTTCTTCTTCAAATACATCTCTCTCCCCTCAACCATATACTGCCATACTCCCTTCTCAAACAGGGAAACCCTCTTCTTTTCCAGCTCGGTCTTCGCCAATTTCTTCGCCTCCTCCATCAACGCTTCCAGCTCCCTCATCCTCTCTTCTGTTCCAAGATAGCCCCAGGCAATCTCCTCCGTTTGATGGAAATGCCTCCTCTCCCTTTGCACCTCCAGGGGATAATTTGTCGGGTCGCTATATATTTTTTCAATGAGAAGATACATCTTCTTCATCGGCTCGCTTGCCGAGCCATAATAAAGAGAGAAGAACTCGTCAAGGAGCTTATCAACATTCAAGCTTGGGTCATCAAGAAGTTTGAGGGTAATATAAGTATCTATCTGCTCTCCCAAACCATTGAGGAAAACTCCTCTAATTCCATCCTTTGCGAACATCTTATAAGCCTTATCAATGGTGTGGGCGAAGAAGCCAGGGAAACAATGCCAGCCACCGTTCATCGCCACTTCCTCAGGGAAGCAGTAATAGAGCCAGAGATAGAATCTCCTACCCTTGTCTTTCGTTATCCAATCACGATAGAAATAGAGGTCGTTATCCTTCATCGCTGGCGCCCACCAGTTGCGGATATGAATGCACATCTGAAGGGAGACATTGGGAAGGAGCTTGACCTTCTGGGGATAATAGGCATATTCCCAATAGGCGAGGGTGGCGATGAACTTATCGGGATGGGATTTGGCTATCTCACTCGCCACCTTGTTGACGAAATTGAAGAAATAATCGCTGGCATAGCCATTGGAGAAGAAGGCATTTCGCCTTTCCGGGTTCAGCTGGCGCTGGCATTCCTCGCATTTACACCAAAGATTGTTATCCATCGGAACGAGGGCGAAGTAATCTCCCGCCCCAACAGCTCCCGGCTTCAATCCCTTCCCATCAAAGTAATCCCTCGCATCCTGAACTATCTGGGCGATGAAGCCGGGATTGGAGTAGCACATCTGGGGAGGCTGACCCTCGTATCCCTTGGCAAAGAATTCCGGGTGGGTGTTGAGGAAGCGATCGTAGTAGCCATAGAAGGAATGGTTGCAGTTATATCTTTCCCCTCCGACCTTATGCCTTGCCCAGAAGAGGTTCATCTCCTGTCTTGTGGGATGGTCCCAGAGGGTCTCAACTATTCCGAAGGCAAAAGGAGGCCAGAGCCCCCGATAGAGGAAGGCTGGTCGCCTTTGGATGTTCTGCGGTTTAACGGCGAGGGTTGATTTCTGAGGATACCAAATCATATCCTCCTTCGGTCCGAACCAGCGGACATCACAGAAACGCTCAAGGAAATCGTGAACGGCATAGGATGTTCCCTGTCCGGAGAACATATCGGGCGGGCTTATGGGACGTTCTAACCGAACTCCCCTTGCATCCCTGGGAACTCCCTTCCCTTCATCGAGATGGAGGAGAAGAAGGGTATGGGAATCCGGCTCAAATGGCTTATTGGGAAGGGAAGGAAAGCGGACGATATCGGAGATTCGCACCTCGTCAATCCTGCCGGAGAAGGCGTTGCCGACCCTCTGCTGGCTGACATCGGGCAAACCACCGATTAGGAGGGTTGTCCCATTACAGGTCGTCTTCTTGTAATCCGTTGTTCCCTGGCTCTTGCCATCCACAAAAAGTTCCATCTTTCCCTCACGGGCGCTGTAGGTAGCGAGGATGTGGTGCCAGCCTGGGGATAGCTCATCGGAGAGGATGCTGTGGACAATCTCCCCATCATAGGTAGCGTATCTTATGCGGTTCTTCTCCCATCTGCCGATTATGTGGTAGGTCCAGGGATTGGCGCCGTCAAGGCGGATGATTGTTCCCTCGCCGCCTTCTTGTGGTTTTTCTTCAAGGTAGACCCAGACCTCAAAGGAACCCTCATCGTCAGAGAGGTTGAAATCATCTACACAGAGAGTTCCTTTGCCGGCGAAGGAGAGGGATTTTCCGAATTTACCTTCAGCCCAGCCTATTTCACCGAAGATGCGGATGTTGTCGGAGAAGGGGATTGGTTCGTCCTTGCCCAAGAGGACGAGGGTATTGGGATAGAAACGGATTATATATTCCTGGTCCTTCAAGTTTTGGGCTTTTATTCCCAGTTTTTGCGTAGCTTTGCTTTCACCGACGAGGATACGGTTGCCCTTGACTTTCTGGTCATCGTAGGCGATGGGGAGGAGGGCTCCTGTGATTTTCTGGATATGGTAGCGTAGTTCCCAGACGGCGAAGGCGGTGGAATGGTTCATATTCTTGGAGATAACGATTGTGGCGGACGGTTTACCATCCTTGACGATGAGGAAATCAGCGGAATAGAGGGTTAAGGAGAAGGAGAACAACAAAAGACAATAAAATTTAGAAGCGAGTTGCATAATCAAACTCTCCTTTCCTATGTATTGAAAGTTTTGGCGAGAAAAACTTTTTCCCAAAACTTTCCATATGGATACCCGGAAAGGTAATCAGTACCTTCTAAAAAGGAAATGGTCATTGCGGGGGCGTCCCTTAAGGGACGCCCCCGCAATCTCGTCTTTCTCAAAACATTCTTTTTCTTCTTCTTCCACCGGTTCCCTTAAGATAGATATTTCTCCCTATAGTTCTCCCGATGAGCTTATTCAATCCCCTGCGGGCGATTCTTGAGGGATTTCCCGAGGAGAGCGTTTCAAAATCATTCATAATCCTCGCCATCTTATAGAAAAGTCGGGCAAATTTCATCTCAAAGCACCTCCAACTGAATTATACGGGATGGAAATGATATGTTAAACCCTATCATTCTCATATTTACTACAATCCGTCTTCACAAGATTCTTTTTTGGGAGGCACTAACCTTTCTCTTGGGGTTTCCACCCCAACTTCTCCAATGCCTCACAAGCTGCACGCCGAACATCCTCATTCCAATCCCTAAGCCTTTTTATCAATGGCTCCACTGCGCGCTTATCCCCTATCCTGCCCAATGCCTCACAAGCTGCATGACGAACTATCCAATATTCATCCCTGAGCCTCTCTATCAATGGCTCCACTGCACGCTTATCTCCTATCTTGCCCAATGCCTCACAAGCTGCACAACGAATCCCCCAATACTTGTCCCCAAGGCTCTCTATCAAGGGCTCCACTGCACGGGTATCTCCTATCTTGCCCAATGCCTCACAGGCTCCACGACGAATTTCTTTATCCCTATCCCAAAGTCTCTCTATCAATGGCTCCAATGTTAGGTTAGCTACAGCTACCAGTGGATCAGAAACTGCACAACAAACATCTTCATCCTCATCCCCAAGTCTCTCTATCAATGGCTCTACTGCTGGGAAACCTATCGCAATTAACGCCTCACAAGCTGCACGACGAACAGCCTCATCCCTATCCCCAAGTCTCTCTATCAATGGCTCCACTGCACGAATATCTCCCTCTGCTGATAATTCAGCAAGCTCATTAAGGGCTTCTTCCTCACCATCTAAGGCACCCATAACCGCTCTCGCCAACCTCCCTTCTCCTAACTTCTCCAATGCTTTACAAGCTGCACGACGAACAGCCTCATCCTCATCCCCGAGCCTCTCTATCAATGGCTCCACTGCACGCTTATCTCCTATCTTGCCCAGTGCATAACAAGCTGCACTACGAACAGACCTATCCTCATCCCCAAGCCTCTCTATCAATGGCTCTACTGCTGGGAAACCTATCGTTACCAGTGCATCAGAGGCTGCACGACGCACAGTCCTATCCCTATCCCCAAGTCTTTCTATCAACGGCACCACTGCACGGGTATCTCCTTCTGCTGATAATTTAGCAAGCTCCCTAAGGGCTTCTTCCTTGCCCTCTAAAGCTCCTCTAACCGCCCTCGCCAACCTCCCTTCTCCTAACTTCTCCAATGCTTTACAAGCTGCATGACGAACTATCCAATATTCATCCCCAAGTCTCTCTATCAATGGCTCCACCGCACGCTTATCCCCTATCTTGCCCAATGCCTCACAAGCTGCACAACGAACATCTTCATCCTCATCCCCAAGTCTCCCTATCAACGGCTCCACCGCACGGGCATCTCCTATCTTGCCCAATGCTTCACAAGCCGCACGACGAACATATTCATCCCTATCCCCAAGTCTCTCTATCAAGGGCTCCACTGCACGCTTATCCCCTATCTTGCCCAACGCCTCACAAGCCGCACGACGAACAATCCTACGTTTATCACCAAGTCTCTCTATCAATGGCTCTACTGCTGGGAAACCTATCGTTACCAGTGCATCAGAGGCTGCACGACAAACAGTCCCGTGCCAATCCCCAAGCCTCTCTATCAATGGCTCCACTGCACGCTTATCCCCTATCTTGCCCAATGCATAACAAGCTGCACGACGAACATATTCATCCCTATCACCAAGTCTCTCTATCAATGGCTCTACTGCACGAGGGTCCCCCAACTTCCCCAATTCCTCACAAGCTTCCAAACGCTCCCTCGCGGATGGACTCACAAGATTTTTGAGTGCTTCCTCAAAAGACATCCTCTATCATCCTCCCAAGAAGATATGTTAAATTAATCTTACAAAAATTAGAGAATTAGAGTAATAGAACTTTCTCAACCCCCTATCACTACTATCGCCCATAAACCTAAATTAGTTAGATTGAAACTTATTCGCTCATCGCTGATTTTCAGGTTGACCTTCTGCATAGGCTTGCCTGGTATATAAACGCTCGCTTTACCCGGAAAAGACTTGAGAACCTTCCCAAGCAGGGCTTTGCTGAGGGAAACCTCAATATCCACGGGTCTCACATCATCCCTCTCAAAATCATAATCCTGATTTAAAAGATGACAGACTATGGGTGCATTCGCTGAGCCTGGTTTATAACGCAATGATACCCTCAACTTATCGCTCCCCCTTACAATGACCTGATTCCTAAATTCCCATGGCAAAGAATCATATCCTTCCCACTGCAAAATTTTCTTCTTCTCCTGCCTTGCTAATTTCTCAATTTCTTTCGGAATTGAACCCTTCCCCTTTATTAAAAGCCTGAATTTTTCCAAATTTTCCTTTTTTATTCCTCCTCTATCCTTCTCTGCCCCTATCACGCTGAAGGGAACATTCTTTTCAAGAAGCTCAAGAGAAGCCCCTCTTATATCATCAAATCCCTCGTCTGTATAAATGAAAGCCACATCGGAAAGGGAAACATATCCATCAAATAGACTCGCATTCTCCCTAACGAAACGATAGAGCGGGGCGAAATCCTCGGGATTTCCTTCCCACCAATGCGTCCCTTTCTCTTGGGTATAACACCATTGATGATGGGGAACCATAAAAACACTCCCGAAAGCATAAGCCTGGGCTATCCAGGTTCGCACCATACCGGGCTTCTCCTTCTCCGCAATGAAAGCCCAGTCATAACCACCTGCGGTCGCCGCCTGCCTCTTACCCAATCCCTCAACCAGACGATAGACGAATGCTGGCTCAAGATAAACCTGTTTTGTGTTCGCTTGGTGCTCCATCTCTCCACAGAAGAAATCCACCAAAGGAGCCACCCTCAGGGCTTCGGGGGTTGATGCACTTGAATTGACGCTGCGAAGAAGCGGTTTGCCTCGTATCTGCTCGGCATATTCAAATACCATCCCAACCACCTTTAAGGAGCTCTCCCTTTGAAAGCTCTGATATAGGTCGGCTAAGGGCAAATTGCCTGCCTGTGCTCGCCAGCTATCCTTCGTCACACCCTTTGATTTGAGAAAAACCGCATAATCAAAACTTTGAATATCCTCTATCCCCATCCTCTTCAATTCCTCTTCACCGAAATGAGCCTTCAACCAGTCTTTGAAGCCCTCTCGGCAATGCTCGCAGAAGCAACCACCGAACCAGGCGGAGCAAGCAGATGTTCCACGCCAGTCATCTATATGCAAGCCATCTATATCAGCAACACAGGCTCTCTCTACCTGCTCCTTGAGATAAGCCCGATAATCGGGATTATTTGTGCAGAACCAATAGGCAGGATGACCATTGTGCCTATGGTCCCAGAGCCAGGGAACAGTCAGGGGATTCCCATCAAGGTCACGACAGATTGCTTTCTCAAATCCATCGGGACAAAAATCTATAAATCCTCCAAAATCAACGACGAAATCAACACTTCCACAATATTTAAGACCAAATTTATGCGCTTCTTCAACCTGTTTCCTGAACCAGTAAACATCTTTATCATCTTTTGACCTTGACCGTCCTGCCCAACCGACCACCGTCCCGGAATATATCTCGTAAAGCTTCTTATCCCGAGGGGCATACATAAAGACCACATCGCTTGCTTGAAGCACAGGTCTTTCTCCTCGTATTGTAGCAACCAGTGAAAACAACATAGCGAAAAGCACCATCCTTCCTCCCATAATAATCACCCTTACATCTTCAACTTCTTAAGATAATAAACACAGGCTCCAGCTGAGAGGTCAATCTCAAGTCCCTTCGTCATAAGAGCATAACCCGACGAAGTAAGCAATTTCTTCCTTTCTCTACCCCAACTCCGAATATCTTCCACCATATATATACCTTCAGGGTCAAGACCTTTTAGAGGAAGGGTTCTCCCTGGACATTCGCCGGGCATCCTAAAACCCAGGACAATCGCCTCGTCTTTTTCCCGGGATACAAATTGGAGAACCTCTCCTTGTTTAGGAGCTTTAGAATGTCCTGTGAGGGGATAGAAATCCTGGACAAGGAGATGGCGAAATTCCTTATAAGTCATTATCAAGCTCTTCACCTTCTCCCTCAGCTCGGGGGACCAAGAAGCAACATCCCCATCAAGGGAAAAAGCCCCTATCATCCTGGAGAGGAAATCAAGGATGTCCCTACCCATATCCTTTCCACCTATGGGGGTTGGAACAGCACTATTGAGGAGATTACCAGGGAGAAATCTGTTCGCTCCGCTCTGCATAAATCTGCATATATGTGGGTCATCGGTGTGGTCGGAAATCCAGATGGTGTGAGCACGCTTCAATGTCCCGAGGTCAATTCTTCTTCCTCCGGAGGCACAACATTCTATCAAAAGAGCAGGATGTCTCCTCATTATCTCGTCAAGAACACGGTACAACCCTTCAATATATTTGAACTGAATCTCACCGGTTCTATCAGCTGATTCCCAGAAGGGTTTTGGACCTATGTTGTAATCGTAGCGAATCCATCGCAAATCAAGCCTTTTCACCCATCCGCTTATGATTTCAATTATTCCATCCTGTGCTTCCTTATTGCTCAAGTCGAGGTGAAGGAACTCACCACCCAGGTCGAAAAACCAGTTTGGATGCTCTTTGACGATGTCGCTTTCCCGGTGCGCTCTTTCAACTTCAAACCACATCCCGAACTTCATTCCTTTGGAACGAACATATTCCGCGAGGTTCTCAATGCCTTTGGGAAATTTCCCCATATCCACCCGATTCCAATTGCCAACACCCTTGCTGAAATCTCCTTTATCGCCACAACCAGCATACCATCCCGCATCAAGGACGAAGTATTCTACGCCCAACTCGGCACAACGGTCAACCTGTTTACGCAAGAACTCCTCGTTGAAATCACAAGCTATGTGGAACCAATGGTCATAGCTGACGGGAGGAAGGAAAAGCTTGCCATCCAGCTTGGGACAGTGGCTCTCGTAAAGGTAGCGTCGGAAAGCATTGCTTCCATCATCCAAATCCCCCTCAAAGAAAACGATATGAACTGGCGGAAGCGTGAGGGTTTCCCCTGGCTCAAGAACAAGTTGAAAAACAGGGATTCCTGCTGTTAGGGAGAGAAAAGGATGATGAACACTTATGAACCAGAGACCCGACCACTCCATCCCGAACACCAGTCCAGCCTTATCAATCATTATCTCCATAATCGGCAGGTATCTGTTGGAAGAGCGACCATCGGGACCTGCCTCAATGGTCAACGGTTCGCTGGCATAACTGAGCAATTCAGAGGTGAACTCCTGATAGGCAATCGGCGGATAGAAACCATCGGTCAAGCCACCACCTGAATATCGGAGGAAAATTGGTCTTTTGGGCTGAGACCAGAAAAGCGATAATGGATGAATGCCATAAAGAGGAGGGCAGGGTTTCTTCCCCTTGTTTTTCAAATTAACACTCAAAACAACCGCCCTTTGATTCTCTACGAATTCAACTACCATAGCTCCTTGCAAATCGGAATATCCTCCCTCTCCTTCAACGAGGATTTCCCATCCCTCTCCCGTTCTTTTTTCTGCGAGAATCTTCCATTCAACCGCCTCTCCTGCTTCGCCCAGCAACCTCCAGCCTAAGCCATCTTCCAGCCCTTCCATCAACTCTTCGGGCATAAATTCCTGGAACCATTTTTTAACCATCTCTATTCACTCCTTCTCCATTTTCACGATGCTTCCCAAGGACTCTATATTGAAAATCTTCCCATTTAGGGAAATTTGACCGTTCCAATCTGACTGGGGCAGGAAGAAAAGCAGTTTCTCCCCATATCTCTCAAATGGGACGATTGTAAGATCTGCGTATGTTTTAGCAGGATGGTTAAGAACACTTACTCCCGATTTCTGGAGAACAGAAAGAGCCCTGTCCACTTGAGGGAGCTCCCAAAGTGGAAAACCGGAACGGCAGATGAGCCGGGGAGGTGTATTTCCTTTATCCTTAAGCCTATAGGTATCGCCAAGTATCTTTTTGCCGATTGGCTCCCTAAAGCGATATGTTAAAAATGGTAGTGATTGAGAAGGTATTTTCCTTCCGCTCATATCGTAGAGGGCAAACCTACCCGAGCTGATGAGTTTCACTCCCGAACCAGAAGCATCCCTCAATGTCCTGAGAGCTTCACAGGTTATATAGGCGCAATCGGGTATAATCACCGCTTTGTATCTTGACAGGTCAGCTGATTCCAAACTATGTAGGGTATATATATCAGGACATATGCCTGCGCGCACGAGCAATTTATACCAACCCATAAAGTCAGCCCAGTCATTGGGCTCTTCTTGAAGGCAGGGATAAAGGGGCATTCGGGGTTGAATTAATGCCACCTCGCAAACTGGTCTGGCTCCCACGAGCTCAAGAGCGGTCTGTTTCACCCTCTCGATCATCCTTTTTAGCGGTTCTATGCCCAGCTCGGAATAGTTGTAATCAGGGGTACCGAACCAGCAGTAATATTGGATTCCGCTATCCGCTCCTGCGTGCTGTAGCAGGGAAAGGGATGTGCGCGTTAATCCCATCTCACCGAGATAAATTCCCTTGGTGAAATCAAGCAAGTCAATCGCCCAGATGGGTTTACCATATCTCCTCACCATATCCACAGAGGCTGTGAGGGAATCAAAATCGCCCTCTGCGGAATTGATTTGCAATCCCATTATATGTTGGTGTTTTGCGTTTTCCGCCCAGTAGTCAAGCGCGATTGCCACATCTTGAGCATAGTCCCACTCAAAGGGATTGGCAAAGGCGAATGTAATGTAGCTGACTATCGGACGGGTAGAATCCACTGCGACTATCTGCTCAGCCATCCAGTCTATGAACTTGGCAAAAGTTTCAAATCTATAGTTAAACCAATCATCCACAACCGCCAGGGGATAGCCTGGCTTACCATCAAGTTTTAGCTCGGGTTGATAGCATATAACGAGCTTTCCAACACCTTCCCAGGAATGGGAAACTCGCTCGGGTTGTTCCGAGGACCAGGCAATGAACTGCCACTTTCCGAGCGAGGGGTCAAATGTGGGGTTAGGAGCAAGTTGCTGACCTTTCTCATCGTATATTTGAAGTGAATGGAAAATAACCTTTCCCTTGCCTCTTAGTTTCATCAACAGCCAGGCTCGGGAAGCTCCCTCCGGAACGGTTATAACATACTTGATTAATTCCGCACCATTCTGCTTCGTGCAAGGGGGACTCCAATCAATCCTAAACGGTCGGGGGTCGTCAGCCTTTAACCAGGCGATTTCCAACAGGGAATCGCCGCAGACGAGGTTTTCCGTTGTAAGCTTGAGCTCTACCGTTAGTTTATCACCCGGGTTAACCGGTATGTGGCTTTCCTCGGTAGTGCACCAACAGAGGTCGCAGGAAACACTTGAGGGAACAAATTCCCCTTGCGACTGGATGCCGATTCCCGAAGGATAAAGGACAGGAGGTTGAATCTCATCCCAGCTTTTATATACCGTTCCCCACCTTTCGTTCAACCTTTTCAATGAACCGTATTTTCCCATTAGCCATTTCCTGAAGTCCTCCTTATCTGCTTTTGAATATGAATAGCTCAGGGGATGCCACCATTCACAACCGTTGCTATAGCCATATATCAATTGGTTATGTTTATGATTTTTAAGATAGGAGACGGTCTCCCTAATAAAGCGAGAAAGATAGAAACGGTAGAGGGCGGATTGATAAGATGGGTCGTCAATGACACCACCTTTTGGAGAAGCCATCGTCTCACCCTGCTTCTTCAACTTCTCAACCAGCCAGCGCACCCCAGCGGAGTGGGCGGGACCCGCTTCCATAAGGAAAATAAGCTTCGTTCCCGTGCTGTTTGCCCAGTCTAACTGTTTATCAAGAAGGGAGAAATCGAATTTCCCCTCTTCTGGTTCAATAAGCGTCCAGGGAGCCCTCACTATGCAGACATTCGCTCCTGTCTTCGGGACATTCTCGTCCTCGTGTGTTATTAGGGGATAGTGGGATACAAAACCGATGGGATACTCCCTTTGTTCCAACTCCCCCGCCTCCATTCCGCAAGAGAAAAGTGCAACAATTAGGAACAGATGCATCAAATGCCTCATTTCTTCTCCCCGATTTCTATCTCTATCAAATCGTAATCCTCAAGGCGTGGAAGGGAAAAGCTCACTTTTCCCCTCTCTTCCCGAAATTCAAGCTCATATTTCTGCCAGAGCGAACGAACGCTCTTTATCGCATCCTGAAAATGAAGCGTTATCTCTACTGCATATAAAGGGACGATTCTCTCTATTGGTCTTTTCATCTCTGATGTGAAGTTTATAAGATGGATGTATATACGATCTCCCTTTCTTCTCAGGGAAACCTCCAAGGAAGAGGGAACTCCCTCCAACTCTATTAGCGGTCTGCTCATTCGGGAGACGAGATTTCTCAAGATGCGATAGAATTCGGGAAAGCGAAAGGAGAAAAGAGAGGTTCCGAAAGTTCCCGCCAGATAGATTACCCTACCTTTTCCGAATTTATTCTCTATGAGAAAAGGATGGGGAGATGGTTGGGGTCTTCCAGCATAGCAACCGGGCAAAGGATGACAGAACATAAGAACTTTCCGGGCATCGCTTTCCACTTCAATTCCATAAGTAGGTGCGTAGATTAGCTTCTGATTTATCCCCTTTAGAGAGAAATGCCCCTTATCGGAACTCGTCACATAATCCCACCGAAGGGGTCCAAAGATTTCCCCCACCCTTTTCATCCCGAAGACATCCTTCAATCCGAAATTATCCCTTCTTTCTCCATAGTCATATAAAGAAGTTTCAAAGCTGGCAATAAGGTTCCCTCCCCTTCTAAGGAAATTCCTTATGCTCTCCATTTCCTCTTCTCTCAAATGGGCAACATTTGGAAGAATCAACAAATCATATTTATCTACATTAAGAAGCGCCTCCTCATCTATGACATCAAAGGGAAAATGGTTTCTCACCAATCCATCATAGAATCCGTAGAATTCCTCAAGCAGATTCCCCGCCCTTTGGGCTCTCATCTCCTTAGTGAAATCAGTATGGGGAACAGGCGAGCCAAGATAGTAATCGCTTGTCCTCTGGGGCCAGACAAGGGCAATGCGTGCAAGGGAATGGGTAGAGAAAAAGGGGTCGGGATTTTTCTCTATGAACTCGTTATACTTTCTCACAACCTCCATTTCCTGGGGATGAAGAGAAGGCTCACTGCATATGGCGAACCAAACCTGTGCTCCATGAGAAATGGTCTGGCTATATAGCAGGCTAATCTCGCCAGGCGGCAACATAGAAAATGCCCACGGTCCCTGCTTCCCCGCATCAAAGACAACCGTCGGTTTCCCCTGTGCCTGCGTTTCCAACAATTTAGCGGTAGCTCCCGGTTTATAGATTGGTTCTTCCAACCCCCCATAGAGAAATCCTCCCTCAGCTCCCAATATATCGGTTTCCCTGATTATCTTGCGATTATCCCTGCCCGTTGTCCAGCTGGGAGCGATGGGATTTCCGTTCATATAAAGCATAATCTGAGGATTTATCGCCTTGAGAACCGCATTGCAGTCTCTGAGGAAGCGAGCGATGCTGTCGGTCTGGAATTCTATCAATAGCTTCCAGTCCGGGTCATCACGAGAGGCTGAAAGCCTTGTCTTGGATGGCAACTCCCTTCCATAATTTTCCCGAAAGAGCCTTTTGCAGGATTCACAATAACAGGTGTTAGCGAAGAAGATGGGACCATCAAAAAATATCCCATCTATCTCGTAGAAGGCAAGGGTTCTCAATGCCTTGAACACTTCCTCCCTCCATCCACTATTGATGCAAAAGGAGGAATCAACCTCATAAACGGTCTCAATGGGCTTGCCATCTTCTTGAATCTGCTGCCATTCTGGATGCTTTCTCGCGTAGGAGCGTTCAACAGCATGGACATTGTAATAAATTACAACCTTAATCCCCTGGCTATGGGCTTCAGCCAAATACTCGTTCAATGTAGCAAGGGTAACCTTCTCTCCAGGGAAAAGCTGGCGGTCATCTATGTAGGCAACACCGGGGAAAATAGAAGGGTCGGCGAAACGGGTGAGGTGTTCCATATTCGCCTTCAGCTTTTTCAAAATCCTCATCTTTTCCCTGAAAAGATAACCCTCCTCTATCTCTATGAGTCGCAAAGGTCCAGATAGCCACCATTCCTTGTCCTGCATCTTCTCGGCTTTCCTTTGGGGCATAAGCTCGCCTCTTTCTTTTAAATTTTCTAAAAGTATTTAGATTATAAGAGGGAAATATATCGTTGTTGAGATAAAATTCATTGCACAACTAACAAGGGGGAAGGGTATTAGAAACTTTCCCACAAAAATCGTGGCAATTCATTTAAGAGCACCAATTTATGGTTAGTCAACCACATTCCTAATGATTTTTCCTTGACCAAATTTTTTAAAAAAGCAAAATTTTACAAAGGAGGAAAAGATGATGAGAAAAACCTTACTCTGCTTAATCGCTCTATTGTCTTTCGGTTTTCTCACTTTCCCAAAGGAGGTTTATGCTCTGGTGAAAAAGGATAGGCTTATCTTATATGTTTCACCAAAGGGAAACGACGCTTGGTCGGGAAGGCTCGCCACACCAAATCGGACAAAGACGGATGGTCCATTCGCAACCCTTGAAAGAGCAAAGGACGAAATCCGCAAGCTCAAAAAGGAAAATCGCCTCCCAAGAGAGGGCGTAATCGTGATTGTTCAAGAGGGAATCTATTTCCTCACCCATCCTTTTGAACTCAACGAGGAAGACTCGGGCAACTCCCAAGCACCGATAATATATCAGGCAAGTAAGATGGGGAAAGTTCGCATTGTTGGTGGAAAGGAAGTCAAGAACTGGGAAGAGGTTAAGGACCCGGATATACTTTCCCGTGTACCGGAAAGCGTTAAAGGAAAGCTGTGGCAGGCTGATTTGAAAGCGTTGGGGATAACGGATTTCGGCTCTCCTGCAGGCGGCGGTCTTGAACTTTTCTTCAATGGAAAAGTTATGACCCTCGCTCGCTATCCCAACGAGGGCTTCATCCAAATAGAAGATGTTGTGGGCGATGGTAAATTCAAATATGAGGGAAACCGTCCGGATAGATGGGTAAACGAGAAGGATGGTTGGCTGGAAGGCTACTGGTATTGGGATTGGTCCGACCAGCGACATAAAATCAAAGCCATTGACCCTCAGAACAAAACGATAGAGGTTGAACCTCCCTATCATCACTACGGCTACCGCAAAGGGCAGTGGTTCTATGGCTACAACCTCCTCTGCGAGATAGATGTGCCGGGTGAATGGTATCTTGATAGGGAGAATGGCATCCTCTACTTCTATCCACCTTCTCCGGTTAAGAAGGGAGAGGCGCTCGTTTCCACGATTCCAACTCTCATCAAAATAACGAATGGGAAAAATATCCAAATAAGTGGCTTCACATTTGAAGTGGCAAGAGGAGATGCTATCAGGATAAACGGTGGCGAAAATGTTGAAATTACCAATTGCCTAATTCGCAATGTATTCGGCTGGGCTGTGGTAGTTGAGGGAGGAAAAAATCACAGGATAACGAGCTGTGAGATTTATGGGACGGGATGCGGAGGCATTTCCTTAAATGGTGGGGACCGCATAACCCTCACCCCTGCTGGTCATATTGCCGAGAACAACCATATCCATCATTATTCCCGCTGGCACAGGATGTATAATCCCGCCATTTCCCTCAATGGAGTTGGCAATATCGCCCGCCATAACCTCATCCACGATGCGCCCCATCAGGCATTCGGCTTCAGTGGAAACGAGCATATTATGGAGTTCAACGAGATATTCAGGGTCTGCTTGGAGTCCAATGATGCGGGAGCGATTTATTCCGGGCGTGATTGGACCTGGCGAGGGAATATCATCCGCTACAACTCCTTCCGGGATATAAACGGCTTTCAGGGACGAGGATGTGTTGGAGTATATCTGGACGATATGCTATGCGGAACAATAGTTTATGGTAATATCTTTCAAAGGGTCACTAATGCCGCATTCATAGGTGGAGGAAGAGATAACATTTTTGAAAACAATATCTTCGTGGATTGCAATCCAGCAGTTCACATAGATGCAAGGGCAATGGGATGGGCAAGTTATCATGTTGACACTACGATGAAGGAAAGGCTTCTCCAGGTTCCTTATAAACAACCTCCCTGGAGCGAGAAGTATCCCGAGCTTGTGAACATCCTTGAGGATGAACCAGCCGCTCCGAAAGGTAATATAGTGACGAGGAACATTTGTGTCGGTGGAAGATGGCTGGATATAGAGGAAAAAGCGAAGCCATATGTGAGGATAGAGAACAACCTTGTGGATGTTGACCCGAAGTTCGTGGACATCAAGAAGGGTGATTTCCGCCTTAAGCCCGATTCTCCTGCGTGGAAAATCGGTTTTAAACCGATACCATTTGAGAAAATAGGGCTTTTAAAATTTTAAATACGAGATAATGTTTCCGGCGTTATTATAGATAATCCCACACAGTTCCTACTATAGTGGGTTTATCAATCCCAAATTTTAAAGACAAGAAAATAGACTTTTCGCCTAATAAGCTTGCTATAAAGTGTTCCCTTTAAAAGTTATAGAACTCTATTGAAGATTTCGGGGAGAATCATCTCCTTCTGGGGTGGTGCAGGGGTTCAGAGGAAGGAGTAAGGTCAGGGAGCGAGGAAATTGAGCGGTTTCTATTAAATCCTTTCCCGATATTAGGATTGGGCGCTTCCCTTAAACTCTTCTCGCTTTTAAGGATATTCCCCTCCGCATCGGTCTTTATTAGATAGACATCAGCTTCTCCTTGCCCGAAGGAGTCGGTCACACCCACTATTATGTAGCCTCCATCTCTTGTTTGCTGAACGGAGAAGCCATCATCCCAGTCAGTGCCTCCGAAAGTCCTTTCCCATAGCTTTTTTCCCTTTGCATCGGTCTTTATGAGATAGACATCTCTTCCTCCTTGCCCGAAGGAAAGGGTTTCACCCACTATTATGTAGCCTCCATCTCTTGTCTGCTGAACGGAGTTGCCCCAATCGTTCTTAGTGCCTCCGAAAGTCCTTTCCCATAGCTTTTTTCCCTTTGCATTGGTCTTTATTAGATAGACATCAGTTCCTCCTTGCCCGAAGGAATAGGTGTAACCCGCTATTATGTAGCCTCCATCTCTTGTCTGCTGAACGGAGAAGCCAGCATCCCAGTCAGTGTCTCCGAAAGTCCTTTCCCATAGCTTTTTCCCCTTTGCATTGGTCTTTATGAGATAGACATCCGCTTCTCCTTGCCCGAAGGATTCGGTGTAACCCACTATTATGTAGCCTCCATCTCTTGTCTGCTGAACGGATTTGCCCCAATCGTTCTTAGTGCCTCCGAAAGTCCTTTCCCATAGCTTTTTCCCCTTTGCATCGGTCTTTATGAGATAGACATCCGCTTCTCCTTGCCCGAAGGATTCGGTGTCACCCACTATTATGTAGCCTCCATCTCTTGTCTGCTGAACGGACCTGCCAGCATCCCAGTGAGTGCCTCCGAATGTCTTTTCAAAGGTGGATTCCGTGGGTGTAGAAGACACACTGGGACCTCTTCCCCCTCCGCGCCCCCCACAACCTTGGAGACTCAGAAGTAGGACAATAAAAAATAGTGAAGCAAGAAACCTCTTTAAGAACGCACTTTGCATCACCTTCAATTTTATCGCCGTCCTTTAAAATTAATGGACTTTCCGCTTAGTAAGTTTACTATATTGCTTTCCACCTGTAAAAAATATTTTTATAAATTAGAAGAAACGGTCTTTTGGGGTATGCTTGGGGATAAAAGTTTAGGAGAAAGTCAAGAATGGGGAGAGGAAACCACAACTGGGTGGAGGAAGGAAAGGAAAGGAAAAATTAATAATAATTACTAAAGATTGTTCTTTATCCTACTTGCTTTTATGTGAGGGGGTTCTATTCAGGGAAAATCGCGACTACAAAGCATTCAAAAGTCGGAAAATAGGAGGATAAGCGTTATGAAGAGTAACTGCTGGGAAAAAGAGAAAGAGACATCTTCAATACGAATTCCTCCTATGCGCAATTTGGAATATCTTTATGAATTATCCAATATGAATTATCCAAAATGTCTCACACAAATAATAAAAATCATTGATTTAAATAACCTTAATCCTTAAAATAACACAAAATGTCTGCTCTACTGCTGGTAGCAATCGGAATCTTTCTGTTCATCATAAGCTATCGCTTTTATGGCAACTACATTGAAAAGGTCTTTGATGTAGACCCCAAGAGACCAACCCCCGCTCATTACAAATACGATGGTGTAGATTACATACCTGCCAAGCACTGGCTCGTTCTCTTTGGACATCATTTTTCAGCCATAGCGGGTGCTGGTCCAATCCTTGGACCGGCAATCGCCTGCGCCATCTGGGGCTGGGGACCTGCCTTCCTTTGGATTATTTTCGGTTCAATCTTTATCGGTGGAGTTCACGATTTCTCTAATCTTATGCTATCAATCCGCAACGATGGACGCTCAATCGGTGATACAGCAGAAAGGGTTCTGGGAAGGACAACGAAACTCATATTCTCCCTCTTTCTCTGGCTATCCCTCATACTTGTGATCGCTGTCTTTTCTGCTTCGGCAGCCAAAACTATGGAAACCACTCCCCAGATCGTTATTCCTACCTTCGGAATTATCCCCACAGCCATATTAGCGGGTCTTATGCTCTATAGATGGAGGATAAACACATTTATTTCAACGCTCGTTGGCGTCGCTATTCTCTACGCTCTTATCCTCCTCGGTTTTTATTTCCCCATCAAATGGACCTACCAGGGATGGTTACTAACCCTTCTCCTAATCTACGCATATACAGCCTCCATTCTCCCCGTCAACATAATGCTTCAACCTCGTGATTATCTTTCCGCCTTTGTCCTCTTTGTAGGACTTTTTATCGGCTACATAGGTCTTTTACTTACCCATCCTCATCTTCGCACCCCTATGTTTGTAAGCTTTAACAGCGAGCAGGGCTACCTCTTCCCGATGATGTTCGTGACCATCGCCTGTGGAGCGATTTCCGGTTTCCACGCCCTTGTGGCAAGCGGGACGACTGCGAAACAATTAAGCAACGAAAAGGATGCGAGGAAAATAGGCTACGGTGCCATGCTTACAGAGGGAGCACTTGCCCTGTTGGCTATTATAGCTGTATGTGGAGGGCTCTATTGGTGGGGAGGTCCTCAGGGAATGATATATCCCGAGCTCATAAAGGAGGGGAAATGGATAGTCGCATTTGGAAAGGGATATTCGCAAATAACCAGACCTATTTTAGGAACATTGGGAATCTTCATTGGCATTACGATGTTGAAGACATTCATCGTTACAACGCTTGATACAGCCACAAGGATAGCCCGCTATATTGGAGAGGAAATCTTCCCACAATACACAGGTCTTGGCTTTATGAAGAATATGTACCTGAATACCCTGGTGGTGATTGGCTTAGCCACCTATCTTGCACTCGGTCCCTGGCAGAAGCTCTGGCAAATCTTCGGCACTTCCAACCAGCTTGTGGCTGCTATCTCCTTGCTTATCATCTCGGTCTGGCTCCTGATAAGGAAGAAGAGTTTCGTCTTCACTATTCTGCCCGCAATATTTATGCTTACCGTTACCCTTTCAGCCTTGTTGATTCAATTGCTCAAGTTCATTTCCATCCACGATATCACCCTCATTATAATTTCAGCTCTTCTCATTCTGCTCGCCTGTTTCCTTTTGATAGAGACCTTCAAGGTTACTCTTAGTTTACAGTCTGCGAAAAACTTAAAAATAACAGAATTTACTCAAGGAAGAATACCTCAAAATCCCCATAAAACTTATAAAGAGGAGTGAGCACTATGCTTTCCTTATTAGGAATGTTTGCAGCGATGAGTTTACAACCATTCTTGATAAGTTCATTTGAATCGGCGGATGATTTGAACAAAATAGTCTGCAACAATACAAAGATAGAGCTAACAAGAACAGGAGCTACGCAAGGAAGCTACGCTCTGAAAGTTGAATTCCTTCCTTCAGCCTGGCCAAATATCTACTTCCGCATTGATAAAGCCTTCGTGCAGGGAAACTGGAGCAATTTCAGCGGATTGGCAGTAGATGTCACCAATCCTCAGAACGAATCAATTTCCCTCCACATCAGGGTGGACGACGATTTCTCTGCCGATGGTATCAAGCACTGTAGAACGGGATATACCTCCATCCAGCCCAAAGAGAAAGCTACGATTCTTATGCCGCTCAAATCAGCCATTCCTCCCGGGATGCGAGGTGGTCCCCCCATTCTTCCGGACGCGAAAATGATGGGAGTTAGCGGTCCTGAACTTGACTGGACACATATCGTCGCCTTCCAGCTTTTCCTCGCCCAACCGGAAAAACCCGTAACCCTGATTTTTGACAACATTCGCCTCATACCTACTACCCCCAAAAGCTGGGAGAAGATAGTTGACCGCTATGGTCAATACACAGGAACCAATTGGAAAGGCAAGGTCCACAGCGATGCAGACCTCAAAAAGCAATGGGAAGAGGAAGAAAAGTGGCTTAAGGAACATCCTGCTCCACCTGATAGGGATGAATATGGTGGTTGGAAAGATGGTCCCCAACTGAAAGCCACTGGTTTCTTCCGCACAGCTTATGTAGTTAACGGCAAGGAAGCTGACCCCCCTTCTGACTTGAGGGAGGGTAAAGGGCGTTGGTGGCTTGTAACTCCAAGCGGACATCTTTTCTTCTCCTTGGGAATAGATTGCGTCGGTCATTGGGAAGTCTCTCCCATAAAAGGAAGAGAGTATATGTTCAGCTGGCTTCCCTCACCATCCGACCCTTTATCGGAATTCTATCGCGATGACAAGATTAATTTCTATGCGATGAATCTGAAAAGAAAATATGGGGATAAATGGCAGGAGATATGGACCGACATCACGCTCAGGCGTCTTCCTTCTTGGGGCTTCAATACCATAGGTAACTGGTCATCATCGGAGGTCTTCTATCCAAGGCGGGTGCCTTACACGGTTGCCATTCATTATGGGGGAAATATAAAATGGTTCCTCACACCGGATGTGTTTGATGAGAACTTCCCAAAGGTTGTTGATGAAGCCATCGCCAATGCCACAAGAGAATGGAAGGATGACCCCTGGTGCCTTGGCTATTTCGTCGACAACGAGCTACCCTGGGGTGGCTGGGGAGGAGATCCCTTTTCCCGCTACGAGCTTCCCATAAAAGCATTATCAAACGATGGAACATTACCAGCTAAAAGGGAATTTGTCAGAGTGCTGAAAGAGAAATACGGAGAGATAGAGAATCTAAACAAAGCGTGGAACACCTCTTTTGATTCCTGGGAATCATTTCTTGAAAAGCCCGCCAATATGCCAGCTCAATTGACAGATGCTTGTATAAATGACCTGAGTGAGCTTCTCACACACTTCGCTCGCAGGTATTTTCAGGTTATAAGGGACACTCTGAAAAAACACGCCCCTAATCAACTTTATCTGGGTTGTCGCTTCGCCTCCCGTCCTATGGAGGTTGTCAGAGTAGCCGCAGAATATTGCGATGTGGTAAGCTTCAATATCTATAGCAGGGATGTAAACGAACAAGCTTGGGCATTCACCAACACGCTTGGGAAGCCCTGCATAATAGGCGAGTTCCATTTCGGCGCACTTGATAGAGGAATGTTCCACACCGGGCTTGTTGCAGTGAGAAATCAAGAGGAAAGGGGCACGGCTTATCAGAACTATGTGAAAAGCGTCTGGAAGCTCCCCGCCTTCGTCGGTTGCCACTGGTTCCAATATGTTGATGAGCCACTAACTGGTCGCTTTGATGGGGAGAATTACAACATCGGCTTCCTCTCAGTTGTTGACTATCCCTACTGGGAACTTGTCAACGCCGCGAGGGAAATCAACTCCCAGGTCTATAAAGTTTTGGGAGGACAATGAAGGAGTGGATAAACTCTTCACTATGCAATTTCTGCTTTTCATCATACTATTGGGAGTGAGCGTTATGCCGGTAGAAAAATCTTTTGCAGAAGAAAAACCCTGGTATGAAAGATTCCTTGTTGGTATAGAGGTTGGTCCAACAGGAGCAAACGATAAAGACGACATCTATATGAGCAGAGCAAATGGTAAAGACATCGTCCAGAATGCACTTAAAGCTAATGCTCAATACCTTGTAATCTTTATGAAGGACCAGAACTTCGCCTACTACAATTCCCATGTTGCCCGCAAATGTCCCCAGCTCAAGGAGAGGGACCTCCTAAAAGAAGTAATAGATGAAGCGAAGAAATATGGCTTACCCGTGCTCGCCTATGTCCAAGTGCAATATGATACTTCTTCCTGGCTCGCCCATCCCGAGTGGAGGATGAAGGACTGGGATGGGAAAGACCTTCCCGGACGCCTTTGCTACAACTCAGGCTATATTGAGTTCATCAAATCCATTCTTGAGGAACTTATGCAATACGATATAGCAGGCTTCCATATTGATATGCTCGACTGGGGCTTCTTCCCTCCTTATGGATGTTGGTGCGAGAAATGTAGAGAAAAATTTAAGAAAGAGTACGGAAAAGATATGCCGAGAAGAATCAACTGGGATGAAGATTGGGAAAAAGTGCTGGAATTCCGCTATAATTCCGACCAGCGATTCTGCCAGGAGCTCCAAAATTTTGTTAAATCCAAACGCCCCGAACTATCAGTGGATTTCAACTATCATGGTTATCCTCCTTTCTCTTGGTGGGAAGGACAACGCCCTGTGGGAAAGGCTAAAGATGGTGATTTTGTGACCGCTGAGGGATTGCCCTTCACATTTGGTCAGACAAATCCCAGCTTCCTCTCCCTTTTTATGAAAGGAGCTCGCCCTGATGGAAGAACACAGGGCGTGACATCGGTCGGCGTCTACGATTACCACGATTTCACCGTTCGTCCTACAGCTGAGCTTAAATGGGAAGTCTTCACATACCTCGCGCACGGAGCACTTTGCACCATAGTTGACAAAGCCTATTACGACGGTTCTCTCAATCCCCTAACCTACGCGAGATTGGGAGAAGTCTTCGGAGAAGCAATTGCTAAAAAGGAATATTTCGGACACAAACCCATTCCAGAGGTTGCCATCTATTTCTCGCTGAGGACAAGGGATTGGTTCGGGCGGGAGAACCCCCTCCCATATTTCTCAGCGGTCTGGGGAGCCCACAAAGCACTTAAGGAAGCCCATATTCCTATGTCAATTATTATGGATGAAGATATATCCCTTGAAAAACTCTCACAATTCCCCATCGTCTATCTTCCCAATACAGCCATCCTCACGGATAAGGAAATAGATATCTTCAAGGAATATGTGAAAAATGGAGGCAATCTTATAGCTACGGGATTCACTGCCTGCTACGATGAGTATGGCAACCCTTTGGATAAATGCAGATTGGAGGAAATTTTGGGAGCTAAACTGGTATCGTTTTTTACATCACATAACGATAATTACCTTCGTCTACCCAATGCTTTGGAGAATACAGAGGGTAAATTTCTTCTCCAAAATGTTGGTGCCGACTGGTTTATCCTTACTTATGGTCCAGTCGCCATCTTTCAGCCTAAAGAAGCGAGAGCTTATGGCGAGCTTCTCACGGCTTACCGTTCCCAGGATAATCCTTGGATGAACCATATGTCGGCGGAAAAGGTCGTCGGTCCTGCCGTTCTCGTTAGGGATTTTGGTCAAGGGAAAATAGTTTACCTCCCGTTCTCGCCAGACTCTGCCTTTGTTGGCAACTATAGAATGCCCGAGCATCGTAACCTCCTCATCAACATAATCCGTTATCTCAACCCCCACCCACCGATAATAATAGATGCTCCACCAAATATTGAAAGCGTTGTAACTAAGGATGAGAAGAATAATCGCCTTATCGTTCACTTCATTTGCTTCTGTGGAGCCCCAACTGTAGCTGCGGTTCCCTTTGTGGAAGGCAAAAGAACCCTCCCAAGCTTGATGGAAACTTGTAATCCATATAAAGCGGAAATCACCATAAATCTCCCTTTCTCTTCCACATTCGCCCTCAGCCCTTCAACAATTTTGGAAAAAGAAGGAAACAAGATAAAAGCTCAGATAAATGATGTCCACGAAGTTGTGGTGATTCAGCTTTAAACATCATATGCGTCTACCTTTCCTTTACTGCCTCTTAACACTGGTCCTTTTCTCCTTCGGAGAAACATATTCACCTCTAAGAGTAGGAGTTGTCTTCTTCCCACCTGATACGCCTGAGCAAGCTATAGCGGAACTTGAGAAGATAAAATCGGAAGGCTTCAACCAGATAGAGTATGCATCTTGGGTTTGGACTTTGCCCAAGCCAGGTTCAAAAATTGAGGAAATCGCAGAAACGGTCCTTAACTGGTGCGATAAAAACAGTTTCCATTTTACCCTTATCCACAACATCCAGTATGGCTCGGCAGGAGAAGGAGGAACACTTGATGAGATATGGGAGAATCCCTCAAGAGTTTTTCCCTACCTTGAGGATTGGGTTAGAGTTCTTAAGGGACACCCCTCTGTGGACGGAATCATCTTAGGTAACGAAGTTTCTCCCACTATGGGCACACCCCTAACCGCACCAAAGCTCTGGCAAGGCTTCAGGCAGTATCTAAGAGAAATCTATAAAGATGATATCAGTAAATTGAACCTGAATTGGGGGACAAATTACAAGGAATTTGCCGATATAGGAATACCACCAGAAGGCAGTGGCGGAAATGTAGATTTGCGGAGATTTTCCTACTTTGCTTTCGCCAGATTTTATAACTACATCGTGCGGGAATATCTGCGACCACAGTTGGGCGATAAGGAGTTCTCCTCAAAGACTCTTCTTGACCCATTCCTTCAGAGGGAACTTAGGGAATACAATATAGCTAACTGGGACGATTTGCTCGCCGATTTTCCCCTCTGGCGGATAAAAGCTGTGGCTGATACAGTTAAGAAACCTCTTTATAATTCTGAGCTCCACCTCTATCATGACGATTACAATTATGGCTCAAACGAATATATCGGACGCTACCGTTACTTTATGTCCGCTCTCCTCGGCGAATATGCAACTTCCAGTTTTTCCTGGGGAGGCTGGAACAAACCAGAGACAAAAAGAATTCATAAGGAGACTTTAAAGGCGATAAAAGACCTCTTCCGGTTGGAAAAGTATCAAAGAGCACTACATTCACTTAAACCTCAAATCGGCGTTTTGCTAACGGAAACCAATTTTTATATCCCTCATTTCCCCGATTCGGAAGCAAAACATCCCTTGGCACTCCTTTACGCTTATCTTGGAACCACAGGCGTCGCCTGGTCCTACATCCTTGAGGATGACCTCACCGAATTCCGCCTACCTTACTTAATAGTATGGTCCAAAGGTTTAAAAAGAGAGACAGCAGAAAAATTGATAGCTTTACCACGCTCCATCCGGATATTCTACATAGAAAAGGCACCCGAATTTGATGAATACGGTAGCCCCCTGCCAACCGATATCAAAGAGAAACTCAAGAAAAGGGGAATAGTCATAAGTTCACCCGAAAAAATCTGTGATTTTCTTCCATTTAACAAGGGGAAGGGACCCTATGGTGAGGTCGTGGAAGTCCCCTATTTATGGTGGTCTCCCGAACGAGGACACTTCACTTACAAAGTTCCCTATGCCAAGCTGGAGGTCAAAAGAATGAAACTGCAGAAGGGCGAACTGCTGTGCATAATAAACAATACAAAGGAAGAAATTTCCGCTCCTTTACCAGTTAACAAGCACAATATTTGGAACCTCGTCAAGGAAGAAAAAGTGGAAAATACATCAAGCTATAAATTCCACCCTTTAGAGGTTACCCTCTTCCTTGTCGATTAATCTCCGGGATAATACATCCTCCTTGAGTGGATACTTCCCACAACTGAATTTTTTCCCCTCAGGACAATAGCCAAGATGAACACACTTCGCCCCTGCATTATCAAATACAGCTGGAAGATATTCTTTGCAAATAGCGAGCATTCTATTGGCAAGCTCCCTTATTTCCCATTGTGCCCGCGCACAACATCTTTCCCTAAAGAAATGGAGGAGTTCCCGAACATTCATAGTTACGACTATCTTCGTCTCCACAGCTTGAGGAAGGACGAAACGGGCATCCTCGCTCGCTTCCTTTCCCTTTATTCTCTCCAGGCGTTCCCTTATCTTTCTGTACCCTACCTTTATCTCCTCCATTAATCTCAGGAATTCCTCCCTTGCCACCTCATCAGCTTCTATGGAAGGTGGGATAATGAAATCAAAATCGTCCATCTTCACAAACCTCTGGCTTTGCTGAGAATAGGAGGCAATTCTGTGCCTGACCAGCTGATGGGTCAAAACTCGAGAGACACCTTCAATTGCAAATGTAAACTTAACATGCTCAAGAGGACTCTCGTGTCCCGCTTGAATCAATCTTCTCACGAACTCCTCCATTTTCTTTTCATCGGTTTCATTTTTGAACTCAATAGCAAACTTATCCGAATAGCACTGCTTTCCCGCCGCATAAATCACAGCGAGAGCATCGGGCATCACATCAAGGAGTTGAACATTCATCTTCGCCTTGCCCATACATCATATTATACATATCGGATTCCTCAGAAGAAAGCATTATACGCGATGTTGAATTCATTTCTCCATATTTGCCTATATTCAGGCAATCGGATTCAAAATTTAAGCACCATCAAAGTTTCTTTTGTAGTCTAATAGTTCCCGATATCTTTCTAAAACTTTTAAACAACTTTACCATTCTCAAGATGAATTGGAACAATCTGCTTCAACAAAAGTCTAAAGAATAGGGAGGCGAGTTTCTACGAATTACCCAGCGCTTAAAGGTCATTTCAAATCAATTTGCTATGGTGCGCTCGCTCTACTTCTTTTCTCGCTCGCAATCGCTCTCAGGCAAATGGCAACGAGTACACCCATCCCCGCAAAAGCGATTGAGATAATAGACAAAATGGAAACAAAGCTATCGGGTAAAAACCTTTTAGTAGTGCTCAAAAACGAGGAGGGAAAGAAACGATTTACAAGATTGAAAGGTCCTTTGCCCAATGAGGAGAAGCTAATCATTGATGTTTCTGGCAAGATAAAACAGGAAAGCAGGCTTTATATAGAGGGGAAAATCAGTCCGCTTATACAAGGGGGAAAGGTTTTCAGGGACGAAAAAGGCAGGTTGATATCTTATTCTGCCCTTCAACCCACTATTAACCTCTACGATGGGAAGTATCACTGGATTTACACTCCCTATGATAATAAATTCATTAAACGAGAAAAAGGCAGAGATTTCGCGAAGGTAATGAGGAGGTTTTTCCTTTCGGGCTTTGTCCCTTTAAAAGAGAATCTTATAGAAGCTCTACCTATAATTGAGAAGATAGAAGTAAAAAAGACGAAATATGAGGGCAAAGAATCCTTTTTAATGACATTTTATATACAAAAGAAAAACAAAGCGAGATACTGGATTGATGCCAAGAAATATCTTCCCCTTCAAAGCGAGTTTGAAACGAAAGAAAAAAGCGGAACATATATTATCCGTCGTAAAGTGCTGAAGATTAAGATAAATCCAAATCTACCTCCCGATGTCTTCGTATTCACTCCGCCGAGAGGAGCTAAGCCCGAAATTCTCTGAATAACAACAGAGAAATTTCTAAAGATTATAAAGTATAAATTTGTATATATTTTGGCTAAAATCTTTTACAAAAATGTTTGCCTAAAGACCAACATTCAATTTCTTAAAGAATTGGACAATTTTTCCCTTTAGATGTAAAATTTATAAAACAATGCGAAGGGAAATCCTCACGCTCGGCGCCCCCATATTGAGGGAGAAAGCTAAGCCAGTCCGCAAATATGACGCAAACCTGAAAAAGCTCATTGAAGATATGATTGAGACTATGAAATCGGCAAATGGGCTCGGGCTGGCAGCTCCCCAAATAGGCATATCCCAGCGAGTGATAGTGGTCCTTCAGGATGACGATTCACCACTTCCTCTCGTCAATCCTCAAATCGTCTACGCCGAAGGTCTGGACGAAGGAGAAGAAGGTTGCTTAAGCATACCAAATCTCTTTGGCATAGTTCCCCGCCCTTGGTTCGTAAAAGTAACGGGATATAACCCCAAGGGAAAACAAGTGAAAGTAGAAGCGGAGGGATTACTCGCAAGAGCTCTTTGCCATGAGATAGACCATCTGGATGGAATTCTTTTCATAGATAAAGCCTACCCAAATACCCTCTACTGGGCTGAACAAGGAGAAGCAAAGGAGACATCGGCAAAATAAAATGCGTGTAATTTTTTGGGGAACCCCTCACTGGGCTTTGTACCCATTGGAGGCGATTAATGAAAAGGAAGAGTTGATCGCCGTTGTTTGCCAACCTGACAAACCCGCGGGAAGAGGCTTAAAACTTCAAACTCCACCCACCAAGGAATTTGCCCTATCAAAAGGAATTCCAGTATTTCAACCTGACAAGCTAAAGGACGAAACCTTCATTGAAAAGCTCAGAGAACTTTCCCCAGATCTCTGCGTTATTTGTGCCTATGGCAAATACATACCACCGGAAATCCTTGACATTCCTCAATTTGGCTTTTTGAATCTTCATCCGAGTCTACTTCCTCGCTGGCGAGGAGCGGACCCAATAAGATGGACGATATTGGCAGGAGACGAGAAAACGGGGGTGACAATCCATTATGCAAGCGAGAAGATGGACGCAGGCGATATAATCCTCCAAAAGGAAATCCCCGTCTTGCCAAGGGATACTTATGGCTCCTTAGCAGAGCGTCTATTCAGAGAGGGAACTAACCTCCTTCTTGAAGCTATTGAGCTGATAAAGGAAGGAAAGGCTCCACGCTTTCCCCAAAATGAAAGCGAAGCAACTTACGCCCCTTTATTGAAGAGCGACGATTTCCTGATAGATTGGCAGGCACCAGCAGAAAAAATAGACAGGCTTGTGAGGGCAGGCAACCCTACGCCTGGTGCATTTACATTTCTTCGTGGTAAAAGATTGAAGATATGGGATTGCAGAATCGTTGAAGGAAAACAGGCAAACGCAGGCGAGATTATCGGCGTGGAGAGAGAAGGAATTCGCGTCGGCTGTGGAAAAGATGCCCTCCTTATTAGGTCATTACAGATGGAAGGCAAAAATAGCTTAAGCGGGGAAGAATTTGCCCGGGGATACAGGATAAAAGAGGGAGAGGTACTCGGCTAAAATGGCATCGCATCTTTCCCTTAACGAAATCCTTGGATTTTCCCCCGAGGACAAATTGCTCATCGTCCACGCTGACGATGTTGGGATGTGCTGTTCTGCTAACCTCGCTACAGTAGATGCGATGAAGAACGGACTCGTCACGAGTGGTTCAATTATGGTGCCCTGCCCCTGGTTTCCTCATATCGCAAAAATCTACAGGGATGACCCATCCCTTGATTTTGGTATCCATCTTACTCATACTTGTGAATGGGATAATTATCGCTGGGGTCCCGTAGCGGAAAGAACGCTGGTGCGTGGTTTGATAGATGAGGAGGGATTTCTGTGGCGAGATATAATGAATGTCTACAAACATTCCAATTTAAAAGAAGCGGAAATTGAAGCACGCGCCCAAATAGAGAAGGCAATATCATTTGGTATTGACATAACCCATATTGATTCCCATATGGGAACTCTTCAATACAATCTGGAATATTGGGAAGTTTATATCAAGCTCGCAGAAGAATACGATTTGCCCTTGAGAATGGGCACCCCTGAACTGGAAGCGAAATTGGGAGGTGCCCACCTTCGTCCTCTTCTCAAGGAAAAAGGCATTCTCTTTCCCGATAGATTAATCATAGAGGAAAGAGGAAGAAACGAATCTTTAAAGGATTATTATACGAGGATTCTGAAAAACCTCCAGCCTGGTGTTACCGAGCTATTTATTCACCCAGCTCTACCAACCGAAGAATTGAAAAACATCACAGGCAGTTGGGAAGCAAGAGCGATGGAATATAACCTTTTCAGATGGGATGAAGATATCAAAAAGATTATCGAGCAAGAAGGGATTAGGTTAATAGGCTATCGGACTATTCGCGATGCCCAACGCTCTCTTAGAAAGCTCCAGTCTTAAGAGAAGCATTGGTAGTGGGAAAGAATATATCTGAGACGGGTCAAATATGTTAGAGAATTAGGAAGATTTGACTAACTCGGGATTTCCTTTTATTATTTTAACAAAATGAAGACAAAGAGAGGAAGAAAGACCAATGTTTTATAACAGGGTAATACTTATAGGGAGAATTGCCACTGACCCCGTGAGGAGATATACTCCTGCGGGGACAGCGGTGACCAATTTCCGCTTGGCAGTGGGGCGACCTTCTCCAGCACCAGATGGGAAAGACACGGATTTCTTTACCATCGTCGCCTGGCGGGAATTAGCCGAACGGATTGCCAATGCGGAAAAAGGTAGGTTGGTGTGCGTTGAGGGACGCCTGCGGGAACGCAGCTGGATAGGGAGAGATGGCACAAGAAAACGGACTGTTGAGGTGTTCGCCGATGCTTTTCGCTTCTTAGATAAAGCTCCCCAGCCAGCAACGCCCTCCGAGGAATATGTTCCTGAGGAGGAGATAGAAATAGACGATAACCTTCATATAATTGAGGAAGAAGGATTAGAAGATATACCCTAAGAAAGGAGGATTATAAATGCCAAACCGAGTCGCAAGACCCCGTAGAAGGAAAACTTGCATCTTCTGTGCCAACAAGGTAACGGAGATAGATTACAAGGATGTGGATACCCTCAAAAAATTCATCACCGAGAGGGCGAAGATAATACCTAAAAGGGTCACTGGTACTTGTGCCAAGCATCAGCGTGCATTGGCAAGGGCTATCAAGCGAGCCCGTATAATGGCTCTCCTTCCCTTTGTCGGTGAATAAAGATGTCCTGTGAATTCTGCTCTCACCAAACTCCTTCCCTTGATGACCTTGGGGTTATAACGAAGGTTGATAAGGGAGATATGTTCTCCCTTACCCAAAAGATGCCTGAGGATATTGAACAGGCACTTTCCGATTTCGGAACGCGGACCTTCTCCCGTTTCTCGCCGGTCAATATAGTCATAGCAGGAATGGGCGGTTCGGCAATAAGTGGAGATATAGCTAACTCCCTTTTGAGAGACGAGCTTTCCATTCCCCTTATAGTTATGAGGGACTATAACCTGCCTTCCTTCATAAAACGCACTACCCTTTTCTTCGCTGTTAGTTATTCGGGAAATACTGAGGAAACCCTGAGCGCTTATAACGAGGCTAAGGCGAAGAATGCTCGGTGCGTAGTGATATCCAGCGGCGGTAAATTAAAAGAAATAGCCGGCGACGATGTCTACATATCACTCCCCTCAGGTATGCCGCCAAGAGCTGCTTTTCCTTTTATATTCGTCCCCCTGGTCAGGTCACTTGAAGCTATGGAGATAGTTAAGAAAAGAAATGATTGGCAGGAAGCTATAGAGCTCCTTAGGGAATTGAGAGAGGAATACTCGCCGCTTACACCTACCCCGGAAAATAATGCTAAGAAGCTTGCCTACTCACTTAAAGGAAAACTTCCCCTTATCTACGCCTCCTCTCCCCTTCTCTATGGCGTAGCACTCCGTTGGAAGACCCAAATAAATGAGAACGCAAAAGCACACGCCTATGTGGATTACTTCCCCGAACTCCATCACAACGAGATAATGGCTTGGGAAAGGAATGATAAAGTAGCAAATTTCGCTGTCGTTCTGCTCCGAGATAAAGGGGAGAACGATAGGATTAAAAAGAGAATAGAAATTACAAAAGAACTAATTGGTGATAAAACAGAGATTTACGAAGTCTGGACAAGGGGTGAAGGAAAATTAGCGAGGATTTTCTCCCTTATTTATTTTGGCGATATGCTCAGCCTTTACCTCGCTGTCCTCTACGGAGTTGACCCTCAAGAAATAGATTTTATCAACCATATAAAGAATAAACTGGGCAAATTCCCAACATCATAACCTATGCCTATACCCATATCCCCAGAACTGCTCACCTTTATTCCTCTCTTTAAAGGGAGAAAGGTGGTTGTCATTGGGGATATGTGTCTTGATGAATATATTCTTGGTGAAGCCTATTCCCTTTCACCTGAAGCACCTGTACCAAGGATGAAACTCCTTCGGCGTGATTACACCCCAGGCGGTGGAGCAAATGTCTGTAATTGCATAGCAAGCCTGGGAGGCGATGTTATTGCTGTTGGAGTAGTTGGAAGAGATTATCACGGGGAAATCCTTCTCAAATTAATGAGCAGAAATATAAATATAGATAACATCGTCATATCTCCCAATTATATAACTACCACTTTCACAAAGCTCTTAGCAACTAAGGAACACTCCCCTACCCAACAACTCGCACTCATTGATGAGTATTTTGAAGGGATAGTAGAAGAAGAGCTTCAAGAGGAACTACTAAAGAAGGCAAGGAAAGCCATAAGCGAAGCAGAAGCGGTAGTCCTTGCCGACTACTCTTATGGTGTTGTCAGTGATGCGATGATAGAACTTGTCGCTAATAGTGCCCCTCTTTCTGTGGGAGATTCCCGTGATAGAATAGGCTACTTCAAAGGGATACACTTCGTTGTCCCCAACGATAACGAGGCAGCACAAGCTCTGGGAGAAAAAGGGAAAAACGATGAGGATATTAAAAGATATGGGCGACTTCTTTTGGAAAAGCTCTCTGCAAAGGGGGTAATTATAACACGGGGAGCAAAGGGGATGATGGTTTTCCCTAAGGATGGAGAGATTATGGATATCCCAACCGTTGCCCGCCAGGTATTTGATGTTACAGGTGCAGGCGATGTTGTAACCGCCACCGTGACCTTAGCCCTTTTGGCAGGTGCCGACCTCTATCAATCAGCTCAATTGGCAAATGTAGCCGCCGGAATAGCTGTTGGAAAAATAGGGACAGCGACAATTTCTCCAGAAGAATTGGAAGAAGAAATAAAATCGCAAATTAGTTAGCCAATCCCCTACCAAGGATAAACATATTTAATGACTACTCTTGCCTTCGTGTCTATCCCCAATGGGTCGCCCAATACCAGATAGAAGTTCCTTTTGTCTTCCCCTCTTTTCCTCACTACAGCGCTAATATTGGTATGACTCTCCGTGTCCTTGAACCCATATATCCTAAAAATAATCCAGAAATCCCTGCCGAGGTCATAGGAAATAGAGCCCCACATCTGCTGGGTAGCGCTCCATCCTCCCTCTTCCTCCACCCACCTCTTCTCCATATTAAGACTTATGTTTAATCTATCGTTCAATAATTGACGACCAATCCAACCAGAGGCGAATTTATAAGGTAGATTCGTTCTTATTCCTTCACCATAGCCTAAACCAATACTATATCTCTTCTCCGGGGCGCCAAGTCCGATGGAAAAGCTTGTGAAATTATCCCTGTATGGGTCATAAAATGTAATATTTCTATTAAAATTAATTGATATATCGCCACGCAAACCGATGGATAAGCTAAACCCCTTTGACTCCGTCCTCAATCCGCCCGTCCAATAACTTCCCCTGTTATAAAACAATCTTATCCTATAGCTCTCCCACCATTTCGCTCCTCTCGGTGCTATATCGCGATAAAATATCCCCAAATTACCCCTTTTTATCCCCGTTTCACCCACAAGTTGGAGGTCAGGATAAAAATCCGGGCTGACCCCGGAATAACTGCAGAAAAACCCGCCTCTTTCCCCCAACCTTTTCCAAAACCTACCTTCATAGGAAAAACCTTTTGAGCCGGGTTCCATATATGTTGTGCCATAGTTGAAATTAAAGTTATATTCGCTTGAGCCAAATCCACTACCAACTCCTATCAGCAGGTTCTTATAACCTTTCTCAACTCTACTCTGTATGGTTGCACCGATGTAGGATTGATAAGTAGGATTATGGGAGAAATTGAAAACAGTATCGTTACGGAACGGGTCAAGGCGGGTGCAGTTAAGGAATCCTATTTGATTCTTTCCTGCCTGTCCAAACGCCTTTAAACCCCAATCAAATTTATCTATCCTGCGAGAGTAAAAGGAACCAAAATATTCGCTACCCTCGGTGAAAAAGGGTCTTGTATCCTGAAGCCAGGTCTCGGTATAGGAAATGTCTATCGTCTGATAAACTGCCTCAATGTCGCTGTAATCGGGATAAAGGGTCAATGCATACTTGAAATCAGGAGTTATGAACTTGTGAGCATCCAACCCCATATGCCAGTTGGTATCAGCCCCAAATC